>JABJEK010000077.1 GCA_018702955.1 Rhodospirillaceae bacterium | reverse complement strand
CGAGCTTGAAGCCTACGAAGGCGCTATCCTGTTCATCGATGAAATACACACCGTTATCGGCGCCGGTGCGACATCAGGGGGCGCCATGGATGCCTCGAACCTGCTGAAGCCGGCACTTGCCGGCGGCAAGCTGCGCTGCATCGGCTCGACCACCTACAAGGAATACCGGAACTATTTCGAGAAGGACCGCGCACTGGTCCGCCGGTTCCAGAAGATCGATGTCTACGAGCCGTCGGTCGAGGACACGGTCAAGATCCTGCGTGGCCTGAAGCCCTACTACGAAGAGCATCACGATATCCGCTACACCGAGCAGGCGATCCGCACTGCGGTCGAGCTGTCGGCGCGCTATATCAACGATCGCAAGCTGCCCGATAGCGCCATCGACGTGATCGACGAGACCGGGGCTGCCCAGGCGTTGCTCTCGCCGTCGAAGCGCAAGAAGACCGTCGGCGTGAAGGATGTGGAGGCCGTGGTTGCCAAGATCGCGCGCATCCCGCCGAAAACCGTCAGCCGCGACGACAAGACAGCGCTGGAGAATCTCGAACGCGACCTGAAGACGATGGTGTTCGGCCAGGACCAGGCGATCACCGCGCTGTCGAGCGCGATCAAGCTGGCCCGCGCGGGCCTGCGCGAACCCGAGAAGCCCATCGGCGCCTACCTGTTCTCCGGCCCCACCGGCGTCGGCAAGACCGAAGCCGCGCGCCAGCTCGCCCTTTCACTTGGTGTCGAGCTCACGCGGTTTGATATGTCGGAGTATATGGAGCGCCACTCGATTTCGCGTCTGATCGGTGCGCCACCGGGCTATGTCGGCTTCGATCAGGGCGGGCTTCTGACCGATGCGGTCGACCAGCACCCCCATCAGGTGCTTCTGCTCGACGAGATCGAGAAGGCCCATCCCGATCTGTTCAACATCCTGTTGCAGGTGATGGATTACGGAAAGCTGACCGACCATAACGGCAAGAATGTCGATTTCCGCAACGTCATCCTGATCATGACGACCAATGCGGGCGCCGCCGACATGGCCAAGCCCGCCATGGGCTTCGGTTCGGAAACGCGCGAGGGCGAGGACGAGGAAGCAATCAATCGGTTGTTCACGCCCGAGTTCCGCAACCGTCTCGACGCCGTCATCGGCTTCAACAACCTGTCGCCCGACGTCATGGGCAAGGTGGTCGAGAAATTCGTCATCCAGCTGGAGGCCCAGCTCGACGACCGCAACGTCTCCATCGTGCTTAACGATGACGCGCGCGATTGGCTGGCCAAGAAGGGCTACGATCCGAAATTCGGTGCGCGGCCGCTGGCCCGTATCATTCAGGAACATCTCAAGCAGCCCCTGGCCGAGGAGCTGTTGTTCGGCAAGCTGACCAAGGGCGGGACTGTTAAAGTGGGCGTGAAGGACGGTGCGCTGACGTTTGACCTCGAGAAGGAAAAGCCATCTGGTGGCGACGGCAAGCCGAAACGTAAGCGCAAGAGCCCGACCAAGGGTGACGGTGATGACGCCGCCGGTGGCGACAAGAAACCGGCGCTCGTTGAGAAATAGAAGCCTTTAGGCAGTCAGGATAAACGCAAGGGCGGGCTCGGACCCGCCCTTTGCATATGTACTTCCCTGTCCTGCGGACCAGGACTTCTCTCGTCACCACAAAAAAGAACGGGGCAGCCAATCGGCCGCCCCGCAATTTCTGCCGGATTGTGCCGGTCACTATTTGATCGTGTACTCGTAGGCTGGCTTCGCGCCGTTTTGCTTCGCCAGTTCGATCAGGCGTTTGAAGGTGGTCTTGCCGGGATAGCCCAAATCCTCATATTCCTGGGCCTTCTGGTTGACCCACGGCTCGATCGCTCGGGCCATGCGGCCGCGCTCTGCGTCACCGAGATCGCGTACGGTCACGCCCTGGGCGGCCAAACTCTTGAGCGCCGAACCGTACTTTGTTGTGGACTCTTCCTCGACGGCGTCGGCGTAGACATCGACCTCTTCCATGATGATTTTCTTCACGGAGTCAGGAATCTTGGCCCAGGTGTCGTTGTTGACAGAGAGGGGATAGATCAGCGTCGAGCCCCAGCCCATCTCGGTGTAGTACTTCGCGACTTCTCCGAACTTAAAGCCGAAATACGGGGCCGGGAAGATGACGATGCCGCTATAAACACCTGATTGCAGCGCGTTGTAGGCCTCGTTCAGGTTGGTCTGAACCTTCGCCGCACCGGCGAAGTCGAGCCATGGCAGGTTCGGACCGGCCGCGCCGATTTTCACGCCCTTGAGCTCTTCCATCTTGGTCCACGGAAACTTGGTGCCCAGGCCGTAATCGTCGAACGCGCCGCCACCCAGATAGGTTTGGTTGTACTTGTTGAACACCGTGTAGAAGTAATCGAATTCCTTTTGAATCTGACGTGTCGTCGGACCCATGATCTTCGGATCGCCGGAAAGGAACGGAATAAAGTAGTTGATGTTGTGGACGAACAGCTTCGTCGGCTCGAACGCTGACGGGATGGAGCCAAAATCAACCAAGCCCTTTTGGGTCGATTCCAGAACCTCGAACAGGTTCGCGATCGTGCCGCCATACCCCTCGATGAAGCGGACCTTGTGCTCGGTCTCGGCTGCCACGCGCTTGGTGATATTCGGGACGAAAGTCTTTTGAAGCTGATTAACCGTCGACAGCGGTGCGGCCGGATGCCCGGCCGCGATACGGAAAGTGAAACTATCCGCCACGGCTGGTGTCGCCGCAAAAAGACCTAGTGCAAGTACGGAACCTACTTTCCAAATAATATTATGAGTCATGTTCCCCTCCGTTGCTTTTTTGAAGCTGGAACCGCGTCTGTGTCGCCTTGCGGGTGAAATTGCGCGGTTCTTTTATGGACAACAGAACAACGCGAGGCGTTTTGGTAACAAAACACTCATTCAACAAACACGCTCAACCTTAGGCAGCGGTTTGACGGTGACGCAACCATTGGTGCGGTAATCGTGTCCTTGTGGAGGCGCCGACGGCTGTCGGTGCCGGTTCTTTTAACGACCATATGATCCCTACATCGTTGAAACTATGTGAATAAATAGACTTGGCCGATTGGTGGCGATTGCGGCCTGACTCTGGCGCGCGACTGGCGCAGAATATTTGCGTCGCCTTCGGTCAGTACTGGTGTGTTCGGATCGCCGGGGGAATATCGAACCAGCACAGGAGCTGACAATGGCGCGAATGGACCTCTCGAAAGACAAGATGGAACGAGAACGCGTGGCGCGTTTCTCCGGAATGCAACCAAACCCGATGATGTTCGTCGATACGCGCTTGCCTGCGCATGCACGGGATCTGTTCAGCGTGATCGGCCCGGGCGTTTCCGAGGACCCTGCGACGAACCCGGTGATAACCGGGGAGCACGGATTCAACATTGCATATGTTGGTTCGGAACCCGGCTGCGGTGCCGCGCTGCACGATCACGTCACGGTCGAGGTCTTTATACCGTTCTCGGGCAAATGGACGATCTATTGGGGCGATGAAGGTGAGAACGAGATCCAGGTCGGCCCACTCGACTGCTTTTCGGTGCCACCGGGGGTCATGCGTGGCTTCCGAAACGACGGGGATGAATACGCCCATATGGTTGCCGTCGTCGGCGGGGATGACAATGGCAAGGTGAGCTGGGCCCGTTCGGTGCTCGATCAAGCCGCGAAGACGGGAATGCATCTGGATGCAGACGGAAATTTGATCGTCGATCCGGCCGCGTAGAGACTGCTCCGCTTGTCTCACAAGGAGGCGGGGGCCGAGTTCGCGATGTAATCGGACAGGGAGATGATGATGGCAAATTCTGGATGGGATGTAGAGCGTATGGAGCGCGAGCGAATCGCCCGCTTTGAAGAGCTGAAGACCGACCCGCGGTTCTTTCTGGATTCAATGCTGCCGGGCCATGAACGTCTCAACTACAACGTCATTGGCGCAGGTGTGTCCGAGAATCCCGATGCCAAGCCGGCCATCGAGTATGCCGAGGACTTCAATCTCACATATATGAAAGCGGCCCCGGGCAAGGGCCCGTCGTTGCATTCTCATGACCATGTCGAGGTGTTCATCGCCATGACCGGCCGCTGGAGTGTCACCTGGGGCGAGGCTGGAGAGCATGAAATATTCCTCGAGCCCTTCGACGTGATTTCGGTCCCGATCGGCGAGATGCGGGCGATCCGCAACGCCGGCGACAGCGATGCCTGGCATCTCACGATCCTCGGCGGGACGAAGCCGAGCCGTGTCGATTGGCATGACACCGTAATTCAGCGCGCACAGGATGCTGGCTTCGTCCTCGACGAGGACGGAAATATCCAGGAAGTCTGACCGGATCGCGGGCGGATTAGTCCTCCTGCCGGTACGGCAGGTGCTCGGCGTAGTTCTCGATCTCCCAGCCGACTTCGCGTTCTTCTTCCTGGCAGAAGCGCTCGACGGCTTCGCGGAAACTCTCATTGGGAATGTAATGACCAGAGTAGGTCGCTACCGGTTCGTAGCCGCGCTGGATCTTGTGCGGGCCCTGGGTTCCCGCCTCGACGGTCTTGAGGCCGTTGTCGATCGCGAACTCGATGGCCTTGTAATAGCAGGCCTCGAAATGCAGGAAGCGGAAGTCGCCGAGGCATCCCCAGTTGCGGCCATACAGCGCCGTGGCGCCACGCAGATTGAGCGCGCCGGCCACCGGCAGGCCATCCATATCCGCCATGACCAGCACGACCTGGTTGCCCATCCGGTCCTGCATCGCCTCGAAGAATTCGCGGGTCAGATACGGGTAGCCCCATTTGCGGTCATAGGTGTCGACGTAGAATTGGTAGAAGGCATCCCAGTGCGCGGGCTTGATGTCGTCGCCGGAAAGCGCCTGGACGTTGATGCCCTGGTCGGCGACCTGGCGCCGTTCCTTGCGGATCATCTTGCGCTTGCGGCTGGTCAGCGCGCCGAGGAAATCGTCGAAGGTTTCGTAGTCACGGTTGTGCCAGTGAAACTGGCGACCGATCCGCTGGATCCAGCCCGCGAGACCCATCACGTCATAGTCATGCTCGGTCGTGAAGGTCACATGCACCGACGACAGTTCGAGCTTCTGGCAGACCGTCTCTAGCGCGCGTAGCAGCGTCAGGCGGGCATCGTCTGCATCCGGCGCATCGCCGACCAGCAACCGGGGGCCGCCGACGGGTGAGAAGGGGGCCGCGACCTGCATTTTCGGGTAATAGCGTCCGCCCGCGCGCTCCCACGCATGGGCCCAGCCATGATCGAAAACATACTCACCCTGGGAATGGCTCTTCAGATAGACAGGGGCGGCGGCGATGATCTCGCCGTTGGTCTCTTCCACCACCACATGATGGGGCAGCCACCCGGCCTCGTTCGATGCGCAGCCGGTCTCCTCCAGTGCCAACAGGAACGGGTAGCTGACAAAGGGGTTGTCGCGTCCGGCGAGCCGCTCCCAGGCGTCGGGCGGAATGTTCGCGATATTCTCGACGACGCGGGCGGAAAGTGCTGTGTCTCCGTCGGGCATGGCGACAGTCTAGTGCCCCGAGGCGTCGGGACCAAGGGAAGAGCCGTCGCGGTCCGGAATCTCGAATTCGAGCGTCGAGTGGCCGATCGCGAAACGCTCCGCCAGTTGGCTTTTAAGCGCTGCCTTGATCTCCTCCATCCGGTTCATATCCACCGGGTTGATCATCACATGGGCTTCGAGAGAGCGGCGGTGCTCGTCGATGTGCCAGATATGAACATGGTGGATGTCGTGCACGCCCGCCACCTCCTGCATGGCCGTGGTGACGTCCGCAATATCGAGCCCTTCGGGGACGCCCTGCATCAGGATGTGAATGGCCTTGGGAATCTCGATGACCGCATGGCCGAGGATATAGACGGCGATCACGATGGTGACGAGCGCATCCACGAACAGCCATTCATAGAGAATGATCAGGGTGCCGCCGACGATGACCCCGACGGATGCCAGGGCGTCGGAGAGGTTGTGGATGAAGGCCGCGCGGATGTTCATCGAGGTCTTCGCCATGCGGTAGGTCAGCATGGCCGTCACGGTGTCGATGATCAGGGCGACGACCGCGATGACCACTACGGTCCAACCCTCGATCGGTTGCGGGTTGAAGAAGCGCTCGACGGCTTCGAACACCAGGAACAGGCCGATGAAGATCAACCAGGAGAGGTTGAACACCGCGCCGATCATCTCCGCGCGGCCATGCCCATAGGTGTGATTGCTGTCGGCCGGGTGTCGGGCGATCCGCCGCGCGATCAGTGCGATTGCGAGGGCGGCCGCGTCGGACAGATTGTGAATGGCGTCGGCCACCAGCGCGAGGCTGCCCGAGAACACCCCGCCGACAATCTGGGCGACCGTTAGGAGAACATTGACCGCAATGGCGAAGATCAGCCGTCGATCGCCATGTGGCGTGTCGGGAGGGCGTGGCCCGTGAGAATGGCCGTGCGCGTGACCGGGATGGAGACCCATGGGTTGGGCGATCCTGCGGCGTCAGCTGATCTCGAAGATCGCTTCGACCTCGACTGCGACGCCGAGGGGAAGGGACGCCATGCCCACAGCCGCACGGGCATGCCGCCCGGCATCGCCGAAGACCTCGGCGAACAGGTCCGACGCGCCGTTGACGACCTTCGGATGGTCGGGGAAATCATGGGTCGCGGCGACGAAGCCCGTGAGCTTCACCACCCGGCTGATCCGGTCGAGATCACCACCCAACGCGTCCTTGGCCTGGGCGATGAGCGACAACGCGCAGACACGGGCTGCCGCAGCACCCTCATCGACGTCGAATTCGGCGCCGAGCCGGCCGATGAAGCCGGGCTTGCCGTCGACAATGGGGATCTGGCCCGAGACGAACAGCAGGTTTCCCGTCTGTACGTAGGGGACGTAGTTCCCCGCGGGCGCGTTGGCGGGCGGCAATTCGATGCCGAGTTCGGCGAGGCGTGCGTCGATGGTTCCGGCCATAATGGAATACTCCTGTGCAAAATATCGGAAGAGAATAGCCGGTCCGGAGTCTCCCTGTAAGGGCCCATAAAGACCGAATAATTCGTTGTAGGGGCGGGTTTCAAACCCGCCTGGTGCCACAAGGCCCCCCCCAATACCCGTGCAGGAAAATGAGTGCGGGCGGGTTTGAAACCCGCCCCTACACGGGCAATCGGTTGAAATCAGTCAAAAAAACCGGGGTGCGCCTACCTTTGCACACCCCGGAGGTCAGGGAGGAGAGTGACCCGGCGCCAAGCGGACTGCGCGGGGCCGACTATTCAGGCCATTGGGGTCCGACCCGGCCCGAATTCCTCAGCTACACCCGCTGGTACCCCCGCAGGTGTCGCATTTGAGACATGTTCCGTTCCTCACTAGCGTGAAGTTGCCGCATTCGGTGCACGCATCGCCTTCATAGCCCTGGAGCCGGGCCTGGCGAATGCGCATCGAACGCTCTTCCTGGACCACGTATTCGAGATCGAGTTGCTGACCCTTGGGGGTTCCCATCGGGCTTACGGACGGCTCGATTTCGCCCGTCGGCATGCCGTCGGTGCCGGTCGCCTCGGCGGTGGCTTCCGGTGCGTGTTCCACCGGCTCCATTTCGCGCAAGCCGCCCTCGATCACCGACAGGGTGCTCTTGCGGACATAGCCGGTGCTGACGACGGATTTCGTCGCCCTGCTGCGTGGCGGCAGGCTGTCGTCGGATTCTCCGCGGCCCATCGTATCGGGCTCGAGATCGTCGATCTCGACATGGGCCAGGTCGTTGCGGCCCAGATAGCTGATTGCGAGCTCGCGGAAGATGTAGTCCAGGATGGAGCTCGCCATCTTGATGGTCTCGTTGCCTTCGACCGGGCCCGAAGGCTCGAACCGGGTGAAGGTGTAGGCGTCAACGAACTCCTCGAGCGGCACGCCATATTGCAGGCCGATCGAGACCGCGATGGCGAAGTTGTTCATCAACGAGCGGAAGGCGGCGCCCTCCTTGTGCATGTCGAGGAAGACTTCGCCGATCGACCCGTCGTCATACTCGCCGGTCCGGATATAGACCTTGTGACCACCGACGATTGCCTTCTGGGTGTAGCCCTTGCGGCGATGGGGCAATTTATGACGATCGACCTCGCGCTCCACGACCCGTTCGACGATGCGCTCGGCGATGATCTCTGCGCGACGCCCGTTCGGCGCATCGAGGAGCTCGTCGAGCGTATCCGCCGCTTCATCGGTATCATCCGACAGGAGCTGTGACTGCAGCGGCTGGCTGAGCTTCGAGCCATCGCGATACAGCGCGTTGGCCTTGAGCCCGAGGCGCCAGGACAACATGTAGGCGTCGGCACAGTCGGAGATGTTGGCCTTGTTGGGCATGTTGATCGTCTTGGAGATCGCGCCCGTGATGAACGGCTGGGCGGCCGCCATCATGTGGATGTGACTGTCGACCGACAGGAACCGCTTGCCGATCTTCCCGCACGGGTTGGCGCAGTCGAAGATCGCCAGATGCTCGTCCTTCATGTGCGGCGCGCCTTCGAGGGTCATCGTGCCGCAGGCATGATTGTTGGCGGTTTCGATCTGCTCGTCGGTGAAGCCCAGCGCAGAGAGCATGTCGAAGGACATGTCGTCGAGCTGCGCCACTTCGAGACCAAGTGTCTCCGTGCAAAAGGCCTCGCCGAGCGTCCACTTGTTGAACGCGAAGCGAATGTCGAACGCCGTGCCGAGACCTTCCTCGATCGCGGCTATCTGGTCGTCACCGAAGCCTTTTTCGGCGAGCGTCGCATGGTTGACCCCCGGCGCATCGGCCAGCGAGCCGTACCCGACCGCGTAGCCGGACATCTCGTCGATCTGCTTGGGCGTGTAGCCGAGATTCTGGAGCGCCTCTGGGACCATCCGATTGATGATCTTGAAATAGCCGCCGCCGGCGAGCTTCTTGAACTTGACCAGCGCGAAGTCCGGCTCGATGCCGGTCGTATCGCAATCCATGACCAGGCCGATCGTGCCCGTGGGCGCGATCACCGTGGTCTGGGCATTGCGATAGCCATGGGCTTCGCCCAGCTCCAGCGCCAGGTCCCAGGCGCGCATTGCCGCTTCGGCGATGGGCGCGTCGGGGCAGTTCGCGTGATCGAGCGGGACCGGGTTTGTCGACAGGCCTTCATATCCCGTGGCGGTGCCGTGTGCCGCACGGCGATGGTTGCGGATGACCCGCAACATGTTCGGCGCGTTCTTGGCGTGACCCGGGAATGCCCCGAGTTCCTCGGCCATCTCGGCCGACGTCGCATAGCAGACGCCCGTCATCAGTGCGCTGATGGAGGCGCACAACGCGCGGCCTTCGTCACTGTCATAGGGAAGGCCGGACGCCATCAACAGCCCGCCGATATTGGCAAAGCCGAGACCCAGCGTGCGGAATTCGTAGCTCAGGCGGGCGATTTCCTTGGACGGGAACTGCGCCATCAGGACCGAGATTTCCAGCGTGACCGTCCACAGGCGAACCGCATGCTCGAACCCGTCGACATCGAAGTTGCCGTCATGCTCGCGGAAGGTCATGAGGTTCAACGACGCGAGGTTGCACGCGGTGTCGTCGAGGAACATGTACTCCGAGCACGGATTGGATGCGTTGATACGTCCGGATTCCGGGCAGGTGTGCCAGTCGTTGATCGTGGTGTCGTACTGAATGCCTGGATCGGCGCACGACCATGCCGCGTGGGAAATCTTGTCCCACAGCTCGCCGGCATCGACGGTTTTCGCGACCTCGCCATCGGTCCGGCGTTTCAAATCCCACGATCCGCCGTCTTCGACGGCCTTCAGGAAGTCATCGGTCACCCGAACGGAATTGTTTGAGTTCTGGCCGGAGACGGTCAGATAAGCCTCGGAATCCCAATCCGTGTCGTAGGTCGGGAAATCGATTTCGCTGAAACCCTGGCGGGCGAACTGGATCACGCGCTGGGCGTAATTGTCCGGCACCATGGCCTTGCGGGATTCACGGATGGCCTTCTTCAGGGCCGGGTTCTCGGCCGGCTCGAACCGCTCGTCACCTTCGGGTGCGTCGGTGTCGTGGCAGGCCGCCATGATCGCGGTCAGGTGCTGCTGGCAGGTGATCGAACCGGTGACGAGCGCCGCCACCTTCTGTTCCTCGGTGACCTTCCAGTCGATATAGGATTCGATATCCGGGTGATCGACATCGACCACGACCATCTTGGCCGCGCGCCGCGTCGTGCCGCCGGATTTGATGGCGCCGGCCGCGCGATCACCGATTTTGAGGAAGCTCATCAGGCCCGACGATTTGCCGCCGCCCGACAGGGCTTCGCTCTCGCCGCGGATATGGGAGAAATTCGAACCGGTGCCCGAGCCGTATTTGAACAGGCGGGCTTCGCGAACCCAGAGGTCCATGATGCCGCCGTCGTTCACGAGATCATCGGACACGGACTGGATGAAGCAGGCGTGGGGCTGCGGGTGCTCGTAGGAGCTCTTGGATTTGGTCAGGTGCCCCGACTGGTAATCAACATAATGATGGCCCTGTCCCGGGCCGTCGATTCCATAGGCCCAATGCAGGCCGGTATTGAACCATTGCGGGCTGTTCGGCGCCGCGATCTGGGCCGCCAACATGTAGCGCATCTCGTCATAGTAGGCGCTGGCATCGTCGGCGCTGTCGAAATAGCCGCCCTTCCAGCCCCAATAGGCCCAGGTGCCGGCGAGACGATCAAAGACCTGTCGTGCGTCGGTTTCACCGCCATGGCGCTTGTCCTTGCCGAGGCGTTTGAGCTTGGTTTCGTCAGCGGTGCGTCGCCACAGAAATTCGGGGACGTCGTCTTCCTTGACCGGCTTCAGCCGGGCGGGAACACCCGCTTTGCGGAAATATTTCTGCGCCAGGATATCGCATGCGACCTGGGTCCAAGCCGCAGGGACATCGATATCATCGGCTGCAAACACGATCGATCCATCCGGATTACGGATTTCGCTCGACGTGGTGCGAAACTCGATCGCGGTGTAAGGACTCTCGCCTTCGTTCGTAAAGCGGCGTTGGATCCGCATGTAACCCCCCAAAACAGGCGCGAAGCACGCGCCGTAACCAAAAATGAGCCAGGGTGGCCGCGCCTAAATCCTAATACTCGCCGTGGGCGGCCCCCGCCGAGTCCATGAAGCTTTCGTGACAAAAACGACGAAAAACACCAAATCTCGGCAATTGTTGACGGTAAACCACAAGATATTTGCGCCGCAACCACATTTTGGGTTGGGCGGCCAACAATCGTCCATATCATGTGTTTTGTCGCCTGATCGCTTCGCGCGGCCGACCCGGGAAAACGTGACATCATGGCTCTGGCCAAACTCCGGGGCGGGTGCCATAGTCCCGCGAAACGTCAGCGCATTTAGGGATTTGGAAGCTCAATGGCCACGTTGGGAACGCTGCTTAAAACCATGATCTCAGGGCAACTTGTCGGTTCCGACAAGTTCGGCAACCGCTATTATCGTGGCCGTAACCGGAATCGCTACAATCGCGAGCGTCGCTGGGTCGTCTACAAGGGCCGGCCGGAGGCGAGCAAGGTTCCGCCCGAATGGCATAGCTGGCTGCACCACATGACGGAATCGCCTCTCGATGAGGCCCATCGTCATGACTGGCAGCAGGAACATGTTCCGAACCTGACGGGCACGCGCGCCGCATATCACCCCCCGGGCAGCGTTCTGCGGGATGGCGAGCGCAGGCGGGGTACCGGTGACTACGAGCCCTGGACACCGCAATAGCGCGTCCGTTGCACAACCCGTTTTCCGAAATCAGGTCATTTCGATGAGCGCACCACGATGAATACCTCGTCACAGCGTGAACTCCGGGACGTCGTCGTGGGGTTTGGCGTCGTGATTGCGATCGTTGCCGTTGTGGCCGGGGTCTTTGGTCCGACCTGGACCAGCGGTGATGAGACCATCGACGTGCGCGCGGTGTTCGGGCGGACGGACGGCCTTCTGGTGGGCAATCCCGTTCATGCCGCCGGGGTAAAGGTTGGCGAAGTGGCCGGGCTCGACCTCGTCGAACAATTCCGGGTGCAGGCCACGCTGCGGATCGATGCATCGGTTGAGCTGGATGCCGATGCCACCGCGGCAATCGTGACCGATGGCATCTTCGGCGGCAAGCTCGTGCGGGTTGATATCGGCGGGGCCGACCGGATCATCGGGGATGGCGGCCGGATCAGTTACACCGAAGATGCAGTCGTGCTTGATGACCTGCTGGGGCTCATCGTGTCCCGGGCGAAATCAGCGCGCGAAGCGGGAGCGAAGCAATGAAACGCGGTGCCGTCGAAACTATCCTTGGTGCGGTCGTTCTTTTGATAGCGATCGGATTTGTGTTTTTCGGGGCGCGATCCATCGACCTGCAGGACCATGATGGCTATCAGCTGACGGCGCGGTTCCTCAAGGTCGGGGGGCTTGATCGGGGCAGCGACGTCCGGATCTCCGGCGTGAAAGTCGGATCCGTCATCGATCGCTCGCTCGACGATCAGACATTCGAGGCCGTCGTAACCTTTACCGTGCGCAAAGATCTTCGCCTGCCGGCCGATACCGAAGCCGGCGTCACGGCCGAGGGGCTGCTCGGCGGCAAGTATCTGCGATTGTTCCCGGGCACGGCGACCGAGATGCTGCCGCCCGAGGGCGAGATCGTACAAACACGCGATTTCCGCGCCATTGAAGACACGGTCTCGGAGATCATCTTCCTGGCGACCGATGCCAAGTGATGCCAGTCGGCGTCGCCCTGGCTTTCTGATGCGGCGGTTTCTTCTTCCAGGCACACTTGCGGTGGCCCTGGCCTGGGGCACGGCGAGCGAACTGTCGGCACAGGATGTCGGGACGGCGTCTTCCGGTGCGGTTCTGCAGGGGCTGGACAAGGTCACCGCACGGATCTCGACCTTTGAGGCGCCCTTCGATGTGCCGGTCCGGTTCGGGTCTTTGGTGATCCAGGCCCGCGCCTGTCACAAGGCGCCGCCGACCGAGCCACCGGAAAGCACCGCGTTTATCGAGATCGACGAGACGTTCGAAACCGCGCTGCCGCGAGACCTTTTCACCGGCTGGATGTTCGCATCCAGTCCGGCGGTCTCGGCGCTCGAGCACCCGGTCTACGATGTCTGGGTCGTGGATTGTATGAAGGCCTCGAACTCGGCGTCCGATAGTTCCGGCTGAAAATCAGCATCGACCTTGAGGGCCGCTGCCAGGCGCTGCTTGTAGTCGGCGCGCTCTATTTCCGCGGCACCAAACTGGCGCAAATGATCCGTGACGAATTGGCTGTCGAGGAGCACGAACCCGCTCTTGTGCAGCCGCGCCGCAAGGTGACATAGCGCGACCTTGCTTGCGTCGCGGGCGCGCGAAAACATGCTCTCTCCGAAGAACGCGCCGCCGAGGCTCACCCCATACAGCCCGCCAACCATCGCATCTTCGTGCCAGCACTCCACGGAATGGGCGAAGCCCATGTCGAAGAGCGCAGCGTAGAGGTGCTCGATTTCATCGTTTATCCAGGTGTCGGGACGATTGCCCTGGGGCTCGGCGCAGGCGCGCACGGTGCCGACGAAATCGCTGTCGCAGCGGATTTCGAAGGGGTTTGTCCGGATGGTTTTTCGCAGACGTCGTGGAATGTGAAACGCATCGAGCGGCAGCACGCCGCGCACATCGGGGTCGATCCAGTACAGATCGGCATCGTGCCGGCTTTCCGCCATCGGAAATATTCCGCTGGCGTAGGCGCCCAACAGGAGTTGCGGTGTCAGTCCGGTCATCACGCGAGCTTAGTCGGTTGCAACGAAGCTTTCGAGCCAATGAATGTCATAGTCGCCCGCGATGAAGGACGGGTTGTCGGCGAGGCGCTGGTGCAACGGGATCGTGGTGGACACACCTGACACGACCATCTCTCCCAGCGCGCGCCGCAATCGCATCAGCGCTTCGTCGCGCGTGCGCCCGTGGACGATCAGCTTGGCGACAAGGCTGTCGTAGTAGGGCGGGATGCTGTAGCCGGCATAGAGTGCAGAATCGACGCGCACGCCGAGCCCGCCCGGTGCGTGAAATTCAACGATCCGCCCTGGTGAGGGCGTGAAGGTCTCGGGGTCCTCGGCGTTGATTCGGCATTCGAAGGCATGACCGTTGATGCGGATATCGTCCTGGCGCAGGGACATTTCCTCACCGGCCGCGATGCGGATCATCTCCGCCACGATATCGATGTCGCAGATCATTTCGGTGACCGGGTGTTCCACCTGCACGCGGGTGTTCATCTCGATGAAATAGAACTCGTCATTCTCGAACAGAAATTCGAACGTCCCCGCGCTGCGATAGCCCAGATTGGCGGCGGCGTCAGCGCAGACCTTGCCGATGCGCTGGCGGGTCGCCTCGTCGAGGATCGGGCAGGGGGCCTCTTCGAGGACCTTTTGATGTTTGCGCTGGAGCGAGCAATCACGCTCGAACAGGTGGACAGCGTTTCCCTTGCCGTCGGCGATGACCTGGACTTCCACGTGCCGGGGCTGGCCGAGAAATTTTTCGATGTAGACCGTGGCATCACCGAAGCCGGCAAGCGCCTCGGTCGAGGCCATGTTGAATGCGCTCTCGAGGTCTTCGGGTCGTTGAACAACTTTCATGCCGCGACCGCCGCCGCCGGACGCGGCCTTGACGATGACCGGGTAGCCGATGTCGGCAGCAATCGGAACGGCGTCTGCGGCAGTTTTGACGGCCCCGTCCGAACCGGGGACGACCGGCACGCCGGCGCGCTTCATCGCATCCTTTGCCGCAACCTTGTCACCCATCGTCGCGATCAGGTCGGAGCTCGGTCCGATAAAGGCAATGCCGTGCTCTTCGACGATCCGGGCGAAGTTCGCGTTCTCCGACAGGAACCCGTAGCCGGGATGAATGGCGTCGGCATCGGTGACGGTCGCCGCCGACAGGATCGCGGGAATGTTGAGATAGCTGTCCGCTGCCGTCGGGGGACCGATACACACGCTTTCGTCGGCGAGCCGGACATGCATGGCATTTGAATCGGCCGTCGAATGAACCGCGACCGTCGAGATGCCCATCTCCTTGCAGGCGCGATGTATGCGCAGTGCGATTTCGCCGCGGTTGGCGATCAGGACTTTTTTGAACATCGGGTGCGCCGGCCTGGCTTATTCGATGATGGCGAGGACTTCGCCAAACTCGACCGGCTGGCCGCTCGCAACGGCGATACTCTGAAGCGTGCCCGTGCGGGGCGCCTTGACCTCGTTGAAGGTCTTCATGGCCTCGATCAGCAACAGGGTCTGGCCCTCGCGAACGCTGTCACCCGCCTTGACGAATGGCGGGTCTTCGGGTGCCTGCGCGAGATACACCGTGCCGACCATCGGCGATGTGACGGCACCAGGATGCGCCGCCGCGTCCCCGCCGGCCGTCGAGGGCGTGGCAACTGGCGCTGCAGCGGGGGCCACGACCGGTGCGGCCACGGCAGGTGCGCCGACGCCGGGCAGGGCCACGCGGACACGCTTGCCGTTGTCCTCATATTCAATCTCGCCCAGTCCCGTTTCGTTCAACAGGTCGGCGAGTTTGCGGACGAGGTCGGGATCAATGTCAAAGGAATCACTCATTCGCTACAGATCCATTCGCGCCGCAAGCGCAGAAATTGCCAGCACATAGCTGTGTGAACCAAAGCCGCACACGACACCTGTCGCGGCTGCGCTGATATAGGATTTATGTCGGAATTCCTCGCGCGCGAAGATGTTCGACAAATGCACTTCGACAATCGGAATATCGAGCAGGCGCAGCGCGTCGTGAACCGCGACCGATGTGTGGGTGTAGGCGCCGGCGTTGATCGCCAGCCCGGCAGCACCGGTGCGAGCCTCCTGGACCCAGGCGACGAGTTCGCCTTCATGGTTGGTCTGGCGAAAATCCAGGGCGAAGCCGGCCGTCTTTGCAGCTTCGGCGCAACGCGCCTCGATATCGGCCAGTGAATCCCCGCCATAGATGCCGGGCTCGCGTTCGCCGAGCAAATTTAGATTGGGTCCGTTCAGGACCCATATGGAACCGTGCTCTGTCACCCGTCTCTTCCAATCGTCATGCAGACTCTCGCCGGTTAACACAGGCCGCGATTCAGGGCAATTGACGTGGTATGTCGATTGCCTGCGATTGCGCGCGAATTTCGGTGGCTTTGTTGCCAATTCGAACAATAAGGCGGCGCGCGAGAATCCGGCGGAACCACAATTCATGACTGAAAGATTCGACCGTTTCTTCGATCGCGCGCTGGCGCGAGCCCCTTGCTGGTGGTCGACCTCGACCGGGTCGCGGAGAATTATGCCCGTATGGCAAAAATGGTTCACTGGGCCGGGATATTCTATGCGGTCAAGGCGAACCCGGCACCGCAGGTCATCGAACGCCTGGTTGCGTCGGGTGCGGCGTTCGATGCGGCGCGTTGGTGCGAGGCCGTTGCCCTGTGTGGCGAGTTGTTTGTGCGCGCGGCAGACGCAGGCATCTCTCTGGAAATACTGACCCTCGGAGGCGGATTTCCGGTGTCCTGCGGCGACGGCGCGGTGCCCGAACCGGGGCGGGTGTTCGAGGTTATCGACCAGACCATCGATGCGGCATTTCCCGGTGCGCGGCCGCGGGTGATTTTGGAGCCGGGCAGCGTGATCGTGGCCAATTCCGGTATCATCCGCAGCGAGGTTATTCTGGTGGCCGACCGTGCTTATGACACGACGGAACGCTGGGTCTATCTCGATGTTGGAAGGTATGGCGGGCCCGCGGAATCCGAAGGTGAGGCGATCCGCTACCGGATGGATGCTGTGGGGTGCGATGGCCCCCGCGGACCGGTTGTGGTCGGGGGACCGACCTGCGACAGCCATGACGTGATGTATGAAAACGCGATGTGCACCCTCCCGCTGGCTTTGACGGCCGGGGACATTGTCACCCTCTGCGACACGGGCGCCTACACCTCCACATACGCTTCGGTGGAGTTCAACGGCTTCGCGCCGCTCGAAGAGCACTACATCTAGTCGGCAATTCTAGGGGGCGGTCAGGGCATCGGCCTTGTCCTGGAGTTTGGTGAGCAGCCGGCCGAATGTCTTGGCTTCGGCGGGGGACAGCGCTGCAACGAGTTGCTCCTCATGCGCCAGGGCGACCGGGATAATCTTGTCGTGGATAGACCGCCCCTTGCGCGTCAGCCTGGCAATCACGCGCCTGCGGTCGGCGGAATCGGAATTCCGCGTGATCAGGTCGCGATCCATGAGGCGTGTCATGGCCCGGCTGACCGTGACCTTGTCCATCGCAGTACGGCTGCAGATGCCGGTCGCTGCATCGGGCCCGAAGCGTCCGAGAACTGCCATCACGCGCCATTCCGGCACGGTCAGGCCGAATTGTTCGTGATAGTCGCGCGCGATGGCGTTGCTGACGGTGTTGGAGAGGATCGACAGCCGATACGGAAGAAATGTTTCCAGCGCGAGGTGTGTTCTCGCGGAACCGTGTGCGGTATCGGGCATGACTAAACCTTGAAATAGTTACATATGAAACTAAAATAGATAACCGTCTGCGCCGGGTCAATTGCGTGGATGTCATAACAACAACAGGACGGGTGCCATGGCTGGCCGGACGAAAGACCTTTGGGACAACCCGGTTGGAACCGACGGGTTCGAGTTTGTGGAGTATTGCTCGCCGGAGCCTGAAGAACTTGGGCGCTTGTTTGAGCAAATGGGCTTTGCAGCAGTCGCCCGGCATCGGTCCAAGGATGTCACGCTCTACCGCCAGGGGGACGTCAATTTCGTTCTGAACAACGAGCCGGGGAGTTTCGCGGCCGAGTTTGCGCAAGAGCATGGGCCGAGCGCCTGCGCCATGGCGTTTCGCGTGCGTGATGCCGCTGTAGCCTATGCCAAGGCGCTGGAACGTGGGGCCGCCGAGGTGCCAAACCATGTCGGGCCGATGGAGCTGAATATCCCGACGCTCCAGGGCATCGGCAATAGCCGGCTATATCTCGTCGATCGTTATGGCCCCGAGGGGACAATTTACGACGTGGATTTCGAACCGATCGCAGGGGCGGCGGCGGCACCGGTGGGCCTGACCTATATCGATCACCTGACCCACAATGTGTACCAGGGCAACATGGATCACTGGGCGGGCTTCTATGAAGACGTGTTCAATTTTCGTGAGGTTAGGTACTTCGATATCGAGGGCAAGCTCACCGGGCTGCACTCACGCGCGATGACCAGCGCGGACGGCAAAATCCGAATCCCGATCAACGAATCCGCCGATGACAAGAGCCAGATCGCCGAATATTTGCGCGACTATCACGGTGAAGGCATCCAGCATATCGCACTGGGTACGGGCGATATTTTTGCGGCCGTCGAGGCGTTGGCAGCACGGGCTGTCGCCTTCATGGATACACCGGATTCCTATTACGAGGCGCTCGACGAGAGGGTCCCCGGGCATGGCGAGGATGTCGCGCGGCTACGCGCGAACAACATCCTGCTCGATGGTGCGCCGACCGAGGATCAGGGCCTGCTGTTGCAGATATTTACCGACACGGTGATCGGCCCGATATTCTTCGAGATCATTCAGCGCAAGGGCAACGAAGGCTTCGGCGAGGGCAACTTCAAGGCGCTGTTCGACGCGATCGAGGAAGACCAGATTCGCCGCGGTGTTCTGCACGAAGACTAGAGCGTATCGAGATACCCGCGGATGGCGGTGAACACATCCTCGAACATCGGCGTCGTCAGGCGGCCCGTATTCGTGTTGTAGCGCGAGCAGTGATAGCTGTTCATCAGCAGGATGGGCCGTTCGTTCTGCGCGATCTCATGTTGGGCACAATGGCCGAACTTGAATGCCGACTGTTTGTAACCGAGCGTCGCCAGCGTGGCATTGTGGGCCAGCCCGCCGAGCGCGAGGATGACCCGCAATTCGGCCATGGCGTCGAACTCGGAAATCAGGAACGGGCGACAGGCCTTCACCTCGGCGCCGACCGGCTTGTTCTGCGGCGGGACGCAGCGCACCGCGTTGGTGATCCGGCAGTCCGACAATTCAATGCCGTCATCGGGCCGTGCGGCGTAGCTGCCTTGCGCGAAACCGAATTTCACGAGCGTCGGGTAAAGCAGGTCTCCGGCATAGTCACCGGTGAACGGGCGTGCTGTGCGGTTTGCCCCCTTCAGGCCCGGTGCAAGACCGACAATCAGCAGGCGCGCGTCAGCCGAACCGAAGCTGGGGACGGGCCCATTGTGGAAGTCCGGGAACTTCGCCTGATTGTCCGTCCTGAATTCTACCAGGCGCGGACATAAGGGGCAGTCGGGGGCGGGGGCGTCGATGGCCATCAATCGCCGGCCGCGACGGCATGCTTATCGTCTTCGTAGTCGTCGTCCTCGAAGTCATCATCATCATCGGGGCCGTCATAATCATATTCATCGTCATAGTCGTCGTCCTGGCGCGCGGGTTGGCCCGATCGCGCGCGCGCAATCTCGTTGCGCAATTCCCTGACGTCGACGAAATGGTCGGCCTGGCGCCGCAGCTCGTCGGCGACGGACGGCGCGTTGCCGGCGGTGGTGCTGATGACCGTAACCCGGGCGCCGCGGCGTTGAACGGCCTCGATCAGGCGGCGATACCCGCTGTCGCCTGAAAATAGAACTATGTGGTCAACCCGTTCGGCGATTTCGAGCATGTCGACGGCGAGGTCCACATCGATGGAATTGCGGATGCGGCGGCGGCCACTGGAATCTGTGAAATCCTTCGCCGGCTTCGTGACCAGTGTGTAGCCGTTATAGTCCAGCCAATCGACAAGCGGCCGGATGGGGGAATACTCCTGATCCTCGATCAGGACCGTGTAGTAGTAAGCGCGCACCAGATTGGATTTTTCACGAAACAGGGCCAGTAACTTCTTGTAGTCGATGTCGAAATCCAGCCCTCGCGCAGTTGCGTAAAGGTTGGCGCCGTCGATGAAAACGACGGTCTTTTCACTGGTGCTCAGCATGCCCATAAATCCTCGTCTGAAATGCTAGAACGCGTCGAAGAGACAGAGAAACCGATGCCCTTATGCGCGTGTTTTAAATTGGCGTTTTCTAATGTTTGTCTAGATAACTCGCAGCCGCCGGGCTGTCCAGATACCGGCAGGCGCAAGCGTTTCGGAGAATTTGCATGATCCTGATCGGTCTTGGCGCCAATCTGCCTGGCGCCAATCACGGCTCGCCGCGCGACAGCCTTGCCGCCGCGATTCTGGAAATTGAGGCTGAAGGTGTCTCGGTGACCGGGCGGTCCGGCTGGTATTCGAGCGCACCTGTTCCCGCGTCCGATCAACCGGACTATGTGAATGCGGTTGCTGCATTGGAGACGGATCTGGCACCGGGGCCGTTGCTGACATTGCTACACGATATAGAAACCCGGCTGGGGCGCGCGCGTACGGTGCGCAACGCAGCCAGAATTATCGACATTGACCTGCTCGACTATCACGGAAAAATCGATACCGGATGGCCGATTTTGCCTCATCCGCGTATGGCGGACCGCGCCTTCGTCCTCCGTCCCCTGCGGGATGTCGCGCCTGACTGGTGCCATCCTGTGACTGGGGAACGCGTCGCGGCATTGCTGGCGCGGGCGGCTGATCGCGAGGATGTGCGCCCGTTGAAGCCATAATCGGTGGCGCAGAATTTATTGCGGCGCACCCAAGAGCTTGGCATTTCGCGATTTTGTGCCTATATACAGGCCGAATTTAATGATGGTCCGGAGACATCTGAATGGCCCGCGTAACAGTTGAAGATTGCATCGATAAGGTTTCGAACCGGTTTGATCTGGTCATGCTCGCATCCCAGCGTGCGCGTGAAGTGTCGGCCGGTGCGCCGATCACGGTCGAGCGCGACAATGACAAGAACCCGGTGATCGCGCTGCGCGAAATCGCGGACGAGACGGTTGAGCTGGAGAATCTCCAGGAATCGCTGATCGTCAGCCAGCAGAAGCATGTCGAGTTCGATCTCCCCGAAGAGGATGAGGTCATCGAACTGCTCGAGTCTGAATCCAACATCGCCGGCGTCACGCCGGACGCTCCCGAGGCCGACGCAGAGCCCGGTGCCGAGCCGGATATGCCGCAGATGCGCTTCGAGGATGCGGTGGACGAGAGTCAGGACAGCACCAGCTGATCTGAGGTTCAGAAACCGGCGCACAGCGCCGCCCCGTCGTCGGACGGGAAACATTCGAAATTCAGCCCGGGCGCACATAAGTGCATCCGGGCTTTTTCGTCGGGCCCGCAGGCCCACAACAGGGTTATGATGTTGCCATGATGCGGCAAGTGGAACTGGTTGAACGGGTGCGAGCCTACGATCCGAGCGCGGACGAGGATGCGCTCATTCGCGCCTATGATTTTTCCATGGAGGCACATAAATCGCAGACGCGGGCGTCCGGCGAACCCTATTTCAGCCATCCGCTCGAAGTCGCCGGTATCCTGACCAACTACCATCTTGATACGTCGTCGATCATCACGGCGTTGCTGCACGACACGATCGAGGACACCGACGCGACGAGCGAGCAGATCACCGAGCTCTTCGGCGAAGAGGTGGCGCAGCTGGTCGATGGCGTGACCAAGCTGACCCAGCTTGAACTTCAGTCCGATCGCGCCAAGCAGGCGGAAAATTTCCGCAAGCTGTTGCTGGCGATGAGCCGGGACATCCGCGTGTTGCTGGTCAAGCTCGCCGATCGGCTGCACAACATGCGCACGCTCGAACATATGGTCGGCAACGAACGGCGGCTGCGGATTGCGCGCGAGACGATGGATATCTACGCGCCGTTGGCCGAACGCATCGGCATGCACGACATCAAGGATGAGCTGGAGGATCGGGCGTTTCGCGAGATCAACGGCGAGGCGCGTGATTCCATTTCGCGTCGGCTGGGGTTCCTGCGGGCCGAAGGCGAGGACGTGGTCGAGAAGGTCGTGCGGGAGCTGCGTGAAGTGCTTGCGCAAAGCGGAATCGAAGCGGATATCGCGGGGCGAGAGAAATCACCTTATTCGATCTGGCGGAAGATGCAGCGCCAGCAATCGTCGCTTGAGCAACTGTCGGACATCATCGCCTTTCGTGCGATCGTATCGGACGTTCCCCAATGCTATCAGGCGCTGGGGGTCGTCCACAGCCGGTATCGCGTCGTGCCTGGTCGGTTCAAGGACTACATCTCGACCCCGAAGCCCAATGGATACCGTTCCCTGCATACGAGTGTTCTCGGTCTGGCGGATCAGCGGATCGAGATCCAGATACGCACGCGCGAGATGCACGATGTCGCCGAGCGCGGGGTCGCGGCGCACTGGATATACAAGGATGTCGGCTCGGGCCCGGGTTCGAGTGCGGCCAAGGCGGAGACCGATCAGTACCGATGGCTGCAGGAGCTGCTGGAAATTCTCGACAATGCGTCCGCGCCCGAGGATTTTCTGGCCCACACCCGGCTGGAGATGTTCTCGGACCAGGTGTTTTGTTTTTCGCCGAAGGGGGACGTGTATTCGTTACCGCGTGGCGCGACGCCCATCGATTTTGCCTATGCCGTTCATACCGAGATCGGTGACAGGGCGGTGGGCGCCAAGATCAACGGGCGCAATTTGCCTTTGCGCACTGTCCTGCAGAACGGTGATCAGGTCGACATTCTGACATCCAAGAACCAGACCCCGTCGCCGGATTGGGAAAAGCTGGTGATCACCGGCAAGGCGCGGGCGCGTATTCGCCGTGTCTTGCGCGAAGACCAGATGCGTCAGTATGTCGATCTGGGCCGAAGCATTGTCGAAAAGGCCTTTGGCCGCTTTGGTGAGACACTTTCGGATATCAACCTCGATACGGCCTTTCGCGAGTTTCATGCAGACTCGCGCGACGATTTGTTCGCGATGGTTGGCCAGGGTGTCTACACCGGCAGCGACGTGGTCCGGTCTATCTTTCCGGACCGGGCAGACGAAACCAGCGGCAAGAAATCGGGGGGGTCGATCTTTTCACTCCGCCGCCGTCGCGAGCGACCAACGGATGGTGAACATGCCGTCCCGATCAGCGGCCTGACACCGGGGATCGCGGTGCATATGGCCAAGTGCTGCTATCCACTGCCGGGGGATCGTATCGTCGGGATCATGACCACGGGCAAGGGGGCGACTGTTCACACAATAGACTGCATGACCCTCGAAGCCTTCGCAGACAGCCCGGAGCGCTGGATCGATGTTGACTGGGATCGTGAGCAGAACGGTATCGGTGCCCAGGTCAGCCGTCTGAACATTACCCTGATGAATGAACCGGGAAGCCTGGCCGAGATGGCCGAGACCATTGCCGCGGCGCGGGGGAATATTTCGAACCTGAAATTCACGAACAGGACAGCCGACTTCTTCGACATGGTCGTCGATATCGAGGTCGAGGACGCGAAACATCTCAACAACATCGTCACCAGCCTCCGCGGGCGACGGTCCGTCAGCACCGTCGAGCGCGCGCGCAGCTAGGTCACGGTCCCTGCCAGGGTCATCTCCGGGTTGACCTTTGCATCCACGAGCGCCAAATCTACCGGCGAACCAGAGAATAACGAGATACTCCAATGGCTTCTGATTTGCGCCTGGGCGTCAACGTCGATCATGTTGCGACTATTCGGAACGCACGCGGTGGCGGTCACCCCGATCCGGTGCGTGCGGCCCGCGCCGCCGCCGCGGCGGGCGCGGACAGCATCGTCGCGCATCTGCGCGAAGACCGCCGGCATATTTCAGACGACGATCTGGCCCGCCTCATGGACACGATCGAAATCCCGCTGACGCTGGAAATGGCGGCCACCGACGAGATGCTCGAGATCGCGTTGCGCCACGCACCGCATGCGGTGTGCATCGTGCCGGAGCGTCGCGAGGAACGCACAACGGAAGGCGGGCTCGATGTCGCCTCGGGACATAACCACCTGAAACACTTCGTCGACCAGCTGACGGGGAACAAGGCGATCGTCTCCATGTTCATCGAACCGGACCGTCGCCAGATGGATGCCTCCCATTCGATTGGTGCGCCCGCCGTTGAGATTCACGTCGGCGCCTATTGCGATGCCCTGATCGATGGTGATGAAGATGCCGCTTCGGCGCAGTTGGCGAGGATCATCGACGCGGCGGCATATGGATCGGATCTTGGATTACAAATTCACGCCGGCCACGGGATTACGTTCGACACGGTGGCGCCCATCGCCGCGATCCCGGAGATCGTCGAACTGAACATCGGTCATTTCATCATCGGCGAGGCGATTTTCAGCGGGCTCGACAGCTCGATCAGGCGCATGCGTTCCCTCATGAATGCGGCCCGTTCGGACGCGCAGGGCGAGGCGAGCGCATGAGCGAAGACGACGCACAGCGTTCGCCTGCGGCTCCCGCGCTTCCCATGTACCCGATGATTATCGGCCTGGGCAGCGACCTGATCGATATCACCCGGATCGAACGCACGCTGGCGCGGTTCGGCGACAAGTTTGTGCAGCGCTGCTTTACCGAGACCGAACGGGTGAAATCGGATCGGCGCGCGAACCGTGCCGACAGCTATGCCAAACGCTACGCGGCGAAAGAAGCCTGTTCCAAGGCGCTGGGTACCGGCTTTCGGAAAGGCGTCTTCTGGCGTGATATGGGCGTGGTAAACCTGCCATCCGGTAAGCCGACCATGGCGTTGACCAACGGGGCGGCCGCGCGCCTGGCAGAGATCACGCCGCCGGGCATGAAACCGCTGATCGAACTGTCGCTGACCGACGAGCCGCCGATCGCGCAGGCCATCGTAATTATCTCGGCAATCCCCGATCTGGGCGATTGATCGCAGGGGTTTAGTCGCCCCGCCCAAATTCGTGACTGGCGGAAACCCGGTGAGACGGTTAGAACGCGCGTCATTGCGGCCCATCCGGCGGCCATCGGACTTTCAGTGCGAGCGGACCTTCAATCGAAACGAGTAGACATGGCGAAAGACCGCAGTAAAAAAACCGGCGGCACCATGGAAACGGTGCGGACGATCATCTACGCGCTGCTGATCGCGGGCGTGGTGCGCACATTTCTGTTTCAACCCTTCAACATTCCATCGGGCTCCATGATCCCGACCCTGTTGGTCGGTGACTATCTGTTCGTGTCCAAATTCTCCTATGGCTACAGCCGTTTTTCACTTCCGCTGGGGCTCGGGTTTTTCAACGGCCGTATCCTGGGCAGCACTCCGGATCGCGGGGATGTGGCCGTGTTTCGGCACCCGCCGACCAACCGGGAAGACTTCATCAAGCGGATTGTCGGCTTGCCGGGCGATCGCATTCAGATGGTCGGCGGCCGTTTGAACATCAACGGTAAAGTGGTGCCCCGGCGCCGTATCGATGACCATATCTCGCGCGATAATGGCGGCCAGGTGCGCCGGGTCCCGCAGTATGAGGAAACCCTGCCAAACGGGCGGACCTATATTATCCGCGAAGGCTTCGGCGATCGCGGTCCGTCGGACAACACCCGTGAATTCGTCGTGCCGGCCGGAAACTATTTCGCCATGGGCGACAATCGCGACGACAGCAATGACAGCCGGGGCTGGGGGTTCGTCCCGGCGGACAATCTGATCGGGCGGGCGGAGATTCTGTTCTTCTCAACCGACGGCACCGCCGGTTGGCTGGAGCCGTGGCGCTGGATTCAGGCGACGCGGTTCAATCGCATTTTCGATTCCGTGGACTGATGGTCGTCGCATCCGATCTTGGTGCACTTGAGCGCACGCTCGGCCATGTATTCGCAAACCGCGCGCTCCTGGAACGCGCGTTGACCCACGCCAGTCTCGATCCAGTCCATTCCTACGAGCGCCTCGAGTTTCTCGGTGATCGGGTGCTTGGGCTCATCGTCGCGCAGATGTTGCTCGATCGGTTTCCCGATGAAGACGAAGGCGAGATCGGCCGGCGTTTCTCGGCGTTGGTCAATGCGGGCTCCCTGTCGCAGGTCGGTGCGGAGCTGGGCCTCGTTCACCATATCCTCGCGGGCCCCGGGGTCACGAATGAGGCCATCATCGCCGATGTGGTCGAGGCGCTGATCGCCGCGATGTACCGGGATGGCGGGTTTGCCGTGGCGGACGAATTCATCCGCCGTATCTGGTCACCCCTGATCGAAACAGCCGCGCGGCCACCGCGCGATCCGAAGACGGCTTTGCAGGAATGGGCACAGGCGGGTGCGCGGGGATTGCCGAGTTATCACGAACTTGGCCGTGATGGACCGGATCACGCGCCGTCGTTTACGGTCGAGGTCCGGATCGAAGGGGTCGAACCGGTGCAGGCGACGGGGCCGAGTAAACGCGCGGCCGAACGCGATGCCGCAGCTATAATGCTGCAGATGCTCGGGATTGATCATGATGACTGACACGCCGCACGATACATCTGGCGATGGTGGGACCCGTTGCGGGTTCGTGTCCGTCCTGGGTGCGCCCAACGCCGGCAAGTCGACGCTGGTCAATCGGCTGGTCGGTGCCAAGGTGACGATTGTCAGCCCCAAGGTGCAGACCACGCGTATGCGAGTGCGTGGCATCGCCATCAAGGACCAGACCCAGATTATCTATACCGATACGCCGGGTATATTCGCCCCGAAGCGGCGCCTCGATCGCGCGATGGTGGACGCGGCCTGGGGTGGGGCGTCCGACGCGGACGTGATTGCGGTGCTGGTCGATGCCAAGCGAGGGCTCGATCGCGACGTGGAGCGGATCATCGAGGGCCTCGAGATGCATTCCAGCCCCACGGTGCTGGTTCTCAACAAGGTGGATGGGCTCAAGCGCGAGGTCCTGCTGACCCTGTCCGAGACCCTGAACGGCATGGCGCGATTTGATTCGACGTTCATGATCTCGGCCCTGAATGGCAACGGCGTGGACGATCTGGAAGCGCATTTCTATGGCCAGATGGCGCCCGGTCCCTGGCTGTTTCCCGAGGACGAGATTTCCGATCTGCCCCAGCGACTGTTTGCCGCCGAGGTCACGCGCGAGAAGGCGTATTTCGTGCTGCATCAGGAAATTCCCTATTCCCTTTCGGTCGAAACCGAAAGTTGGGAAGAGTTCAAAAATGGCAGCGTGCGCATCGAGCAAAACATTACCGTGTCGCGGGATTCCCAGAAGGGCATCGTCCTGGGCAAGGGCGGGCAGATGATCAAGCGCATCCGCGCCGACGCCCAGGAAGAACTGGCGGAGATCCTCGAACGCCCCGTGCATTTGTTTGTGCGGGTGAGGGTGCGCGAGAAATGGGCCGAGGATCCGAGCCATTTCCGCGATTGGGGCCTGCGCTACGATGCTTAACCACCCAAGTCTCCGGCGCCATGGAGTGGCGTGACGAGGGATTTGTGCTTGCCGCCCGGCCACATGGCGAGGGGGCGGCGGTCGTCCAGATTCTGACACGCGAGCATGGCCGCCATGCCGGCCTCGTGCATGGCGGCGCCTCGCGCAGCAAACGCGCCACCGTCGAGCCGGGTAATCTGGTAGACGCCGTCTGGCGCGCGCGGCTGAGCGAACATCTCGGTCGTTTCACGATCGAGCCGTCCCGTCACACCGCCGCTCAGATCATGGATGATCCCGCGCGGCTCGCAGCACTATCGGCGGCGTGCGCGGTGACCGAGACGGTTATCCCCGAACGCGAACCCCATCCGGGCCTGTTCGAGGCGACGGCAGCACTGTTCGACGCACTCACCCATGGAGATCAGGAAATCTGGCCCGCCGTGTACATCCAGTGGGAAATGGGCCTGCTGGGCGAATTGGGGTTCGGGCTCGATTTGCAGGCCTGTGCGGCAACAGGCGTGACCACCGAGTTGGTCTATGTCAGCCCAAGAACGGGGCGCGCCGTGTCGCGCGAGGCGGGCGCACCCTATGCCGACCGCATGCTGGCGCTGCCCTCGTTCCTCCAGCCCGACGGGCGCGGGCAGGGGGCCACGGCGGCCGATTTCACCGCGGGCCTGCGCCTGACGGGCCATTTTCTGTCCCGGCATGCCTTTGATCCGCTGGATCGGCCATTGCCGCCCGCGCGCACGCGCCTTGAATCCCTGGTGAGCCGGGATTCAGACAGCCCCGAGGCCGAAGGCGAGAAAGATACGCCGGTTTCTTGAGGTGACTCACGTGCACCCCCTAAAAGGGCATGTTGTGTAACGGAGCTAGAGAATGACTGTAATCGGCGGTGAGATTCGTCAGGAGGCGTTCAAGGACGCCCTGAGCGAACGCTATCTGAGCTATGCGCTCTCGACGATCATGGCGCGGTCGCTGCCCGATGTGCGCGATGGGCTGAAGCCGGTGCACCGGCGCTTGCTGCATGCGATGCGTCAGCTCCGCCTCGATCCCGATCAGGGCTACAAGAAATGCGCGCGCGTCGTGGGCGACGTGATGGGCAAGTATCACCCCCATGGCGATCAGGCGATCTATGACGCGATGGTGCGCCTGGCCCAGGAATTTGCGGTCCGGTATCCGCTGGTGGACGGGCAGGGCAACTTCGGCAACATCGATGGCGATAACGCCGCAGCGATGCGCTACACCGAAGCGCGGATGACCGAGGTTGCGCAGGCGCTGCTCGATGGGATCGACGAGGACGCGGTTGATTTCCGCGATACCTATGACGGCGAAGGCGATGAGCCGATCGTTCTGCCGTCCAATTTCCCGAATTTGCTGGCCAATGGCGCGACCGGCATCGCGGTCGGCATGGCGACCAGCATTCCGCCCCATAATGTGGGAGAAATCTGCGACGCGCTGGCGCATCTGCTGAAAACACCCAACGCGACGCTGACCAAGCTGGTGGCGCTGATGCCGGGACCGGACTTCCCGACCGGCGGTGTGCTCGTCGAGGATCGCGAGACGGTGGTCGAGGCCTATACCAGCGGCCGGGGCAGTTTCCGCATTCGCGCGCGTTGGGAGGAGGAATCCCTGGGCCGCGGCCAGTATCAGGTCGTCGTCACCGAAATTCCCTATCAGGTACAGAAGTCGCGGCTGGTCGAGCGTATCGCGGAGTTGATGCATGCGCGCAAGCTGCCGCTGCTCGGCGATATTCGCGAGGAATCCGCCGACGATATCCGCCTGGTCCTGGAGCCGAAGAGCCGCAACGTCACCGCCGAAATGCTGATGGAGAGCCTGTTCCGCAACACGGACATGGAATCGCGCATCGGGCTCAACATGAACGTCCTCGACGCCGAGACCGTGCCGCGGGTCATGGATCTGCGTGAGGTGCTGCAGGCCTATCTGGACCATCGCCACGAGGTTTTGGTGCGGCGGACCAAGTATCGGCTGGAGAAGATCGCCGACCGTTTGGATGTGCTGAAGGGTTACATGGTCGTCTTCCTCAACCTCGATGAGGTCATCGCGGTTATCCGTGAGGAAGATGATCCGCGCGCGGTGATGAAGAAGCGCTGGGAACTGAATGACGCCCAGGTCGATGCGATCCTGAACATGCGGCTGCGTTCGCTGCGCCGGCTCGAGGAAATTGCCATCCGTGAGGAGATCGAGGGGCTCGAGGGGGAGCAGAAGTCTCTCAAGGCGCTGTTGCGCGACAAGGCCAAACGGACCAAGCGTCTCGCCGATGAAATCGCGGAACTCAAGAAGGCATTCGGTCCGAAGACCGAACTTGGCCGCCGGCGTACTGAAATTGCCGATGCGCCCGAACCCGTTGCCGTCCCGGTCGAGGCGATGATCGAACGCGAGCCGGTGACCATCGTGTGTTCGGAAAAGGGATGGGTGCGTTCGATCAAGGGGCAGGGGATCGATCCCAAGGAGCTCAAATTCAAGGAAGGCGATCGCGGCAAGTTCGTGATCCCGGCCGAGACCACCGACAAGCTGCTGGTGTTCGGGACGAACGGACGCTTCTACACCGTGGCGGTGGACAAGCTTCCCGGCGGTCGTGGGCATGGCGAGCCGCTGCGCCTGATGTTCGACCTCGGCAACGATGCAGAAATCGTCACGCTCAAGGTCCACAAACCGGGAGACAAGCTCGTGGTGGCGTCGAGCGACGGGCGCGGGTTTGTCGTGCCTGAGGATGACGTTGTTGCGCAGACGAAGAGCGGCAAGCAGGTGCTCAACGTACGTGGTGATATCGAGGCGGTGGGCTGCGCGCCGGCCGTCGGCGACCATATTGCGATCCTCGGTCGCAAGCGCAAGATGCTGGTATTCCCGCTGTCGGAGCTGCCGGAGATGTCGCGCGGTCGCGGTGTGAAGCTACAGAGCTACGCATCAGGCGACAGCCTGGCGGATGTCGCGACATTCGCGATGTCGGAGGGCTTGACCACGCGCACCGGTGATCGGCACCGGACGTTCGCGGCAGATGAACTCAAGGACTGGGTTGGCAAGCGCGCCCAGGCGGGGCGTAAAGTACCCAAGGGCTTCCCCAGCGCACCGCGCTTTTCATAGGATTGCCAGCAGCGGAGATTATTGGCACCGTTGCGGGAAGCTGTTAACAGTCAGCGACGCTTATTCTGAGCAATTGGAGACTTTAGATGCAGGTAACGGCAGGCACAGCGCCCACGTTGATCGATACGATTTGGCCGCGACAGTCCGGCGGTTTGCTCCGCATGGTGTTGCTGGCGGTTGCGGGAAGCATCCTGATGGCGCTGTCGGCCAGAACCCAGGTCCCGATGTGGCCGGTTCCGATGACGATGCAGACCTTTGCTGTGCTGGTGATCGGCATGTCTTTCGGTTGGCGCCTCGCCGGTGCGACCCTGCTTCTGTATCTCGCTGAAGGCGCTGTGGGGCTGCCGGTTTTCGCCAGCGGCGGCGGTATTGCATATTTCGCCGGCCCGACGACGGGATATCTGGTTGGTTTCCTCGTTGCCGCCATGCTTGTTGGATGGCTGGGTGAAAAAGGCTGGGACCGCAGTGTTCCGCTGACCTTCGTTGCGATGTTTATCGGGACCGGCGTAATATTCGCACTGGGCGTGGCCTGGCTTTCCGTCTTCCTGGATAATTTCCAGGCCGCCCTGGTAAACGGTTTCAGCCCATTCATCGTCGGCGCATTCGTGAAGATTGCCCTGGCGGCAGCGGTTCTGCCCCTGGTTTGGAAGTTCGCAATCCGCAAACGCGGTGTCTGATAGGCGACGCATTCAGTAACGCAAACGGCCGCCCGACCTCATGACGAGGGGGCGGCCGTTTTTATTTGGTCGGTCGTCGCGGTCTAGAAGTTCAGGGAGATATCCCTGTGCACCGCGAGGCAACTGGCGATATCGCCGGTGATCTCGTTGGGAAGTCGATCTTGTAGACGCAGGCCGATGGATGTCCGGATGGCCTCGTCATAGGTGGTCAGCCCCGTAAACAGTGCGGCCTCGGCGCGTTTACGCCATGCAATGTCTGCGTTGTAAGCCGCGATTGATTTCTCGATCTCGGCATTGGCCGTATCGCGGTTGAGGCGGCGGGGACTCAATGCACGCCGCGCCTTCGACAGCGGGCTGCGGATGTCGTTCACCTGCGCCAGGCCCGTCAGATTGTCGGTGATAAACGCGCGTATCGCCGCGGAGGCATCTTCCGGGCTGGCGGTGCGCACGGTTTCCTGCAGCGCGGAGAAATTACCCCCGATTGCATCAAGTGCAGCTGTGTCGGCGAGGATGGCACGTACATCACGGATCGGGCCGTAGGAATCATCCACGGTGCGGCGGTAGAGCTGGCGTGCCTTGCGTTCCGCCGTCGTCAGTTCGACAAATTGCTTGCGGATGTCTTTCCATTCCGCAGGGACCCGCGTCAGCAACTCTGCCTGATGTGCAAGAAGTTCTTTGATCTCGTGCTCGGCATCGCTGATGCCTTGTGTGTCGCCGTCACGTTTGAGTTGGAAAATGCTGTTGCGGATTTCGTCGACTTCCTCGTCGACATCGCGGGCATCTGCCTCCAGTCGGCGAACCTCGCGATGCAGTGGTTCGTAGTTCGGTGTGAAGGCCGCGACCCCGGCTGCCGCGGTGCGCACGCTCTCGACCAGGCCAAACACGGTGCCAGCCTTGTCCAGGCCGCCCCGAATGGCATTGGCATGGGCATCCGGCAGAACCGAAAGGTTGAGCTGATGGGCGTCGCCGATCGCGGCCTGGATCTGGTTGCCATTCTGATCATAGAAGCTGAACAGATGCTCCTCGATGCAGGCTTGCAGGCGGGGGTTCTGTGGCGGTGGTGCCGTGTCGGCTGTCAGGAATGACTTGTTCGGCAGGAAGTTCACGAGCCCGGGGAAGAAGCCGACGATGGCGAGGCCGACGAGTTGCAAGCCGATGAAGACGGTCACGCCCTTGTACATGTCGGTGGTTTTGACTTCCGGTGGCGCGACACCGCGCAAGTAGAACAACGCGAAGCCGAAGGGAGGCGTCAGGAACGATGTCTGCATGTTGACGCCGATCATCACGCCAAGCCAGACCGCCGAGATGTTGGCCGACGGATCGGCCAGCAGGATCGGTGCGATGATCGGGACCACCACGACCGCAATCTCGATGAAGTCGAGGAAGAAGCCGAGGACGAAGATCACGGCCATAACGACGACGAACTGCGTCCAAAAACCACCCGGCAAGCCGCCCAGGAACTCTCTGACCAGCTCCTCGCCGCCGAAGGCACGGAATGCGGCCGTCAGCATTGCGGCGCCGAGCAGTATGATGAAAACCATCGATGTGGTCTTGGCCGTCTCGACCATCACCCCTTGCAGGGTCTCGTCGATCTTGAGGGTGCGCCAGGCGCTCCAGATGACCCCAACTAGCAGTCCGACCACGGCGACCGCCGCGAGGCCGACCCCGAGCGCATCGGTACCGGTGTCGATGGATTTCACGTTCAGATCGAATTGCGCGCCGAGGATCAGGATCGCAGCGATCGACGCCACAGTCAGGATCGCGGGGTAAAATGCGCCGCGTTGGCCGTCCTTGAGACGATAGCCGGCCATGATCATGGCCCCGACGGCACCGATGGCGCCGGCCTGATTGACCGTGGCGATGCCCATGATGATCGATCCGAGAACGGCGAGGATCAAGGCCAGTGGCGGGACGAGTGCGAGCAGGACCCGACCAGCAAACCGTATATCGTAGCGTCCCTCATAGGGTACGGGCGGCGCTGAACCCTTCTTTAGGAAGGCGAAGACAAGGATATAGAGGGCATAGAGGCCAACAAGCACGAGGCCCGGCAATAGCGCGCCCAGGAACATATCGCCGGCGCTCGTCGATGTGATGTCGAACTCGCTCGGCATCGAGATTTCGCCGGTGCCGAACTTGTATTCGAGCTTGCGCGCAGTGCTTGCCTGATCGGTTGCGTTCGACAACTGGTCGGCCAGGATAATCAGCACGATCGAGGGCGGGATGATCTGTCCCAGGGTCCCCGATGCGGCGATCGTGCCCGTTGCGAGCGGCTTGGAGTAGTTGTTGCGCAGCATCGCGGGCAGGGAGATCAGTCCCATCGCGACGACCGTCGCACCGACGATACCCGTCGTGGCGGCCAACAGTGCACCGACGAAGACCACCGAGATACCGAGTCCACCTGGAACGGGTCCGAATAACTGCGCCATCGTGACCAGAAGGTCTTCGGCAATCTTCGAGCGCTGCAGCATGATGCCCATGAACACAAACAGCGGCACCGCGATCAACGTATCGCGTTCGACTTCCCAATAGACCCCGCGGAAGTTAGTCACCCCCGCGGTGAGCCACTGGATGGGCCCGTCCTGGGCGAAATAGGCTCCCGTATCCCCGGCGAAAATCACTCCGGTGAAGGCGGCGAGCGCGATTGTCAGGATCGCGGCGCCCGGCAGCGCGAAGGCAACTGGGAACCCCATGCCCAGTGCGCCCGCCATGATCAGGACCAGCAAAGCTACGAAGAAGAGTTCCATTGAAGCTGATCTCTCGCGCTAGTCGTTCAAGCCGCCGGGGCGCGCAGGGCGGCCGGGCTCGTCGCGCAGTTCGGCGGCGTTGGCGAGAAAATAGTTCATGAACTGGACCAGCATGGAGACTGCGAACACGGCCAGGAACCCGGCCATGAGATATTTTACATACATGCCGAAGCCGGCCTGGGTGGTCTCGAATGCGAGGATCGGGCTGTTGATTACGGCGGCTTTCGACCACATGCCCAGCGAGATGATCACCCAGCACAGGGGAACGCCGAGGAGCACACAGCCGAGTATATTGACCCACGCCTTGCCGCGGGGACCAAAGCCCGCATACATCACGTCGACCCGGACATGGCCTTCCTCAACGAGCGCATAGGCGCTGGCGAACAGGAACAGGCCCGCATACCAGAAGCGCACCAGGTCACCCATGAAGGCCTGCTCATACGAAAAGACGAAGCGGGCGATCACGATTTGCAGTTCCGCAACCACGACAAGCAGGGCCAGCCAGCTGAACCCGAGTGTCTTCTTGAAATAGGCAATGATGCAGGCCAGGCCGACCAGCGGCATGTGGACATAGGTGCCACGGAAGCGCGAGATGCCGAGCTGTTTTTCGAGATCTGTGCCGACGAAATAGCTGAGCAATCCTTCTACCCGCAGGAAGGAGATGATGGCGTCCCCCAGGCCGACGATGAAGACCGCCCAGAAGGCGGCGCGGACAATATAGGCGGCGATGGCGCCCAGCCGGGCGGCCTCTACATGCATGAGGCGCTGAGGTGTCGTGATGACGAAACCGCCGATGCCGAGAATTAGCACGAGGTAGCTCGCGAGCTGAACCCAACCGAGCGAAATGGAAAGTCCCGACAGGGGTTTGCGCAGAGGCTCGAAACCGAACCAGCCGTGTTGGGCGAAGAGGTTCGAGAGGCCGGGCCAGTCCAGCCAGAAGATCAGATAATTGTTCAGGACAAACAGAAGCCCGGTTCCGACCACGGAGAGCGCGAAGATGCGCAACGCCAGTGGGATGAAGCTGCTGTCAATTGCGGGTGATGCTGCCGTTGTATCCGTCATGGAATCCGCAGGGCTCACTGTCCGGGAACGAGGTTGGACCTGAATGAGGCCCTCGTCATGTGGCTAATGCGACATGCAAAGCGGAGCCCGAGGGCTCCGCTCCACATTGTCGTTATTGTCGTCGCGCCTACAGGCCGAGAACGCGGTTACGCTGTGCGACGTAGGCCTGATCCGAAATATTGGTCCAGGCGCCGACGTTGGCACGAGAGGTGATGAAGCTTTCGTAGATCCGGTTCGACAGATCACTGTGCGCCCGCACCTCTTCGAAGACTTCTTCAGCGGCGTCGCTGAAGCTGTCGTAGATATCGTCCGAGAACTGACGGAGCTGGACGCCCTGGTTCGTGACCAGATCTATGAGTGCCGCGCCCGACTTGGCGTTGTACTCAGACATCATCCAGTCATTCTCGGCTGCGGCTGCAGCTTCGATGATCGTCTGGTCGGCTTTCGAAAGCTTGCTCCAGAACGAAGCGTTCAGGCCGAGTGCGAGCATTGCGCCCGGCTCGTGCATGCCCGGATAGTAGTAGAACTTGGCCGCTTCATAGAACTTCATGAAGCCGTCGTTCCACGGTCCGACCCACTCGGTGGCGTCAATCGCGCCGGAGACCAGGTTCTCATAAATTTGACCGCCCGGGAGGGAAACCGGCGAGGCGCCAAGCTTGGCCATGACGTCGCCGCCAAGACCCGGGATACGCATTTTGAGACCCTTGAGATCGTCGGCCGAGTTGATTTCCTTGCGGAACCAACCGCCCATCTGGACGCCCGTATTACCGGCCATCAAACCCTTGAGACCGAATTCACTTCCGAGTTCGTCCCAGAGTTCCTGGCCACCGCCAAAGCGGATCCAGGCATTCATCTCGGTGTAGGTCAGGCCAAACGGGACAGCGGTGAAAAACGCCCAGCCCGGGTTCTTGCCTTTCCAGTAATAGTCGGCGGCGTGATAGCCCTG
>JABJEK010000076.1 GCA_018702955.1 Rhodospirillaceae bacterium | reverse complement strand
TCACGCTGGGGGGCGGTGCAGCCTTCGAGGTAACTCACATACGAGCCCTCGTCGGCGATGATCAATGTGCGCTCGAACTGACCCGTATTCTCGGCGTTGATCCGGAAGTAAGTCGACAACTCCATCGGGCAACGCACGCCCTTGGGGATGTAGACGAACGAACCGTCGGTGAAGACGGCGGCATTGAGGGCCGCGAAGAAATTGTCGCCCTGGGGCACGACCGAACCGAGATACTTCTGGATCAGCTCGGGATGGGTCCGGATGGCCTCGGAGATTGAACCGAAGATGATGCCTTGTTCCTCGAGCTTCGCCTTATACGTGGTGGCCACGGACACGCTGTCGAACACGGCATCGACCGCCACGGCCGGCGCACCCTGGACGCCTGCAAGCACTTCCTGCTCGCGCAGCGGGATGCCGAGCTTCTCATAGGTCTCCAGCAACTTGGGATCGACCTCATCGAGGGATTTCGGCCCCTCGGTCGTCTTCGGCGCTGCGTAGTAATAGCTGTCCTGATAGTCGATCGCCGGATATTGCGGCTTCTGCCAGGTCGGCTCTTCCATGGTGAGCCAATGGGCATAGGCCTTCAGACGCCATTCGAGCATCCATTCCGGCTCTTCCTTCTTCTTCGAGATCAGCCGGACGATATCCTCGCTCAACCCCTTGGGAGCGAGGTCGATATCGATGTCGGTGACGAACCCGTACTTATACTGTTCGCCGATCGAGCGGACCTGCTCAATTGCCTCGGTGGTGGCTGCCATAACGTCCTTCCAGATCCCTATTCGGCGGCCCGCGCGGAGCTGTCGCCCCGCTGCGCGCCAACAGCCGCGGCGATCAACTTCGCCGCGATATCAACTTCCGTTTCGGTGGTGAAACGGCCAAATCCAATTCGAATACTTGCGCCGGCTTCCGGGTCTTCAAGCCCGAGTGCACGCAAGACATAAGATGGTTCGACTGACGCCGAAGTACAGGCCGAACCCGTCGAAATCGCGACAGATTCCATCGCCGCCATCAACGCTTCGGCGTCGACACCCGGGAAACCGACATTCAGGTTTCCCGGCACGCGTTGATCCACCGATCCGTTCACGAACACATCGGCGTGGGACGCGCGCAGATTATCGAGCATCGCCGCGCGCAAACCGGCCAGCCGGGTGCCTTCAGCGGACATTTCCGATCCGGCAACCTCCGCCGCCTCACCCAGCGCGACGACCAGCGGCACCGGGAGCGTCCCGGAACGGTTACCGCGTTCCTGCCCGCCACCGCTGATTTCCGCCAGCAGGCGGGCGCGCGGCCGGCGTCGCGTGTAGAGCGCGCCGATCCCCTTGGGGGCGTACATCTTGTGGCCGGAGATACTCAGAAGATCGATCTGCATGGCATCAACATCCAGCGCCACCTTGCCGGTCGCCTGGGCTGCATCCGTGTGCAGAAGGACGCCACGCGCACGACACAGGGCACCCAGTTCCGCCAGCGGCTGGATCACGCCGATTTCGTTGTTCACGGCCATGACCGAGACGAGCACCGTGCTATCCGTCATGGCTGCCGCCACCAGTTCGGGATCGACCAGACCGTCGGGCCCGACACCCACGATTGTCACCTCGGCACCCTCGTCGGCCATCGCCGCGCAGGATTCGAGAACGCATTTATGTTCGGTCGCGACCGTGACGATGTGGTTCCCACGACCGTGGCGCATGGCGAAACGAACAGCGCCCTTGATGGCCAGGTTGTTGGATTCCGTCGCGCCGGATGTGAATACAATTTCGCGTGCGCTTGCGCCGATCAGCGCAGCCACCTGTTCGCGGGCAACGTCTACCGCTTCGGCGGCCTGCCGCCCCCACGCATGCTGCTCGGAATGGGCATTGCCGAAGGTCTCGCTGAACCAGGGCAGCATCGCATCGAGCACGCGCGGGTCCACCGGCGTGGTCGCCTGGTGATCGAGGTAAATCGCGGTCGGTGCCGGGCTCATGCCACCGACCTCCGCGCATCCACATTTGGGCTGCGGCGTTGCGCCATCGCAGTCCAGGCATCGACAAAATGATCGACGTCCTGCGCGACCGAACTCCAACCCAGCGAGACCCTGATCGCCGATTGCGCCGCGGCATCGTCATGCCCCATGGCGCGCAACACATGGCTGGGTGCCACCTTGCCACTTGAGCAGGCTGAACCCGAACTCACCGCGACACCGGCCAGATCGAGTTGCATCACTTGAATTTCAGCGGTCATGCCCGGCAAGCCGATGCAGCTCGTGTTCGGTAACCTCTCGCCATCGGCGCCGTGGATAACGATATCCGGGATAGCGGCACGCAGCAGTGTTTCCATGTCGTCGCGAAGCCCATTGAGCCCGGCGAACAAATCCAGATTGTCCTGCGCGATACGCGCGGCCGCGCCAAAGCCCGCGATACCGGCAACATTCTCGGTCCCGGCCCGGCGTCGCCGCTCCTGTCCGCCGCCCCGCAGCAGCGGTTCGGGGTCGAACCCGTCACGAACGATCAAGGCGCCCACGCCTTGCGGTCCGCCCAGCTTGTGCGCCGAAAGGCTCATCATATCGACGCCGAGTTGCGCGAACGAAACATCGATTTTGCCCGCTGCCTGCACGGCGTCGCAATGAACCAGCGCGCCATGTTCATGCGCCAGACGCACGACATCGCCAATCGGCTGCATAACACCGGTCTCGTTATTGGCGCGCATGACAGAGACAAGCGCCGGCTCTTCGCAGCGCGCCAGCATTTCATGCAAATGCTCGAGCGAAAGGACGCCATCGGCATCCACATCGACAATCCGCGCATCGGCGCGGACACCGAGCACGGAATCATGCTCGACCGCCGAGACCAGCACAGGCCCGTCGAAACCACGAAGCGCCTGATTGTTCGCCTCCGTGCCGCCCGACGTGAAAACGATATTCGCCGGTGACGCCCCGACCAGCGACGCGACGGATTCGCGTGCCTCGTCCAGTGTATGGCGCACCAACCGGCCAAACCGGTGCACCGACGACGCGTTGCCGTGCTGGGTCAATGCGCGCGCAACCGCATCGGCCGCCTCGGGCCGGACGGGCGTCGTCGCATTGTGATCGAGATAGGTATCCACGGCCTGTTCGTTCCCGCCTATTCGGCCGCGATCTCGGAGAATGCCGCGGCCGGCGCACGCTGTGGCTGGGCATAGACCCGTCCCTCACAGACGTCCGCCAGACTGACAGAGTTCAGATAGGCGTGAATCTGATGCCCCAGTTCTTCCCACAAATCATGGGTCATGCAGCGGCTGCTGCGCTGGACGCAGCCCTTCGCGGCGCCCGGCTTACAACCCGTGGTGCGGATCGGCTCATCAACGGCGGCGATCACATCGGCAATTCGAATTTCCTCGGCAGCGTAGGCGAGCTTGTATCCGCCCCCCGGTCCACGCGCGCTCGTGACCAGTCCCGCGCGGCGCAACTTCGCAAAAAGCTGCTCCAGATAGGACAGCGAAATCTCCTGCCGGCCCGCCACCTCTGCAAGTGCGACCGGGTCCAGCGCCGCAAACTGCGCCAGATCAACCATCGCCATGACGCCGTAGCGTCCTTTGGTGCTGAGTTTCACTATCGATCTCCTTCGTCGATTCCGTGCACGAACACCGGCTTAGTAGGACGCCGTGGGTTCGTCGGAATCTGAATCTTTCTCTGCCGATGCGCGGCGCAGCTGGATGCGTTCCTCAAGCTCTCGCTCCAGTTCCTGAACGCGCATGCGCAAGGTGCTGATCTCGTTCAACATGGCTCCCATCGCCTTGGCATCGGGATCCGGGATGTCATCCGTCGGCGTTCCATAGGCCGAGAATTGCTCCGGTGAGCAGGACGATGTCGCAACCGGCTGGGCGGGAATGCCAACGACGGTGCAATTCTCCGGAACGTCCTTCACAACGACCGCATTCGCGCCGACGCGGGCATTCCGTCCGACGGTGACCGGTCCCAGCACCTGGGCGCCCGAGCCGATGATTGATCCCGAAAGCAACGTCGGATGCCGTTTCACATCCTTCTGGGATTCGCTTTCAACGGACGGCGCAATCCCGCCGAGCGTGACGTTGTGATAGATCGTCACGTCGTCCTCGATCTCGGCTGTTTCGCCGATCACAACCCCGATCGCGTGATCAATCACCAATCGACTGCCGATTTTGGCGCCGGGATGAATATCCACGCCCGTCAGGAACCGTCCGATGTTGCCCACGAAGCGTGCGAGGGTCACCAATCGTATCGACCAGAGCCAATGCGCGAGGCGAAACCAGACCACTGCATGGAAGCCCGGATAGCTGATCGCCACCATGATTCGAGAGCTTGCTGCCGGATCACGTTCCATATACGCGTCCAGATCGTCAAAGAGATGCTTGAAGACCATGTCGACCTTTATGATATAGAGCGCTCTGCATCGCTCTTCCCGCCGGATTGATCACGCCACCACGTGCCTGAAATCGGGATATATGATGTCCGAGTAAAATGGTCAAGTATTTGGCGCAAGTCCTTGGGAATCGGGACGCAAACATCCGATTCCATAGCTCTGTTATTTGCCGCATGTCATCGGCGCAATGGGAACAAGATATGCCTGAAGTCATCATCAACGGCCCCGAAGGTCGCCTGGAAGGCCGTTACTATCCGGCAAAAGTTCCGAATTCGCCGATTGCCTTGCTGCTGCATCCGCACCCGCAGCATGGCGGCACGATGAACAACAAGGTCGTTTATCAGCAGTACCAAATGTTTGTCCGGCGCGGGTTCGCCACACTGCGATTCAATTTTCGAGGTGTCGGGCGCAGCCAGGGCAGCTTCAATCGTGGCGAAGGCGAATTGTCGGATGCCGCTTCGGCTCTCGACTGGCTGCAGACACAGAATCAGGACGCCCCGATGTGCTGGGTCAGCGGCTTTTCGTTCGGCGCCTGGATCGGCATGCAATTGCTCATGCGCCGCCCGGAGATCACGGGGTTCATTTCCATCTCGCCGCCCGCCAATATGTATGACTTCTCGTTCCTCGCACCCTGCCCGGCCTCTGGCCTGATCACCCATGGCGACAAGGACGACATCGTGCCCCAGGAATCTGTGACGGACCTGATCGCGAAGCTCGCGAAGCAGAAGGATGTCATCATCGATTTCCAGGTCCTGAAAGGCGCCACCCATTTCTACAACGAGCATCTGGACGAGCTCGAGAAGACCGTGACCGGTTATCTCGATAGGCGCACCGCTGAAATTGATGCGGCACTTGCCGCCGAAGTCGAAGATCTGGAAGACCCCGAAGAGACCGACGCCGACGCGGAGAAAGCCTAGGTCACCCGGAAGGTTTTCCCGCCTGCGGTGGGTTTGGACACGCCGGTCGTCGTGGGCCCGCTCAGTGGCAGCCCGCGCGCGCTTCGAACGGCGAGATAGGCGAAGGCCTGCGCCTCCATCGCATCACCGTCGATGCCCGCCGTTTCCGTGGACACAACAACCGCGTCAAGTGACCTGCCGAGCTGTTCCATCAGGGTCGGATTCTTGCGCCCACCGCCCGTCACCAGCCAGCGAACAGGCCGCTGTGGCAGATGCGACACGGCGCGCAACACGGACCTGGCCGTGAACGCGGTCAGGGTCGCCGCCCCGTCTTCAACCGACAGGCCCTCGACGGGCGACAAATCAAAGGCATCCCGATCGAGTGATTTCGGCGGGGGCGCCTGGAAATAATCGTTGTCCAGAAGCGTCGCCAGAACTGCCTCATCAATTCGTCCGGCCGCCGCCAGCCGACCGTCGAGATCAAACGGATCTCCGGTATGGCGGTACACCCAGTCGTCGAGCAAGGCGCCACCGGGCCCGGTATCGAATGCGCGGATATGCACGAACAGATCGTCGTGCCCCGCCCGTGCCCCATCACCGATCCATGTCAGGTTGGCGACTCCGCCGATGTTCAGAAAGCAGACAGGCCGGTCCGACGGCGCGCGCACAACATGAAACAGGGGCGCGAACGGTGCGCCCTGGCCGCCGGCAGCCATGTCGGCCGCCCGAAAATCGGCGACCACGTCGACCCCGACCTCCCGTGCCAGGGTTTGCCCATCACCGATCTGCACGGTGCGGCCATTATCCGGGTCGTGGAAAACCGTATGACCATGAAACCCCACCACCGAGACCTTTTCCGCCGACACGCCTGCTGCCGCCAGCAATTCACGAACGATCGCGACATGCCGCACGGTCAATTCGGCCGCGACGTCATCATGCGATCCGGCAATGCCTACGACTGCACGCAGCTTCGCGCGAAAATCGGAATCATAGGGTCGATCCAGTTGCGCGATGGGCTCGAACGCCGACACCCCGTCGGTCCGGATCAGGGCCGCGTCGATTCCATCCATCGATGTGCCGCTCATCAGGCCCACCGCGAGGCAGCTCTCACTCGCGCTCATGTCGCGAATCCCCCATCTCATGCGATGTGAAGATATACACGCTGACGGCCCAGATGTGTTAGTGAACGCCCGCTTTGCCCGCCAGGCCGGTTGAGAAGATATGCCCGAATACAGATCAGATTTTATCCAGACACTGACCGCTCGCGGTTTCCTGCATCAATGCACAGACATCGAGGCGCTCGACAAGCGCGCATCGGAAGGCATCATCACGGCCTATGTCGGCTACGACGCGACCGCCGACAGCCTGCATATCGGCAATCTGGTTTCGATCATGATGCTGCACTGGCTGCAGGAGACGGGCCATCGCCCGATCGTCCTGATGGGCGGCGGCACGACAAAGGTCGGCGACCCTTCCGGCAAGGACGAGACCCGCCAACTGCTAACCGACGAGAAGATCGCCTCGAATATTGCGTCGATCCGCCAGACCTTCGACAGCTTCGTGTCCTTCGGCGACGGCGACGCCGAGGCGATCCTGGTGAACAACGCCGAATGGCTCGACGCGCTTGAATATATTCCGATGCTGCGTGAGGTCGGCCGCCATTTCACCATCAACCGAATGCTGACATTCGATTCCGTGAAGACACGCCTCGAGCGCGAGCAGCCGCTGACCTTCCTCGAGTTCAACTACATGATCCTGCAGGCCTACGACTTCGTCGAGCTCGCGCGGCGTCATGATTGCGCCTTGCAGATGGGCGGGTCGGACCAGTGGGGCAACATCGTCAACGGGATCGATCTCGGCCGGCGGATTGCCGACAAGGAACTCTACGGGCTGACCACGCCTCTCATCACGACGGCATCGGGTGCGAAGATGGGCAAGACGGCCGAAGGGGCGGTCTGGCTGAAGGCCGACAGGTTCGCACCATATGATTATTGGCAGTTCTGGCGGAACACCGAGGATGCCGATGTCGGCCGCTTCCTGAAGCTGTTCACCGACCTGCCGCTGGACGAGATTGCCCGCCTGGAGGCACTCGAGGGCGCGGAAATCAACGATGCGAAGAAAATCCTCGCCAATGCCGCCACCCGCATGCTGCACGGTTCGGACGCGGCCGATGGCGCGGCCCAAACGTCGGAACAAACGTTCGAATCGGGCGTGACGGCGGAGGGCCTGCCGACGACCGACCTGCCCCGGAGCGAACTTGAATCCGGCATCGCGCTGTTCGCACTGATGGCACGCGCGGGCCTGGCGTCCTCCAACAGTGAGGCGCGGCGGCTTATCAAGGGTGGTGGTGCACGCATCAACGACGTCGCGATCAACGCGGAAACCCATGAGGTCGGGGTCGATGCCATCAACCCGGATGGTGTGATCAAGCTGTCGGCGGGCAAGAAGCGCCACGCACTGATCCGCCCGGTCTAGATCTTCGGCAACGCGCCGCGATCAGCCACCCTCGTCAGGGGATGGCGCCAGTTCCTGGTCGTTGCCCGTCACGGGACCATCCTCGCTCCCGAAACCTGTCAGAAGACGACGAACAATACCCGGTGTCAGCACCGACAGGGGGTTCACCGACACGTCAGGGTCGTCGATTGACCCGCTGACCTTGAACGTCGCGGCGAAGATACCGTCCGCCCCGCCCGACAACACGGACCCGATAAGCGGAATGTTCGCGAGCAGAGAATTCAGGGTGTAGGCCGGCGCAATTTCACCCGTCATCTCCAATTGGTCGGTCTCCCGATCGATCCGGCCGCTTGCCAGAATGCCGATATCCGCGCCCCGTGCCTTTCCCTCTAGGATGGTGACGTCCGTGTCCGTCAGCGTGAATGGCACTTCGAGCCGCCGGAATGTGAGCCCCTCCCCGCCGAGCACGTCCGCGATCCCCGAGAATGATGTGAGCGCGAGGATCTGGGCACCAACAGGGCCCTCCGTCAGGACAAAGTTCTGCATGTCCAACTGGCCCGCGATCACCTCGTCGTCTCCCGACCCGGACATCTGTCCTTGAACGCGCATCTCGCCACCACGGATCGTGTCGATCCAGTCCAGCGCGCTCAGAACCCCGCCGGCATCGTCGGATTCGAAGTTAAGGTTTCGCACGTCCCCGTCGGGCTCAACACGAAGGAACACGCGCCCGCCATTCGACAGCCGACCGCGCAGTTCGACATCGTTCCAGTCGGTGCCGTCATTGAAGAAGGTGCCGAAGGCACCCAGCAAACTCGTTTCCTCGCCGAGGCGAATTTCGGCAACGGGCGATTGTTCGCTGATCACGATTTGCATCGCTTCTTCTTCGTCACTTTCTTCCGAATCCTCGAACAAGCCTTCCATGATCGGGCGCAGATCAAGCGAGGCCCCGCCCACCGAAATGATCTGGGGCACACCTTCGGGCAGCTCAATATTCACGAAGGCATCGGTCTCGCCGAAAACCAGTCGCTCCAGCGTCAACCGCTGCAGTTCCGGGCCATCCGCGCCGGGCCTGAACAGACCCGAACCATCTATTTCCAGATCGCCCGCACGCACCGTGAGCTCGGGCATGGAAGTCAGCACTTCGTCCTGCACCAGGAATCGGACAAACGCACGCCCCTCTTCGCCCGGCATCTTGGTCCAGCCGAACGGGTCCAGGTCCACCGTCACGTCGGTGAGGTCAATTTCGGCGGCCCCGACCGCGGCACCGTCCCAACCAATCGCGTAAGTCAGCCCCAGACCCGCCGGGCCGGACACGAATGGAATCCCGTCCAGGCCGAACTCGGCCCTCGCATCGTCATCCAGGTTGCTTCGCACCTTGTAACGGGTGCGAACAGCATCACCTTCTTCGAAACGTTCGCTCCAGGTCAGACCAACCGGCACACTTCCAATCGCCGCAGTGCCGCTGACCTCCATGCCATCCCGGTTCACATTCAGCGCCAGATCGCCTTCACTGACCGGCAACCCAAACACCGCATCCTCGGCACCGAACTCCACCATCCGTGAGGCCGTGGCGACGGCGATCTGATCGATCAGGACGTCATCAAGGAGCGGGAATGCAAAAACCGCATTGGTCCTGTGACTGCCGCTGGTGTGTGCGGGATCGAGGCCGAATCCCGAGATGAAACCAAGCGGTTCGCTATCCAGGATTTCGAAAGCATCGCGCACGGGCCCGGAGATTGTCACCTCGATCTTGATGCTTTCGCCGCGCGGAGGGCCATCGAGCCCCAGGATTTCGACTCTGCCGGACTCGGCCACGAGATCACGCAGGGTCCCGCCACCGAGGTCGATATTGAAGGTCCGTGCATCAAACCGTGCAACGCCGAACACATCACGTACCGGCGGCAACGGCCGCAAATAATGCACAGCCGTTTCCCGAAAGCGTATCTCGCCATCGAAGTCCGAGACATCGACGCTGGCCGGGTCCGCCTCCGGAACGCTTGCGCGCACACGCAGCACGGCGCTGTCGACATGCCCGTCTTTCAGATTTTCTGTAATCCAGGAACGCGCGTTCGGCTCAACCACCCTGGGCCAATAGGATTCGATTGAATTGACGGGAAGGCTGCGCACTTCGGCGATGACACCGAGGTTCCATTGATCGAGCACATGGCGCGCATTGCCGTTCAGCAAGATTGTCGTCGAACCCAGTTCGACCGTTGCGCTCTCGAGCACAAAGGCATCGAAACCGCGTTCCGAGCGCACGCGAAAATTTCCGGAATCGAATGGAACCGGCTCTTCGAACAATGTGTCGAGACGAACTCGTCCCGCCCCCGCGCGCACATCAACACTCATCCCCGACGGCTCCAGATCGGAATCCAGAGACAATGTCAGCGTGCCCTCGAGCTGGGCGTCGAGTTGGGCAAGCGGCTCCAGCTCCGGGGCAAATTTCGCCAGCGTGGCCGGCGACACGTCGCTGAACACCAGACCAAGTTCGGTCGCACCGGATTCCGCCCGATAAATGCCCGACAGATCCGCGCGAATCGCTTGGTCCGACTCTCCAAACACCACGGAACCCTCGGCACTGATGCCCTCGGCATCGCGCACGAGAGCGATGTTCGCGCGCGGTGTGCTCAATCGCATGCCACGCTTAAAATCATCGAACTCGATCAACGCGCTGCGCACGGCAACACGCGTCAGATAGCCACTCGCCAGATCCGGGTTGGGAGTTTGCAGAAGTTCTTCGATCAAGCCGGGCGACGTCGCCGAACCGCCATCAGCCTGAGGATTGTTTCCGATATCCATGCTGATATCGCCATTCGCCTCGCGGACCACGCGCACCCGCGGGCCAAACAACTCAAGACTGGTTGGCGCCACCAGGCCGCGCAACAATGCCCGCCCGCTAAACTTGACCGACATCTCCGGGATGGTGGCGCGCACACTGTCACTGGAATCGACGAACTGCAGCCCGACAGCGCGGATATCCAGTTCCCGCTCGTCTGCTGCCCAGGTCAAAATCGTATCGTGCAGCCGAATGCGGGCGTCGCCGCGTCCGGTATCCAATGCACGCTCAATGAGCGGCGTCAGAAAGCTAAGGCTGATAGGCCCGCGGCTGAGTTGCCAGATCAGAACGCCGAAGATCAGCGCCAGCCCGACAAGGGCGGCGGCGAAAAACAACAGCAACCATCGCGAGCTCCGGACGATCAATGGAGGCCCTTTCGTAAAGCCCGATGTGGCCGAGCGAGAGCGCTTGACCGTCCCCCACGCCATACAGCAGTGTGCGTGAAAATCAAGCGGCCCTCATGAGCTTTGCATTCTCGCCATACCCTGACCAGTTGCCCCGCCCCGCCGATCCCGAAAGGGTGGAAAGGGGACTGGAGCGCTTCCGAGACGCGGCCGCCGATTCCGATGACCCTGCCATCGCGGCAATCGTCACGGATTTGGCCGAAGACCCAGCCATGCATGCCTTGCTCGAAGGCGTCTTCGGGAACAGCAGCTTCCTCGGCCAGTGCCTCATCCGCGATATCGCGTTTGTGCCGGTGATTTTCAATGGGGGCTTTGAACACGCATTCGACAATGTGATGCATGATCTCGCCGCCCTGGACCCGGCCGCAAGCTTTACCGATACCGGCATTGGGTTGCGCCGCGCGAAGCGGCGCGTCGCCCTTCTCACGGCATTGGCCGACCTCTCGGGCAACTGGCCGCTGGCCAGCGTCACCGAACGGTTGAGCCAATTCTGCGGCGCTGCGCTGTCCGCCGCGATCCGTCATCTGCTGACGGCAGAACATGCGCGCGGCCGGTTGCAACTGCCGGATCTTGATTCTCCGGAAACGGATTCCGGATACATCGTCCTCGGCATGGGCAAACTCGGCGCGTTCGAGCTCAACTACTCCAGCGATATCGACCTGATCGTGCTGTACGACAACGAAGTGGTGCCCGCGGCGGACGCCGATAAAATGCAGCAGAATTTGGTGCGCATGACCCGCGAACTCGTCAAGTTGATGGATGAGCGCACCGGCGAAGGCTATGTCTTTCGTACCGATCTGCGATTGCGACCGGACCCGGGCGCCACCCCGGTCGCGCTCTCCACCTTTGCCGCCGAAACCTATTATGAAAGCCTGGGGCAAAACTGGGAGCGCGCGGCCATGATCAAGGCGCGTCCTGTGGCCGGCGATATCGCCGCGGGACATCGGTTTCTGGAGAGCTTGCAACCCTTCGTGTGGCGACGGCACCTGGATTTCGCCGCCATCGAGGACATCCAGTCGATCAAGCGACAAATCCACGCACACAAGGGTGGCAGCACCGTCGCGATCGCCGGGCACAACGTCAAACTGGGCCGCGGTGGCATTCGTGAAGTCGAGTTCTTCACGCAAACGCAGCAGCTCATCTGGGGTGGTCGCGACCCCGACCTGCGATCACCCTTCACGGTCTCCTCCATCGAGGCGCTCGTCGCGGCGGGGCGTGTCGAACCCGACGTCGCGACGGACATGATCGAATCCTATCGATATCTGCGCCGGCTCGAACATCGCCTGCAAATGGTCGATGACCAGCAAACCCACAGCCTGCCCGACACAGACGAAGGCCTGGATGCCGTGGCAGCGTTCATGGGCTATGGCGACCGTGAAAGCTTCGAGGCGGAACTGATGCGCACCCTGCGCACGGTCGAGAGCCATTATGCAGAGCTGTTCGAGGAATCCGAACCGCTCGGCGGCGGCGGCACCCTGGTCTTTACCGGTGCTGACGATCACCCGGATACACTCGCCACGTTGCGTGAAATGGGCTTCTCCGATCCGGAATCCATCTCGACCGCGATCCGCGCCTGGCACGCCGGGCGGCATCGTGCGACCCGTAGTACGCGCTCGCGCGAAATCCTGACCGAGCTGATGCCGGTGATCCTGGCGGCCTTGTCGGGCACCGCGAACCCGGACGTTGCCTTCCGGCGCTTCGACGAATTGATCGCCGGTTTACCCGCCGGGGTTCAGCTTTTTTCGCTGTTTCAGGCCAATCCTTCATTGCTGAGCCTTGTCGCCGAGATCACCGGCGGCGCGCCTCGGATGGCCGAGTGGCTCGGGCGGAACCCGTTGCTCCTCGATGGTGTCCTCGCCACCGATTTCTTCGACAGCCTGCCCGATGCAGCCGCGATGACGGCGGATCTTTCCGAACGCATGACCCAGGCAAACGACATGCAGGATGTTCACGACATCGCGCGCCGCTGGGTGAATGACGCAAAGTTTCAGGTCGGCGTCCAGATCCTCCGCAACAAGATCGATATCGATCGCGCCGACCTTGCCTTCTCGGATATCGCCGATACGGCCATCCAGGGACTGCTGCCACCGATACTCAACGAGTTCACACTACAGCACGGGAATTGCCTTGGCAGCGGTTTCGCCGTTCTTGCGCTCGGCAAACTCGGCGGGCGAGAGCTCTCGGCCACGTCGGATCTCGATCTGGTGTTCCTTTACGACAGCCCTGCGCTCGACCGGGACGAAACGGTCATGTCCGACGGGCGCAAATCCCTGTCCATCTCTCACTACTACCAGCGCCTCGGACAGCGGGTCGTCAACGCCATGACCGCACTGACCGGTGAAGGACGGTTATACGAAGTCGATATGCGATTGCGGCCGTCGGGCAATGCCGGGCCGCTCTCGGTCAGCCTCGAAAGCTTTGCTGCATATCAGCGTGAAAGCGCATGGACGTGGGAACATCTGGCGCTGACCCGTGCCCGCGTGGTCTGTGCGGATCCCGAATTCACAATACGGATCGAAGCCGAGATACGCACCGCACTCGCAAACGAACGCCCGGCCGATGACCTGCTTGTCGCCGTGGCGGAGATGCGCGAGCGAATGGCGAAAGAGAACGGCACGGACAACGCCTGGAGCGTCAAGCATGTGCGCGGCGGCCTGGTCGATTGTGAGTTCATCGCCCAGTATCTGCAACTCCGCCACGCCCACGACAAACCGGAAATTCTCGACACGGGCACGTCGGCCGCGTTCGCAAAACTTCGCGATGCCGGGTGTCTCGAATCCGGCATCGCCGAAGACTTGATTGAAGCGACCTGCCTCTGGCGACGCCTTCAGGGTTTGCTCCGGCTTACCCTTGAGGGAAGCCATGATCCGGTAAACTTCCCCCGGCCTTTGCAGCAGAAACTGGCGGATGCCGCCGGCGTCGATAATTACGAAACGCTCGACGCGCTTGTCCGCGAAACGGCGAAACGTACATATATTCACTTCAAGACGATCATCGCCGACCCTGCGAGCGCTGTAACAGCCTCTCGGGACGGCCAACAAACCGGAGACACAGAGAAATGAGCGTGAAGGAAGGCGGCAAAGCGCCCGCATTTTCGATGCCGACCGACGGTGACGGCAAGTTGGCCCTGAAGGATTTGAAGGGCCGCCCGGTCATTCTCTATTTTTACCCGAAGGATTCGACCCCTGGCTGCACCACCGAAGCCTGCGATTTCCGCGATCTGACGCCGGACTTCTCGAAAATCGACGCCGAGATCGTTGGTGTTTCAAAAGACAGCGTGAAGCGGCACGACAACTTCAAGGCCAAGCATGAATTGCCATTCTCTCTCGTGAGCGATGAAGACGGGGATGTGTGCGAGCGCTACGGCGTCTGGGTCGAAAAAAACATGTACGGCCGCAAGTTCATGGGCATCGAGCGCGCGACATTCCTGATCGACGCAAAGGGCGTGGTGCGAAAGATCTGGCGCAAGGTGAAGGTCAAAGGCCATGCAGAAGACGTGCTTGAGGCCGTGAAAGCGCTTTGAGCGGCGTTACGGAAACTGCACTTTCGGCGACCCGGGCCGTTCACACCGCAAGCTCTCTCGTCGATGCCGCCAACACGGTGCTGGGCACGGCGAACGCACACGCGAAATGCACCGCAACGGCTGCGTTTGCCGCACAATGGCGTGACGCCCGGATCACGCTGGTCGGCGACACGCCGCCGCCCGACCGCCCGCAACGTCCGACCAAGCCCGCCTTGCTGCAACCCGCCGACGTGCCGCGGCGAAAGATCAACCGCGGGACAGCCGGTCGGATTGCCCAGCTTCACGCGCTCGCCCATATCGAACTGAATGCGGTCGACCTGGCATGGGACATCATCGCGCGGTTCAGCGGTCGCGATCTGCCCCGCGAGTTCTATGACGACTGGGTTCTGGTCGCGGACGAAGAAGCCAAGCATTTCGGTCTGCTCGCCGACCGGTTATCGGATTTTGACGCCGCGTATGGCGACCTTCCAGCCCATGACGGGCTCTGGGATTCCGCAATCGAGACCCGCCATGACCTGGCGGCGCGGCTGGCGGTGGTGCCCCTCGTACTCGAAGCCCGCGGCCTCGATGTGACACCGATGATGATCACCAAGCTGCGCGGGGTGGACGACGAAGAATCTGCGGCAATGCTCGAGATCATCTATCGCGACGAGATCGGTCATGTCGAAATTGGCCATCGCTGGTTCGAATTTGAATGCGGGCGCCTCGGGCTGGACGCGCTAAGCCATTGGCGTGACCTGGTTGAGCGGCATTTCCGCGGCGCCCTCAAGCCGCCCTTCAACATCGAGGCCCGGGACGCAGCAGGCCTGCCGCAGGACTGGTACCTCACGGTGTCCGAGACGTGAACACCCCCGACAACGAACCCTCTGCAAGCGAGACTCGCGACGCGGCTTTGCAGCGCGAACGATCGCTGGCGATGATTTTGTTGTTCATCGTCCCCGCCCTGTTCACGACCAACGTCATCGTCGCGCGTGCCGTGCACGATACGGTGCCGCCGTTTGCGTTGGCCTACTGGCGCTGGATGCTTGCATTCCTGATTTTTCTGCCTGTTGTCGGCCCGGATCTCTGGCGCCACCGCGCCGCAATCGCCGCGGAATGGCGTGATCTTCTCGTGCTCGGCATTCTCGGCATGGGGATCTGCGGGGCCTTCGTCTATATCGGTGCCGACACGACCAGCGCCACGAATATCGGGCTGATCTTCGGAACCGCCCCCATCATCATCGCGGGTGCTTCCACACTCATATATGGCGAACCGATGGGACGGGCGAAGGCATCAGGAATTTTCATTTCGCTCTGCGGGGTTCTGATTATCGTGTTTCGAGGAGACGCGGGTGCGCTGCGCTCCCTCACCTTCGTCCCGGGCGATATGTGGATCGTGTGTTCCGCTCTCGCCTGGGCGATCTACTCGGTCATGCTTCGCCACCGACCCGGAACACTGCCCAACCGGGTCCGGTTTTCCGCGACAATGTTGTTTGGCGCGTTGGCGCTGCTGCCGTTCTATCTCGCGGAGACCATCCAGGGGATCGTGCCGACGATGAATACTGAAACCATCGCTGCGGTCCTGATCGTCGCCATCGTCCCGGGGCTGGGGGCCTATCTGGGCTATGCGCGCATCCAGCGCTCACTGGGTGCGGGGTCGACGGGTCTTATTCTCTACCTCGCACCGAGCTACGCCGCCTTGTTCGGATGGATATTGCTGGGCGAAACGCTGGAGCCGTACCATTTCGCCGGCGCGGCACTGATCCTGCCCGGCATTTTCCTGTCGACGCGCCGCGTCGAAAAACACGCCGTTTAGCCGGCGTCGGCTTCGCCACCATCGCCCTCAGCGGCGCCCTCACCCTTGCCGAGCTGGGCCGCCAGCGAGGCCTCCAGATATTTGTCGATGTCGCCATCGAGCACGGCCTGGGCATTCCCGGATTCAACGTTCGTCCGTAGATCCTTCACCATCTGGTACGGGTGCAGCACATAGGACCTGATTTGATGGCCCCAGCCGATATCGGTCTTCGTGTCCTGCTCCGCCTGGGCCTCTTCCTCGCGCTTCTGCATTTCATGCTCGTACAGACGCGCGCGCATCATCGCCATCGCCTGAGCCCGGTTGCGATGCTGTGAGCGGTCATTCTGACACTGCACCACGATGCCCGTGGGCAAATGGGTGAGCCGGACCGCGCTGTCGGTCTTGTTCACATGCTGGCCGCCAGCCCCCGACGCGCGATAGGTGTCGACCCGCAAATCCTTGTCCTCGACTTCAATCTCGATCGCGTCATCGATCACGGGGTAGACCCAGGCCGAGGCAAAGCTTGTGTGCCGGCGCGACTGGCTGTCGAAAGGTGAAATACGAACCAGGCGATGCACCCCGGATTCGGTCTTTAGCCAACCGTAGGCGTTGGGACCGACAATCCGGAACGTCGCGGATTTGAGACCCGCCTCCTCGCCGGCGCTCTCCTCGATCCATTCGACCTTGTAATCATGCGCCTCGGCCCAGCGCAGATACATGCGCACCAGCATCTCGGCCCAGTCCTGGGACTCGGTCCCACCGGCACCCGCGTTGATTTCCATGTAGCAATCATTGCCATCGGCCTCGCCGGACAGAAGGCTCTCCAACTCAAGCTTTTCTGCGCGCCGCTGCAGGGATTCGATGACCGATTCACCCTCGGCAACGACATCTCCGTCACCTTCCGCCTCACCGAGCTCGATCAGCGTGGCCGCGTCGTCGAGCTCCTGCTCCAGGCCGCGCACTTCCTCGATGGACTTCTCCAACCGGGTGCGATCTCGCAGAATTTTCTGCGCCCGCTCCTGATCGTCCCAAAGCGCCGGATCTTCGGCTTCGGCGTTCAGCGTCTCGAGGCGCGTGAGTGCGTTATCCCAGTCAAAGATGCCTCCGCATGAGGTTCAGAGACGAGTTAATTCCCTCGACCAGATGACTGATTTCTGCGCGCATTTTGAAATCCACTGAGACGGTTGCCGGGTCCGGCGGTTCATTTCGCGAAGCCTAGCGTTCGCGATACACGGGTCAATAGCGCAATCAGTAAATACCGCGCCGCGGACCACCCGTATTCACGCCCCGCCCCAAATCCTCGCCAATGATCGAGCCGAACTCCCGCGGCGCGGTGCCGGGCTTGAACGCCTCAAGAATGGTTGCGCGTTCGCCGGGCAGCGCCACCAGTCCGGTTTCGGGGTTTACACGCACGAGGCGGATGTCCGGCGGCACACGGAACGGGATGACGGGCTTGCCCTCCAGCGCGCGCGCCATGAAGTCCTTGAAGATCGGCGCGGGCACGGACGAGCCCGTCTCGCGTTTACCCAATGTGCGCGGCGTATCGAACCCGACAAAGACACCGACAGCGAGGTCCGGCGAGAATCCGATGAACCAGGTATCGAGCGATTCGTTCGTCGTGCCGGTCTTGCCTGCGAGCGGCAACTTCAATTGACCGATACGGCGGCCCGTCCCACGATCCACCACTCCCTGGAGCATCGATACCATCTGGTACGCCGTACCCGGCTGGATCAACCGCGCACGGGGATCGGGCAAGGTCGGCGGCGGCTGGTCGGCCCACGCTTCGACGGTGCAATTCGCACATGGTCGCTCATCGTGGCGGAACGTCGTCATGCCGTTCCGGTCCTGTATCCGGTCGATCAGGGTCGGGGTGATCTGCTTGCCGCCATTGACGACCGTCGCATAGGCCGCGACCAGACGCATCAGCGTCGTCTCTCCCGCCCCGATCGACATGCTGAGCTGGCGCGGCAGGTGATCGACAACTTTCAGCCGTTCCGCATATGTCGCCACCTGCTCCATGCCGATCGTTTGCGCCAGGCGCACGGTCATGAGATTGCGGGATTTCTCGATCCCCAGGCGCATCGGGCTCGGCCCGTAAAACTTGTTCGTGTAGTTGGCCGGCTTCCACTTGCCCTGCCCGGGGCCCTGATCGATCACGAAGGGCGCATCCAGGATACGGGTCGAAGGCGTAAACCCACTGTCCAGCGCGGCCATGTAGACCACCGGCTTGAACGCCGAGCCCGGCTGGCGCCACGCCTGGGTCGCGCGGTTGAATTCACTGGCCCGGAAATCGAGCCCACCGGTCATCGCAAGGACACGGCCGGTATGCGGATCGAGCGCCACGACCGCACCATTAATTTCGGGGATCTGCTCAAGCCGGAACGTGCCGGCAGGATACGGCTTGGCCTCGGAATCCTCCGTGACGGTGGAGACCAACACCACATCGCCTGCCGCCAACACCTGATCGGCCGCCTTGACGGACGCGCCGCGTTTTTGCCCCGGCAGCCAGGCGCGTGCCCAACGCAACTCCGCGAGCGGCACCGACCCCAGCGTTCCGTCGACAAACCCAATCGAGGCGTTTGCGGGCTCAACCGCGACCACGGCGGCGAGTTGCCAGTCACCCGAGCCCGGCGGATGCTTGATCTCCGGCAACGCGGTCTGCCACGCGGCCGGGTCCTTCAACCGAGTAACAGGGCCGCGCCAACCGTGCCTGCGGTCGTAGGCGATCAAACCGTTGCGCAAGGCAAGCTGGGCGATACGCTGAAGGTGCGGATCCAGCGTCGTGCGCACCGACAGGCCACCCTCGTACAGCGCACCATCCCCGAACCGGTCGACCAATTCGCGCCGCACTTCTTCGGCAAAATAGGGCGCCTCGACGAAGGCTCCCTCGTCCTGTTGGACAACGTTAATCGGGCGTTGGCGAAGCTCTTCCGCCTCCAGCGACGAGAGGGCGCCATCTTCCGCCATGCGGCCCAACACGTAGTTACGCCGCGCCACCGCCGCCGCATTTTTACGCAGCGGATGGTAGTTGTTCGGCGCCTTCGGCAATGCCGCCAAAAATGCCGCTTCGTCCGCCGTCAGTTGGTCGAGCGGTTTTCCGAAATAGTTCAGCGCCGCCGACGCCACCCCGTAGGCACCGAAGCCGAGATAGATCTCGTTCAGGTAAAGCTCGAGAATCTCTTCCTTCGAAAACGCACGTTCCATTCGAAAAGAAAGGATCGCTTCGCGAACTTTTCGATCAAGCGAGACTTCCTTGGTCAGCAGGAAATTCTGCGCCACCTGTTGGGTGATCGTCGAGGCCCCTTCGGGACGACGACCAGAACCGAGATTACGAATATTCGATACGACGGCGCGCATCACGCCAGTCACATCGACGCCGGGGTGCTTGTAGAAATTCTTGTCTTCCGCAGAAAGAAACGCCTCTTTGACCAAGGTCGGCATCGACGACACCGGCACAAAAACACGCCGCTGGACGGCATACTCGGCCAACAGGCTGCCGTCACCGGCATGCACGCGTGTGGTGACCGGCGGCTGATAGTCAGCCAGCTGGGTGTAGTCCGGAAGGTCCCGGCCAAACTCCCAGAACACCCACAGCACGCCGCCGACCACCAGCAGCGCGCCGACGACGGCCAATCCCGCGAGATATCCTAACCAACGAAGCATTCAGTGTTCCAAGTTCATTCGTAACCGAGCATAGACGAGCACGATTGCTGGATAAGCATCAAAATGTGGGGCGATTGTGGCGGCGTCTGGTTGCGGATTGGCTAAAGCGCAGCGCTTTGAGTGGTTTTAAAATATTCATCCACCGCTTCCACAATCGCGGCGGAAAGTTCCTGGCGATGTTTGCGCGTGACGAGCAGCCGCTCTTCACGAGGATTGGAGATATAGCCTAGCTCAACGAGGACCGAAGGCACATCAGGCGCCTTCAACACCGCGAACCCCGCCGAACGCCATGGCCGGGTCAGGAGAGAGGCGCTTGTCTTGACCTGCCCGACGAGAATATCACGCGCGAATTTCACCGAGAGCTCATTCGTCTTCGCCTGGGCAAAGTCGATCAGAATATTCTGCACATCGTCGCTGTAGTTACCCAGATTCACGCCGCCGATCACATCCGACTTGTTTTCGAGCGCCGCCAACGCCGCAGCCTCCTTGTCGGAGGCGCGGTCAGAAAGCGTATAAACCGAAAACCCGCGGGTCGAGCGCTTGGGGTGGGTGTTCGCATGCATCGATAAGAACAGATCGGCGCCGGCCGCCCGTGAAATCCGGACCCTTTCGCGCAGCGGCAGGAATATGTCCCGGTTGCGGGTCATCACCACTTCGTACTTGCCGCTCGCCTTGAGCAGCCGCACAACTTCACGCGCATAATCCAGCGCGATCTTTTTCTCGTAAACGCCCGAAACCCCGATTGCGCCGGGATCGACACCGCCATGGCCCGCATCAACAACAACAACCGGCCGCGCGTTCTGCCGCGGGGTCGTCGGAATAGGCACCGCAAGCACGGGCTTCGGCGTATCGGCCGCGCTTGGCCGCATCGACGCAATGAAATCCGCCCGTGTGGTGGGCGCGATATCGAGCACCAGACGCCAGGGTTTGCCGCCGTCCGGCTTCAGGATGAATTGTTTTGTGACCTTGGCGGGAGATGCGAGGTCTAGTACGAAACGACTTGTTCCCGGCCGGAAAAGGCCATACCGAAGTTTCGAGATCAATCCCGCACCGTCGCCAATCCGCTCCTCGGGCAGATCGAAATCAACCTCCGGAAGATCAATCACCACCCGGAACGGATCGGGAAGACCGAATATTCGTGGTTCCACGCTGTCATTCAATTCAACCACGAAGCGTGTCGAACCGGCATGAACGCCAATCCGAATATCCTGAACCTTCAGGTCTTGCGCAGCAGCCGATTCCGGCGTCACGACCATCACAAACGCGACAACCAAGCCATATACGAGGCTTGCCGCATGCGGTGCGTATCCGGATAAGCGTTTCAGAATCAATGACATCGCCAACAGGTATATCGCCACCCGCGAATGCGCCGCAACACACAAGCGCGGGACATGACATCAATCAAATGCATTGTGGATCAGACTCGCGGGGGCTATTGTGGCTACGCGGACACTCGCAATTCAAACGACGCGCGCCGCGTTTCAAGGTCTGGGCAGGGGCAAGAGAGCCAGTCTTTCGCCCCAAAAACCCGAACGGACCGAACAACGTGCGCATCAGAATTGCGGTTTTGTGCAACTTCGAGGCCGCCGCACGGCAATCGCCGGGCGGGCTTTCGGATCAAAACCTACCGTCCTGGTGCGATTTCGCCCGTTCGACGGCTCAGGTTCCGAGGCAGGCCTCTGAAAATGTGGAACCCCTCTCGCTTTCGTCCGCAAAGCGCTGAGTTCAGGCTTCCGCAGGGACATAGCCATGCCAAAGCGCATGTTGATCGACGCGACCCATCCGGAAGAGACCCGGGTCGTCGTCGCAGACGGTAACGAACTCCTCGAATACGATTACGAAACCTCCACCAAACGTCAGATCAAGAGTAATATCTATCTGGCCAAGGTGACCCGCGTCGAGCCATCGCTCCAGGCGGCCTTCGTTGATTTCGGGGGCGATCGCCACGGGTTTCTGGCGTTCAACGAAATTCATCCTGACTATTACCGCATCCCCATCGAGGATCGCGAAAAGCTGCTGGCTGAATCCGACGCCGAGAACGAAGAAGAAGAAGAAGCCGGCGAAAACGGCGAGAGCGAAGGTGAATCGGTCGAGGTCCTGGGGGATTCCCAGGACGAGGATATCCAGGAACTGAGCGATGCTCATCGCCGGCGCCTGCGCAAGCTGACCCGCAGCTACAAGATCCAGGAGGTCATCAAGCGCCGCCAGATCCTGCTGGTGCAGGTGGTCAAGGAAGAGCGCGGCAACAAAGGCGCCGCCCTCACAACTTACCTCTCCCTGCCCGGTCGCTACTGCGTGTTGATGCCGAATACCTCGCGCGGCGGCGGGATCAGTCGGAAAGTCACGGATGCCAAGCATCGCAAGTCGATGAAGGCAATCCTGTCCGATCTCGAGGTCCCCGAAGGCATGGCCGTAATCATGCGCACGGCCGGCGTGGCGCGCACAAAGGCCGAGATCAAGCGCGACTATGAGTATTTGCGACGCCTGTGGGACGATATTCGCGAACTCACGCTCGATTCGACGGCCCCGGCGCTGATCTATGAAGAAGGCGATGTGATCAAGCGATCGCTGCGCGATCTGTACGACCGCGACATCGAAGAAGTCCTGGTCGAGGGTGATGACGCCTACAAATCCGCCAAGGCGCTGATGCGGACGATGATTCCGTCCCACGCCAAGCGGGTCCAGAAATACGAAGACACCGAGATACCCCTCCTGAACCGCTACCAGATCGACCAGCAGCTCGATGCCATTCATGAGCCGATCGTGCAGCTCAAATCCGGCGGCTACATCGTTATCAGCCCCACCGAAGCGTTGGTGGCGATTGACGTGAACTCCGGACGCTCGACACGCGAGCGCAACGTCGAACAGACGGCCTACCGGACAAATCTTGAAGCGGCCGACGAAGTTGCCCGCCAGCTCCGCTTGCGCGATCTGGCCGGCCTCATCGTGATCGACTTCATCGACATGGATGTCTCGCGCAACAATCATGCTGTCGAACGACGCATGAAGGAGGCCATGAAAACGGATCGGGCACGCATCCAGATCGGCCGGATTTCCGCTTTCGGGCTCCTCGAGCTGTCGCGCCAGCGACTGCGCCCGAGCCTGCATGAGGCCCACACTCAGGCATGCCCGGTATGCCAGGGCACGGGCCTGATGCGGTCGACGGAATCGACCAGCATGGCAATCTTGCGTGAACTTGAGGAAGAAGGTCAGCGCAAGCGCGCCAAGGTGGTGACGGTCACCACCCAGACCGACATCGCCCTCTACCTTCTCAACCAGAAGCGGACCTCGTTGCAGGACCTTGAGGAACGCTACGGGTTCAGCGTGCAGGTCATGGCCGATGCCAGCCTCGCCGCGTCTGATTACGAGATCGTCCATATTGGCCATGACGGTGTCGAAGGCGTCTCGTCCAAGGAAGAAGCCCAGCGCGAAGAAAATGCGCCCAAGCGTCGTCGCAGCCGCGGTCGGCGCCGTTCCTCGGAAGAAAACTCGGAGAACGCCGACGACGAGGCGAAAACCGAGAGTTCGGACACGGAAGACCGTGAGCAGTCCGACGATGATGATGACGAAAACCGCAAGCGCGGTGGCCGACGGCGTGGCCGACGCGGCGGCCGACGGCGGCGCAAGGCGGATGGTGACGGCGAGAGCGAACAGGAAGCAACGGCAGACGCCGAGGCAACTCCGGCATCCGACGGCGAGAACGAAACAAACGAAGAGCAGAGTGACGAAGACGGCGAAGACACTACGCGTCGCCGTCGCCGTCGGCCCCGGCGTCGTGGGCGCCGCGGCAGAGGCGCTTCTGAAGAAACCTCGACGGACGAGAACGCGACCGAAGACGGCACGGCAGAATCGACAGCTGAATCTGCAGACGGCGAGGACGCCGTAGCGGCCCCCGACACAGACGCAGACAATGAGGCTGCGGCGCTGGATTCAGAGATCGATATCCCTGAGCCATCTTCGGAGAACGGAAATGGCGACACGGAAGCCGATGCGGATACGACATCCGACGCCGAGGACAAACCCGACGCTGAGCCCGAGGCTGCAGCGGCCGAGTCCGGTGAAGACGCGGACGAGGCCGAAACCTCCGAGGCACCTGCCGAAGAGCCTGCGGACGAACCTGCCGACGAGTCTGCCGACGAACCGGCAGAGGTAGTCGAAGAGACGCCGGAGGAAGACAACCGGCCGCGACGTTCCGGGTGGTGGAGCCGGGCGACGTCGTAGACCAGGTTATCGGTTCACTGACTCTCTAGGGTCGCCACGCGCTCAGCCGATCGATCGCACGGCGCATGTCGTCCTCGGTCCCGGCAAACGAAAACCTGACCGACGCATTTCCCCGGTACGGGTCGAAATCCAGTCCCGGCGTGGTGGCAATACGCGCCTCTGTCAGCATGCGGCGGCAAAACTCGTTGCTGTCGTTGGTCAGCTGCGAAACATCGGCATACACGTAAAACGCCCCGTCCGCCGGCGCGAGGCGGTCGAAGCCGACCCCCGGCAGGTCGTTGAGAAGGATGTCGCGGTTGCGGGCATATTTCGCGACATTCTCTCGAAGTTCATCATGGCTATCGAAGGCCGCCAGCGCGGCGTATTGGGACAATGTGGGTGCCGATATAAAGAAGTTCTGGGCCAGGCACTCCACCGACCGCATCATCGATTCCGGCACCACTAGCCAACCAAGGCGCCAGCCGGTCATCGAAAAATACTTCGAGAAGCTGTTAATGACGATGGCCTCATCGTCATACGCCAGCGCCGTGACCGAATCATGGCCATAGGTGATGCCGTGATAGATCTCGTCGGAGATGAACCGCATCGACTTTTGCCGGGCCAGGTCGGTCAGGGACTGCATCTCCCGATCGCCGATCATCGTGCCCGTCGGATTGGACGGGCTCGCGACGATCAAACCATCAAGGTCACCTGCGACATCACCGATCACACCCGGCGTCGGCTGGAACCGGTCCTCGATGCTGGTTTCAACGACCACCGGCTCAACGCCGAGCGCGGACAGAATGTTGCGATACGCCGGGTAACCCGGTGCGGCAAGCGCAACCCGGTCTCCGACATCAAACGCGGCAAGAAACGCGAGTAGAAACCCACCCGACGAACCCGTGGTTACCACGATCCGTTCGGGCGCCACATCGACCCCGTACATGTTGTCATAGTGCGCCGCAATCCGCTCACGCAGGGCGGGAACTCCCAACGCATCGGTGTATCCCAGTCGCTCGTCACGGATGGCCGCCGTGGCCGCCTCGCGCACTTTGGCGGGTGCGGGTGTCCCCGGCTGGCCGACTTCCAGATGGACGATATCCTCACCCGCAGCGACGAGCGCGTTGGCCTCGCGCATCACGTCCATGACGATGAACGGGTCAATCTGCCCGCGCGTCGAAATTTTCAGCGGCATGCGGCGGCCTACTCTTCGGAACTAACAGCCAATCCGAAGGATCGCGGATCCTTGACGAACTGGCATGTCTGTCCAAGCGGAAGACCTTCCGGACAGAAGAAACCATTCACACGGCCAATGCTTTGCGTTTGCTCAACATTGTGCCCGAGCGCGTCCAGGGCCGTGCGTTCCGCATTCGGCATCGCGTCTTCGACGACCGTGACATCCGGGTTTCCGGTATTGAACGCACGCGGCAACGCCACGGCGGCGACCATATTACCATCTCCCCCGACAATCGTATCCAGGGCGATCCGCGCGACCACACCCGGGGTCGCACCCGAACCCGCCGCTGCGAAGAATGTGAGGCCGTTCACCTCGTTTGCCATCACCGCGACAGTCGGCACGGAGGCACGTTCCGATTCCGGCAGCGGTGCCAGCAGAATGCCGGTTCCGGGTGCAATCACGCCCGAGCCGAAGGGGCCGTTCATGGTGAAGGAACAGGCGACTGTGCGTCCCCGATTGTCCACGGCAACAATACTCGCGCCGCTCGACGCAGCATCGGCGTGCACGGCAATGCTGGGCCGGGGTGCACTATGAGAAGTTTCCGAGACTCCGGCACCCAACGCCGTAACAGCCGCCGGTGAGGTCACGTCAGCGGTCCCGGTTGCCTCTGCCTGATAGGCCGATGCGCTCAACTCGGCGATGAGATGCGTACGCGCCGCAATTTCCGTGTCCTCGTAGCGTTCCTCGTTCGTTGCCGTTGCCCAGACCTGCGCCGCCACAAGCCCGCCGCCGTCCGGGGCAAAAGCCATGACACTATTTCCCTGTTCGAACCGGATCGGCTCCCGGATCTGAGGACGGTAGTTGCGCAGATCGTCCAACGTCATGCGACCACCCGCCGTGCGTACAGCCTCCGAGAATGAACGGCCCAGCACCCCGTCATAGAACGTTCCGGGGCCCTGTGTGCGCAGGTTGGACAGGACAGCTCCAAGTTCCAGCTGTTGCAGCAGGCGTCCCTCGGCAACACCGCCCGTCGCCACTCCGAATATCGACTGTGCTTCTGCACCAAATTCGACGACCGGGCGCGCCGCCTCGAAATCGCGAACAAAGGCCCGCGAGAGGGCGTGCCCCGACCGTGCGAAATCTTCCGCAGGGCGCAGGAGGTCGGACCAGGCAAGTTCGCCGTAACGGGCATGCAGCAGGAACATTCCGCGCACATTCCCCGGAACCGAATAACGCGCCGCGGGGTCCGCCGGCCGTTTCGGCATAAACGAAACAGTCTCGGTGCGAAACCTCACGGCATCATGGACCAGGCAGACACCACCACCGCCGATGCTCGCCGCACCGGGTAACGTCACCGACATCGCAAAATATGCCGCCACCGCCGCATCCGCCGCCGTGCCGCCGGCCGACAGCACCTCCCGCCCGATCAATGCGGCGCGCGGTTCATCGGCGATCAGACCGCCGAAGAAGCCCTCGACAAAGCCGATATCGCCCTGCTCGGGGCCGCCACCGCCACACGCGGCGAGCGCGAACAGGCTACCGAAAAGCATCCGGCGGCCTGATTGACGCCACATTCGTGTGTACTTAGGTTGAGTATCATTCCTGGAGATAGACACGTGCGTCCGTTCGTTCGTTTGGTTGGCTTGATCACTGTACTTGCCGTTACAGCAAGCACATCTGCGTTTGGACAGAACCGAAATATCGGACTGGTCCGCGACGCCGAAGTTGAAAATATCATCCGCGACTATGCGACGCCAATTTTCAATGCGGCGGGCCTCGACAGCAGTGTCGTCGAAGTTCACCTCGTCAATGATGCCCGCCTCAACGCATTTGTTGCGGGCGGCCAGCGTGTCTTCATTAACACCGGTTTGCTGGTTCGCGCCAAGGGTCCCGAGGAAGTGATCGGCGTGATTGCGCATGAAACCGGCCATATCGCCGGCGGACATCTTGCACGCTTCCAGGATGAATTGCGCAACGCCGAGACCAAATCGATCATCGCCTTGATCGCCGGCCTCGCCGCCGGGATCGCAACCGGCGATGGGCGCGTTGCCGGCGCCATCGTGGGGGGTGGATCAAATGCCGCCCTCACCGATCTGCTGAAGTACAGCCGAACGCAGGAATCCGCTGCGGATGCCGCCGCGCTGAAATATCTCGATCAGACCGGCATTTCATCACGTGGTCTGCTCGAGTTTTTCCAACTCCTGCAACGCGATATTCGCCTGTCGGGAGGCCGCGAACACCCCTATCTCAGCACGCATCCCCTGACGAATGACAGAATCGCGACCGTGTCGGGTCATCTCGCCCTGTCGCGTTTCTCGAACACCCCTATCGCAACTGATCTGGCGCGCAAACATGCCTATATGCGGGCCAAACTGATCGGTTTCATGGAGCCGCTGAAGCGCACACTCGAGATTTATCCCGAGGACCGAAACGAGACTCCGGCCCGCTACGCCCGCGCCATCGCCTACTACCGCAATGCCGATATCGAAAAGGCGCTGCCACTGGTCAACGGACTGATCGCCGACGACCCGGACAACCCCTACTTCCACGAACTCAAGGGACAGATGCTCCTTGAGAACGGCCGGGTCGATGATTCGCTTGTCCCTTATGAACGAATGGTCGAGCTGGCACCGAATGAACCCTTGCTGCGAACGGCATTGGGCAAGGCGCAGGTCGAGTCAGGCCGGGCCGAACTTCTTCAGCCCGCGCTCAAGAATTTACGCGTGGCTGTTCGGGTGGACCCGCAGATGCGCGATGCCTGGCGATTGCTGACCATCGTCAACGGCAGGCTCGGTAACCAGGGGGACCTCGCGCTGAGCCAGGCTGAATACAAGCTCCTCAGTGGCGATGTGAAAGCGGCGCTAGCGCTCGCTGAACGTGCGACAAAACTTCTCCCGACAGGCGCACCGGGATGGCTGCGTGCTCAAGACATTGTGAGTGAGGCCAACCGTCAACTCGAACGGTAGCGATCGCAAACGGTCAACATTGCGTGACACGCCACGCCACGTCTTGAACGACCTTGCGCTGTCCACCATCATCCGCAGCACGTTGAGCCGGTCACACCGGTCTGTTTCGTTCTAGGAGAAATATTGTGTCGGAATCCCGTGGAGCCGTACTCGTCGCCCTCGTCATGGCCGCTGTCGTGGCACTCGCAATCATACTCCCAACTACCTCCGAGCAGCCGACACAGATTGTCACCGAAACCGCCGGGCCGGCGACGTCTGCTGCGTCGGGCAACGCGCCGTTTACCGCACTGCAGAAGAACGACATTCGCAATACCGTACGCGAGTATCTCCTCGACAACCCGCAGGTGATCGTCGAAGCCATCGAAGCTCTTCAAGCGCGGCAACAACAAAGCCAGCAGCAGCAAAATCACGGCGCCATCGCGGCCAACATGGAGCAGCTGGTCAACACACGCCGTGACCCGTTCATTGGCAATCCGGACGCGTCGGTCACGGTCGTGGAGTTCTTCGACTACCAGTGCCCCTACTGCAAGCGAATGGCGCAGGACCTCGCCAAGATCGCCACGGAAGATCCCGATGTGAAGATCATCTTCAAGGAATTCCCAGTGTTCGGCCGGGAATCAACGATGGCAACCCGTGCGGCACTCGCCTCGGCCAAGCAGGGTAAGTATGCAGAATTCCATCTCGCCATCATGGGATTGCGCGGTGCACCGTCGGAAAATGCTCTGTTCCGGATCGCAAGCCGGCTCGGCATGGACCTCGACCGGCTTCGGCGGGACATGCAGTCCCCGTCGATCGAGACGCAAATCCAGACCAACCTGCAGCTCGCCCGCCAGGTCGGCGTGCGCGGCACACCGGCATTCATTGTCGGCGACCAACTCGTGCCCGGCGCCATGAGCCCCGATCAGATGCGCCAGCTCATCGCCGAGAAGCGCGGCAGCTAGACACAATTACTCCGCGTCGGGCTGGTTCTCCGGCAACGCGTCGCGAAATGCCGCCTCTTCGAGACAGGTATCGTTGATGCGCAATGCTGTCGGGAATGCCGACAGATCACACCCGAAACGCTGTGCGTTGTAGACTTGCGGCACGAGGCAAACATCCGCCATCGTCGGGGTATCGCCATGCGAAAAACGACCCGCGCCACCATCGGCCAGCATGCCTTCAAGCCCGCGCATACCCTCATCGACCCAGTGTTTGTACCACTGCTCGTTTCGGGTCTCCTCATCGAGCCCCAACTCGCCACCAAGCAAGCGTAAAACGCGCAGATTGTTGAGCGGGTGTATGTCGCAGGCGATCGCCTGGGACAGGGCCCGCACCCGGGCGCGCCCCTTCGCATCGGCCGGCAACAAAGCGGTCGTGTCCGGTCGCGTCTCATCGAGATACTCCATGATCGCCATCGATTGGGTCACCCGGGTGCCGTCGTCATCGATCAGGGTCGGCACCAGGCCTTGCGGATTGACCGCAAGATAGGCGTCCGACGACTGATCCTTCAGACGCAAATGGATGTATTCCCGATCGGCATCGAGGCCCTTCAGATTGAGTGCGATACGCATGCGAAAAGCGGCGGACGAGCGCCAATAGTCATAGAGTTTCATAATTTTCTCTCCCGGTTCCCGACCGCTAGCCATTCAAATTCCGGATATCCAGATTGGGCAGATCATCCGCGGGCGCGAACCCGAAAATTCGCCCGTAGAAACCCAGTTCCGACTCCAGCGCACGGCACACATTCTCGGATTTGCGAAAGCCGTGCCCCTCCCCCTCGAACAGAACATAGGCGACGGGTATTCCCTTCTGGTCGAGGGCATCAACCATCGCCTCGGCCTGGTTGGGCGGCACGACCTTATCATCCTCGCCCTGCAGGAAAATCACCGGGCAATTCAACGCGTCCACATGTTCGATCGGCGATCGGTCACGATAAAGCTGCTCGGTCTCGGGCAGCGGCCCGATCAGCAGATCGAGATACCGGCTTTCGAATTTGTGCGTATCACGCGCGAGCGTCATCAGGTCGCCGATCCCGTAGAGGCTTGCGCCGCCTGAAAAAGTGTCGCGGAAGGCGAGTGCCGCAAGCGCGGTATAGCCACCCGCACTGCCCCCGCGAATCGCCAGACGGGACGGGTCCGCCAGTCCCGACGACACCAGATGTTCAGCGCCCCGGACCATGTCGTCCACGTCTGCCTCACCCCATCGCCCATAAAGCGCTTCGCGGTAGGCCCGTCCGAACCCGGTGCTGCCGCGATAATTCACGTCCAGTACGGCAAACCCTCGACTGGTCCAGAACTGGATGGCAAGACTGAAGGATGGCGACGTCGCGCCGGTCGGTCCGCCATGACCACGAACGATAAGTGGCGGACGTTCGTCCGTCGGCGGCGCCGTCGTGGCACTGCAGGGCGGATAGTAAAATCCGTATGCGGTGTCCCCGTCGGTGGTTTCAAACGCGATGGAATCGGGCACCGAAAGTCCGGCCGGATCGAGATCGACCGTGAGTGACGTCCAGAGTGTTTCAATTGCCCCCGACGCGGGATCGAGAACGAGAATGGCCGACGCCGCATCGGCCGAGGACCCGATGAAGACGAGCTTGTCATCTACCCATTGGGGTGCGGCGATATCGGTACAGGGCACATCGATGTCGCGAAGCCCGTCATCGTCGATGCATGCCAGTCGCCATGCCCCGTCACGGGTGTAGGCTGCCACGACGGCCCCCGACGCCCGCACATCGAAAGTCCGCATTCCGAAGACCCATTGGGGAAGGCCGAACTCGGCGGCCATGGCCTCGATGACCGAAACACCGTTTCCATCCCAACGATGCAGATTCCACCAGCCATCGGGATCGGCCGCAAACACCAACGTCCCGTCGGGCGCCCACATTGGCTGGAACACCGAGACGCCGTCCCCGCCGGCCAGTTTCCGAGCCGCGCCGACATCCCCGTCGGGTCCGATCGGCGCCACCCATATGGCCGCCGAATCCCAGGGCATATCGGGCAGTTCCCAACTCACCCAGCTCAGGGTCGTCCCGTCTGGTGATACCCGCGGGTTCGAGACGAAATCATGGCCACCGACAAGGATTTTGCTGGCGCCTGACGCCAGATCGACGGCAATCAGCTCGTTAATCACCCCATCGCCGGTATGACGCTCTCGAACGCACAAAATGCGCTGCCGCACCTCGTCGTGGACCATATCGGCGTGACGGTCACCGGAATCGGCCGTTATCGCTTCAGGCTTGCCGCCGTTGTCCAGGCGATAGATCCGCTGATCTTCGAAATTGACGAAAAAGACCGCGCCATCCGACACAATCGCGGCACCGCCACCATATTCGTGGACGCGCGTACGCGCGGAATATCCTTGCGGGAGCACATCGACGGGTCCCGCATCGGTCCAACGCACCAGCACGACGCGACCGCCTTCGCTGGGGCGCCCTTCCAGCCAGTAGATATCACCACCATCCACCAGAACGCTCGAGAGCGAGATCGTTGTATCGGCGATCATCCCGGCCGTGATCGGCGAGGGCCAGGTACCGTAGGGCGCCGTGACCTTCGTTTTGGTCATAGTAAAACGATGGCCGCGAGGCCGAGGAACGACACAAACCCGACGACGTCCGTAATTGTGGTGAGAACGACCGCCGATGCAACCGCAGGATCAATCCGCATGCGCTCCAGCGCGATTGGAATGGTCACACCCGCAAAACCGGCGATCAGAAGATTGATGAGCATGGCCGCCGCGATGATGTAGCCGATCACCGGTTCGCCGAACCACAGCCAGGCCACGATTCCCATCAGAAACGCGAACAGCATGCCATTGATACCGCCCACAATAATTTCCTTACCGAGAATGCGCGCGGCGTTGGCGGCCGTCAGTTCCTTCATCGCAAGCGCGCGCACGGCAACCGTCAGCGTCTGTGTGCCTGCATTGCCTCCCATCGAAGCAACAATTGGCATCAGAATCGCCAGCGCCACCACTTGATCGATTGCCGCATCGAACAGACCGATGACCAGCGAGGCGGTAATCGCCGTACCCAGATTTACCAGCAGCCAGGAGAAACGCGCGCGCGTGGTGTCCAGAACCGCTTCGTAGAAATCATCTTCGCGCACGCCGCCAAGACGCAGGATATCTTCTTCCGCTTCTTCGTGAATGACGTGGACGATATCGTCCGCCGTTATGACACCCACCAGCTGACCTCTGTCATTTACCACCGGAGCAGACAAAAGCGCATACTGTCGGAACATCAGGGCGGCCTCTTCCTGATCCATTTCGACATAGGCCGAGCGGATATCGGTCAGCATGATGTCATCGATGCGAACCTCGCGTTGATTCCGCATCAAACGAGAGAGCGGAATCGTGCCGACCGGGTGCCGGTCGTCATCCACCACATAGATTTCATAGAAATCACGCGGAAGGTCGGCAGCACGATCGCGCATATAGTCAATGCTGTTGCCCACTGACCAGTCCTTGGGGACGGTCACCAGCTCGCGCTGCATCAGGCGGCCGGCACTGTCTTCGGGATAGGTCAGTGCCTGTTCAACGAGCGCCCGGTCAGACGGCGACAAACGTGCCAGGACGCTGGCCCGGTCAGCTTCCGCGACATCCTCAAAAACGTCGAGCGCATCATCAGTTTCGAGTTCGGTGATAACTGCGGCGACTTCGGCGGGTTCCAGCTGCTCGAGGACATCCTCACGCACAACGTCATCGAGATGGGTCAGCAGCTCAGGATCGAGACGATCTCGCACATGATCGAACAGGATCCGTCGACTGTCTGAACTCAGCTCTTCAAGAAGATCAGCCAGATCGGATGCGTGCAGGCCCTCGATCAGTCCATCGAGTTCTTCTGCCAGACCCTCGGACAGCGCAATTTCACAGGTCCGCACCAGCGATTCATCGACGCCATAGCTGCGCTCGGTCTCGAGACCGGTTGTGCCTTCGTCAATGTCAGGCTGAAGGGTCATGGATTCCTACTCCTTCGCCCGGGAGTCATACTGCGCGCCCACCGCGGCAACTGCGCTCATATTCAGAATGCCGCGCGCCGTTACTGACGGCGTCAGCACATGCGCCGAGCGTTTGGCCCCTACCAGAATGGGACCCACCGCCAGTCCATCTGCCAGCGTTTTCAGCAAGTTAAAGGCAATGTTCGCTGCGTCCTGGTCAGGCATGACAAGCAAATTCGCCTGCCCCTCAAGGACGCTGCTCGGGAAAATACGCTCCCGGATTTCAGGGTCTATCGCGGCGTCCGCATGCATCTCTCCTTCAACCTGAAGCTCCGGATCGCGTTCGTGAACCAGCTTGCGCGCCGCGCGCATTTTCTGGGCCGAGGCCGAATTCGAGCTGCCGAAGCTCGAATGGGAAAGCAAAGCCACTTTGGGCACCAAGCCGAACCGGCGCACTTCCTCGGCGGCGAGATGGGTCATCTCGGCGATTTCCACAACCGTCGGGTTCGGCGTGACATAGGTATCCGTGATGAAAATCGTGCCCTTCGACAGAATCAGGACCGACACCGCCGACAAATCCTGCACATCACTCCGCAGCCCGACAACATCCTGCACATGCTGCAAATGGCGGTCATAGCGCCCCTCTGTGCCGCAGATCATTGCATCCGCGTCACCGCGCATCAGCGCCAGCGCCGCGATCACCGTTGTGTTCGTGCGCACCCGTGTTCGCGCTTCGTCCGGCGATACGCCTTTTCGCTCTGCGAGGCTGTGATAAAGCTTCCAGTAGTCTCGATATCGCGGGTCATCCTGCGGATTGATGATCTCGCAATCCTCACCCGGTTTGAAATTGAGGCCCAGTCGTTCAACCCGGCGCTGCACGATTTTGGGGCGTCCGATCAAAATGGGAATGCCGACCCCTTCGTCGATCACGGCCTTGGCGGCGCGAAGAACGCGTTCATCCTCGCCCTCCGCATAGACGATGCGCTTTTTGTCCGCGCGGGCCTGATCGAATAGCGGCCGCATCAGCAGTCCCGACCGAAAGACAAACCGGTCCAGCTGTTCGAGATAGGCATCGAAATCCGTGATCGGCCGCGTCGCGACACCCGTTTCCATGGCCGCCCGCGCCACTGCGGGTGCGACCTCACGGATCAGGCGCGGATCGAACGGGCTCGGGATGATCGAATCAGCGCCAAATTTTGCCACCTGCCCGCCATAGGCCGATGCCACAACATCCGATGTCTCGCGCATCGCCAGATTGGCGATGGCGTCCACCGCGGCGACCTTCATCGCCTCGTTGATATCGGTCGCGCCCACATCCAAGGCACCGCGGAAGATATGCGGGAAGCACAGGACATTGTTGACCTGGTTGGGATAGTCGGATCGTCCGCTGGCAATGATCGCATCGGGGCGCGCGGCCTTGGCGTCTTCCGGCATGATTTCCGGGTTGGGGTTGGCCAACGCGAAAATCAGGGGCGTCTCCGCCATTTTCTTGACCATCTCCTGGGTCAGGACACCGGGGGCCGACAAACCAAGGAAGATGTTGGCGCCATCGATCGCGTCATCCAGCGTCCGGGCATCGGTATCCTGTGCATAGACCTCAAGATAGGGATTCATGCCCTTCTCGCGGCCCTTGTAGACCACGCCCTCGATGTCGGTGAGGGTGACATTCTCTTTCGGCAAACCCATCTCGACCAGCAGGTTTACGCACGCGAGCGCCGCTGCGCCCGCACCGGACGTCACGAGACGGGCCGTCGAGATATCTTGTTCCGCAAGGCGCAATCCGTTCCGCACGGCGGCACCGACAATGATGGCCGTGCCGTGCTGGTCGTCATGGAAAACCGGAATATTCATGCGCGCGCGCAGGCGCTTCTCGATCTCGAAACACTCGGGCGCCTTGATGTCTTCAAGGTTAATCCCGCCGAAGGTCGGCTCCAGCGCGGCGACAATGTCCACAAACCGTTCAACGTCGGTCTCGTCGACCTCGATATCGAACACGTCGATGTCCGCGAACTTCTTGAACAGGACACCCTTGCCTTCCATGACGGGCTTGGAGGCCAGGGGGCCAATCGCGCCGAGACCGAGCACGGCCGTGCCGTTTGTCACCACCCCGACCAGATTGCCCCTGACGGTGAGTTCCGCCGCCATCGCCGGATCTTCCGAGATCGCCAGGGATGCCTGCGCGACACCCGGCGTATAGGCACGCGAGAGGTCACGTTGGTTGCCCAGAGGCTTGGACGCGACGACTTCGATTTTGCCGGGGCGCCCTTCGCGGTGATACCGCAGGGACGCTTCGCGAATATCTTCAGCCATGACATTTCTCCGCATCGCAGGGACGCATTCACCTGAGGTGTTTGATCCGCGCTGAACTGGTTAACGTGTTAGATGCGTGATCCGCTTGCGGGTGGCAACCGGAAATCAAGCAATACCATGAGAACACGAGTATATTTCCGCTTTGTAAAATGCGCGAAACAATGACATTTCCCAATCTGACCCGAGTGTCCCCCGGAACCGTCGCCTGGCAGACCACCCCGGGCCTCCAGCCTTACGACGAGGCCGTGTCGGCAATGGAGGCACGGGTATCGGCCATCCGTGACGGCACGGCCGACGAGCTGGTGTGGCTTGTCGAGC
>JABJEK010000075.1 GCA_018702955.1 Rhodospirillaceae bacterium | reverse complement strand
GGCCGAACCGGCCGGCGGCGGTGGGCATGCCATCAACACCCAGATCTTCGTTGGTTTTCGATATGATATCGGCAATGTTTTCTACTAGGCAGCATGCGCTCGGCGCGGCTCTATCCGGGCTTGTGCTGGCGCTTGGCGCCAGCACGGCCGGGGCACAGGATTCGCCGTTCACCAACAAGAAGACGGCTGAATGCTTTAGCTGCCATGCGATGGATCCGGCGCAACTCGGTGCACCGCGCCATCCGCCGCCCAAGATCGCGGGGCAGGACGCCGACTATCTGGCCGGAGCGCTGCTTGATTATCGCGACGCCCAACGCAACCACTACCTGATGAACAGCCCGGCCTCGATGATCCCCGAGGACGCGCTCCGGGCGCTGACCGAATATGTCGAAGGTATATCGGCAGACCAATTGCCCCGGCGTGCACTTCCGGTTTCCGATCCGGCCGCGCGCGCGCGTGGCGCGCAGTTGGCCGCGGACCGCTGTGGCGTATGCCATACGACTGAAAACACGGGCAGCGCCGGGTCGGGAATTCCGAGTTTGAATGGCCAGTATGCGGCCTACATCCTGGTTACCCTGCAGGACTACAGGCTCGGTGTGCGCCGCGACGCGGCGATGCAGGATGCTGCCGCGGCTCTGAACGACCGGCAAATGGCAGATCTGGCAGTGTTCTATGAATCGTTGACGGGACTGCTCCCCGCCAGACCGTAGTTCTCGCTGCGACTAAGCTCCGTGATCGTCTCTAATAACCAAGTCACTCCGCTGCTTTTTGCTGGGCGTAGCTCAGCGCCTGATCCAGGTCGGCGATGATGTCGTCCACCGTCTCCAGCCCGATAGATAAACGCACCACGTCCGGGCCCGCGCCCGAGGCGATCTGCTGCTCTTCCGTGAGCTGGCGGTGGGTGGTCGAGGCCGGGTGGATGATCAGCGACCGGGTGTCGCCGAGATTGGCCAGGTGCGACAGCAACTCAACACTCTCGACCGCGCGCACGCCCGCCTCGTAGCCACCCTTCAAACCGAACGTGAAGACCGAGCCGGGTCCCTTGGGCAGGTATTTCTTCGCCAGCGCGTTATACGGGCTGGATTTGAGGCCCGCATAGGACACCCAGGCCACGGCCGGATGGCCCTCGAGGAACTCCGCGACCGCCTGGGCGTTCTGCAGATGCCGGTCCATGCGCACGGGCAGGCTCTCGATACCGGTCAGGATGTTGAAGGCGTTCTGCGGTGCCAGCGTGGGTCCCAGGTCGCGCAATGCGACCGCCTTGGCCTTGGTCGAGAAACCGAAGTCGCCGAACGTCTCGTAGAAGGTGAGGCCGTGATAGGCCGGGTCGGGTTCGGTCATCGACGGGAACTTGTCGTTCTGGGCCCAGTCGAAATGCCCGCTCTCGACCACGACCCCACCCATGGACGTGCCGTGGCCACAGAGGAACTTGGTCATCGAGTGGATTGAAATATCCGCACCCCATTCGAACGGTCGGCAGAGATAGGGCGTGGCCATGGTGTTGTCGACGATCAGCGGGATACCCGCGTCCTTGGCGATCTCGGCGATCGGCTCCAGATCGACGATGATCCCGCCCGGGTTGGCCAGCACTTCCAGAAAAATCGCCTTGGTCTTCTCGTCGATGGCGTTGCGGAAGTTCTCCGGATCGGCCGGGTCAACGAAGTTCACATGCCAGTCGAACTTCTTGAAGGTGTGGGTGAACTGCGTGACTGAGCCGCCGTAGAGATTACGCGAGGCAACGAAATTGTCGCCCGGGTTCATCAGCACGAACATCGCCAGCATTTGTGCGGCATGCCCGCTGGCGCACGCCACCGCGCCGCGGCCATCTTCCAGTGCCGCGACTTTCTCTTCGAGTGCCGAGACCGTCGGGTTGGTCAGGCGCGAATAGATGTAGCCGAAGGTCTGCAGGTTGAAGAGCGAGGCCGCGTGGTCGGCGTCGTCGAACACATAGGCGGTCGTCTGATAGATCGGCACGTTGCGCGCGCCTGTTTTTTCGTCTGGCGAGGCCCCGGCATGGATTGCCAGCGTCTCGAAGCCAGGCGGGCGCGGATCGTTTTTGTTGTCGCTCATGATGACGTCCTAGGCCCTGATCTGGCGCGAACGCCGCGAGGTGATCACCTTGGTGTTGATGCCGCTCCAGCCGAGCTCACCGGACAGGCGGGCGAATTCGATCTTCGGGCAGCGGTCCATGATCACGGTCAGGCCGGCGTCTTCGGCCTTCTTCGCCGCCTCGTCATGGCGCACGGTCAGCTGCATCCAGATGACTTTCGCCCCCACTTCGATTGCCTCATCCACCACCGGCGGCACCCGTTCGGAGCGCTGGAAGATATCCACCATGTCGATGGGCACCGTGATGTCCTTGAGGCTGGCGACGACTTCTTCCCCGAGCAGCGTCTCGCCCGCGGCGCGCGGGTTCACCGGGATCACCCGGAAGCCCTTGTCCTGCATATACTTCATGGCGAAGTAGCTGGGCCGGTTCCAGTTGGTGCTCGCACCCACCATGGCGACGGTATTCACGTCGCGCAGGATGCGGCGAATCTGCCAGTCGGGATAATACAAATCGCTCATGTCTAATGTCTTCGCTATGGGGCTAGGCCGCCGCCTGCAGGCGGGGCAGTTCGATGGCCGGGCAGCGGTCCATGATCACGGTCGCACCGGCGGCCTCGGCCTTGGCCGCGGCTTCCTCGTTGATGACTTTCAGCTGCATCCAGATATAGGGCACGCCGAGCGCGATCGCCTCATCGACGACGGGGGCGACCTTCCAGGGCAGGCGGAAGATATCGACCATGTCGACCTTCTCGGGCAGGTCGGTGACGCTGGCATAGACCTTCTCGCCGTGGATCTCCTGGCCCAGGGCGTCCGGGTTCACCGGGTAGACCTTGTACCCCTCGTTTTGCAGGTAACGCATGACGCGCCAGCTCGCCCGGGTCTCGCCGCGGGGGCTCGCACCCACCAGCGCGATGGTCTTCACGTCGCCAAACAACGTGCGCAGGAGGTCGTCGGTGTAGGAGAATTCGCTCATTTCTCAGTCGTCCTCTGAACGCGGGCCCTGGTCCCATTCTGGGGCGCGCTTCTCGATGAAGGCATCGATGCCCTCGGCCGCGTCCCGGTCCATCATGTTGCGTGCCATCTCGTCGCCTGCGAACGCATAGGCATCGGTGATGCCCATCTCGAGCTGGCGGTAAAACGCCTGCTTGCCCAGTGCCAGTGCATGGGCGCTCTTGCGCGCCAGCTTGGCGGCGAGTTCGGCGACTTCTTCGTCGAGCAGCTCTTCGGGGACGGCCCGGTTGATCAGGCCGATCTCCGCCGCACGGGGTGCTTCCACGAAATCACCGGTCAGCAGCAGGTCCATCGCGTGTTTTCGGGGTAGCGCACGACCGACCGCGACGCCGGGAGTAGAGCAGAACAGGCCGACATTGATGCCCGATGTGGCCAGTCGCGAGGTGTCGGCCGCAATGGCGAGGTCACAGGTCGCCACCAGCTGGCAGCCCGCGGCGGTGGCCAGCCCGCGGACCTTGGCGATGACCGGCTGGGGCAGGCGCAGCACGGACTGCATCATCGTCGAGCAGGTCGCGAACAGCGCCTGTTGATACGCAAGGCTGTAGTTCGCGCGCATCTGCTTGAGATTGTGCCCGGCACAGAAGGCCCGGCCGCTGCCGCCAAGCACGACGACGCGCACGCTTCGGTCTGCGGCGATGGCATCGAGTTCCGCCTGCAGGGCCGCGAGCATGCCTTCGGACAAGGCGTTGAGCTCATCGGGTCGGTTCAACGTCAGCGTGGTGACACCGTCCGCACCGTCATTGTCGGTGCGCAGGACGAAGGGGCCGGCGTCTGTATCTGGATTTTGGCGGGTTTCGGTATCGCTCATGACGGGTCCGTTGTGTGTTATGTGCCGAAGATGGGCCGGTTCGCAGTTGAAGGCAATGAGCTTCCGGGACCCGGTTTGTTCAAGAGTCCGTCAGGGTTTGGGTATTATAATACCGTTCTCGTAAGCCTATGCAGAAAAACACAGAATTCGGTTTGACATCCCCATTCCCCTGCCATAGAACCCTGTCGCCGCTGCCCGAACCATGGTGGTTCCGGTGGCGGCATCTCGTTCCTGGCAAACATGCGGGCGAGACAGAAATATCAGGAGAAGGTGGCCAGCGCCATGAAGACATATTCAGCGAAACCCAGCGAGGTTGAAGCCAAGTGGTGGATCATCGATGCCGAAGGCGTCGTGCTCGGCCGTATGGCCTCAATTATCGCAATGCGACTGCGCGGCAAGCATAAGCCGATGTACACGCCGAACATCGATTGTGGCGACCATGTCGTCGTGATCAATGCCGACAAGGTGCGGCTGACCGGCAAAAAGCGCGAAGACAAGATCTATTACTGGCACACCGGGTATCCGGGCGGCATCAAGGCCCGCACGGCCGAGAAGTATCTCGATAGCCCGCAATCCGATGTTGTCGTCCGCAAGGCGATCGAGCGGATGCTGCCGAAGACCAAGATGGGTCGCGAGCAATATCGCAAACTCAAGGTCTACGCCGGGGCCGAACACCCGCATGAGGCCCAGCAGCCTCAGGTGCTCGATCTCGCTTCCATGAACGACAAAAACAAGAGGGGTGGCGCGGCATGACCGACGAGACCCAGACCACCGAAGAACCCGCCGCAGGCGATACCGCCATCGCAGCTGCTGCCGCAGCACTCGCCGAGGCGACAGGCCAGATTCAGGTCGAACCCAAGATTGACGAGCAGGGCCGCACCTATGCGACCGGCAAGCGTAAGGACGCGGTTGCCCGCGTCTGGATCAAGCCGGGCACGGGTCAGCTCACGGTAAATGGCCGGACGGGCGAGGTGTATTTCGCACGCCCCGTGCTGCGGATGGTTCTGTCCCAGCCGTTCCAGGTCACGGACCGGCTCGGCCAGTACGACATCGTCTGCACGGTGACCGGCGGCGGGCTTTCCGGCCAGGCCGGCGCGGTACGCCACGGGATCTCCAAGGCGTTGATGCTGCGCGAGCCGGAGCTGCGGCCGATCCTCAAGAAGGTCGGCATGCTCACCCGTGACAGCCGCGTTGTTGAACGTAAAAAGTATGGTCGCGCCAAGGCACGACGCAGCTTCCAGTTCTCGAAGCGCTAAGCGAAAAACAAAGTCCTGCAGGATTTTATGCGGCGTCCCCTTTTCCGGGGGACGCCGTTTTTCGTTGCCGGTTCGTGGTGCCGTCCGTTTGCTGAGCGCGCACCGGCGGTCAGCTTGATCCGGACCAGAGTGCCGTCTGCGGGTGGAACTGCGACCAGGCGAACCAGAACGCCTCGTGGCTGCCCAGGTCGGCACCGTCTGCGTCGACGGCTTTTATGCCGCCGGCCTCCAGCCGCAGGCGAACATTCTCAAAGGCGATCTCTTCGCCGTTGTTCAGCGCCACGATTGCCTTGCTGCGCTGAAACGCCACCGGTTTTCCCGACGCCGTCTGAACGCCGATGATGTCTTCGTGAACCGGCAAGCGGGGATCGACATTGCCGATCGGAAAAATCGGGCCATCGGCATCCCGGCCATTGCGGAAATCAGGGTCGCGACCGAGCGCCAGCGCTTCGACCAGCACGGTCGTCTCGGGGTGTCGTTTCTTCCACGTGCCCCAGTCGGTGGTCACCACACTGGCCTGCGTCAGTTTCACATTCTTCTCCGCGAGTGGCCCCGTCACCGCGTTGCCCAGGAAAGTGTCGAAAACCGAATGGGTAGTGATGTCGTACATCACCTTGTTGGACCGGATTAACAGTCCCGACGTGCGCAGGACCGGCCGGTCGACACCCGTGGGGAGCCTGTCCGTGAAATAGGCCTGCGCTGAACCGCACAACGTGCAGTACGGGATTCCCAGATGCCTTCCGCCCAGCGTGTCGTTGACCATCTCGCGAACTTCCATGATGCGTCGCGGATAGGCCCGGAATTCATCGTTCACGCCGATGCCGAAAACGATATCCTCGTCCTTCAACCAGGTGGCGTCTTCGGCGCTGCTCACGTCGGGGTTGTCGGCTGCGGGAATGCAATTGCACGATTTAAGGGTCTCATCGTAGGCGCGATCGTCGATCAGCACGCCGCCCCATGAAACGTGGCGCCAGTCGATGTCGCCCTCGATGAAGATCTTGTCCCAGCCGGGCACGAGCGACGTGAATATGGCGCGTTTGACCGGCAAATAGTCCGGCGGTGCGGGAATATCCCAGGCGATGAGATGATCCGTGACCGCGCCCCAATTGTCTCTCGTTGGCGGTTCGATACCCAACATGGCGGAAGCGGCGTTGGAGAGTTCGGCATTCAACCCGCGGCTCGGGACGAACCGCATCAAATCGGCGATGAGCCAGACGAGCCGGGGGTCTTTCGAGGCGACGATTTCGCCCAGGGCTATCGTCTGTGCTTCCTGCCAGCTCGACTGCGCCATGGCGTCGACAAAAGCCACGGTCACGGCGGACTGCAACTCATCGGACAGTGCGCCTTCCGGCACCGCCGGAGGGTTGCCGAATTCCTCGATCACATAGTCTGGCAGCGGCGCCTTTTCCTGGGCCTGCAGCGCCTCTAACGAGAACAGCGAAAGCGTGACCAGGGTCACAATCAGGAAGACGAGGGATTGGGCGTTATGAGCCGACGCCATAGCAGAACCTTTCACTGGCTTACTCGTGTCGCGGGCGAGGGAGCCTCGACCGCGGAACTGAACGAACTCTATTATGATGTTTTGGGTCTCGGAAGCCCGCGTTGCCAGTCACGACTGCATGAGAATCTGGTGACAAATTGTGACGGAATAGTTTGCCGATGAGCATCGCTCTTTCGGTTTATCGCCAGACGCGCTACATCGGGCTCATTATGACCACACAAGTTTTCATCGATGGTGAGGTCGGCACGACCGGCCTGCAGATCAACGAGCGGCTCTCCCCGCGCGACGATATTTCGCTCATTCATCTGGGCGAGGATGCGCGCAAGGATGCCTCCGCGCGTCGCGATGCGCTGAACGCCGCCGACGTGGCGATCCTGTGCCTGCCCGACGATGCCGCACGTGAAGCCGTGGCCATGGTCGAGGGTGATACGGTGGTGATCGACGCCTCGACGGCACATCGGACGGATGACGGTTGGGCCTACGGGTTCCCCGAGTATGACAAGGGCCATCGCGACGTCATGCGGGCGTCTGCGCGGATCAGCAATCCGGGCTGTTATGCGCTCACCTCGGTGGCGATGCTGCACCCGCTTGTCGCGGCTGGCCTGGTGCCGGCGGACTATCCGGTCTCGATCAATGCCGTGTCGGGCTATTCCGGCGGCGGCAAGTCGCTGATTGCCGCGTTCGAGGACCCGGGCGCGGACAACCACACGGATTCGGTCATCTACAGCTACGCGCTGGGGCTGCAGCACAAGCACGTGCCGGAGATCCAGCGCTGGTCGGGCCTGGGACATGCGCCCCTGTTCGTGCCGAGTGTGGCCAAATACCGGCAGGGCATGCTGGTGCAGGTGCCGCTTGCGCTCTGGCATCTGCCGGGCACACCGACCGCGGGTGATCTGCACGCGGCGCTGGCGGAGCATTATGCGGGTGAAAGTTTCGTCGCGGTGGCGCCGCTGGATGAAGGTATTGCGACCCTCGATCCGGAAGAACTGAATGGCACAAATGATCTGTGCCTCCACGTGCTCCATAACGACCAGACAGGTCAGGCTGTGGTTGCAGGCGTCATCGATAATCTGGGAAAAGGAGCGTCCGGACAGGCCGTCCAGACACTCAACCTGCTGATCGGCGCGGATGAGGCCGAAGGACTTTAAGGAACAGACCCATGAGCAACCCCGTCAAACCCTATCTCGGTATCACACCGACCATCGCCGACGACGTATTCATCGCCGACAACGCCGCTGTGATCGGTGACGTGCATATCGGCGCCGGGTCGAGCGTCTGGTATTCCTGCGTCATCCGCGGCGATGCCGGCAGTCACATCCGGATCGGCGAGCGGGTGAATGTGCAGGACGGGACCGTGATCCACCTGAACGGCCCGCGCGAGGACGGCTCGGACCATATGCCGACGATCATCGGTGACGAGATCACCATCGGCCATTCGGCCCTGATCCATGCCTGCACCCTGCAGTCGCGCTGCTTCATCGGCATGCGTTCGGTGGTACTGGACGGCGCGGTCGTCGAGACCGGCGCGATGGTC
>JABJEK010000074.1 GCA_018702955.1 Rhodospirillaceae bacterium | reverse complement strand
GGTGTGTCACATCGTGCGGGCTTACTCGACGAGGACGGAAAGCTCCCGCGCATGGGCAAGGCTCTGTCTGCCGATAGTATCGCCACCATCACCGGCTCACTGGTCGGCAGCTCGACCGTCACCTCGTATATCGAGAGTGCGGCGGGTGTGCGTGAAGGCGGACGGACGGGCCTGACGGCTGTCACGGTTGGTGTCCTGTTCATCCTGGCGCTGCTTCTGGCGCCGGTCATCGGACTGGTGCCGCGCTTTGCCACGGCGCCTGCATTGCTCTTCGTAGCCGTGCTCATGGTCCGTGGTCTGACGGAGATCGATTGGGAAGACGTCACGGAATATGCCCCGGCGGTTCTCGCCGCGGTCGTGATGCCCTTCACCTTCTCGATCGCCCACGGCATCGCGTTCGGCTTCATCGTCTACGCGGCCGGCAAGATCCTGACGGGCCGGGCGAGCGAAGCAAGCCCGATTCTCTACATCATGGCGGTGCTGTTCGTGCTGCTCTACGGCTTCGGACTTATCGGCTGACGCTAAGCAAAATTGTTGGGAAGCGGGCCGGGTTTTCCCCGGCCCGTTTTCTTTTTGGGGCCGTGTTATGAGCCTCGGCGCATCCAGGCCGGCGCCGCCTTCTCTATCCGGGCGAACACGGGGCAAGCCTCGCGGTGCGCCCCGGGCAAATATCCGGTGCTCATCAGGAACTCACCCGTGATCTCGCCACCGGTGAATTTGAATGTCCGCTTGAACAGCTTCACCCACTCATCCTTGGTCAGCGGGTGATGTGCCTCCAGCCAGCCGGCGAACCCGCCATGGCTGTCTCGCATGGCGAGGATGCATTGGGCGTTGTGAATGGCGGCATCGACCTTCAACCGGTTGCGGATGATGGCGGCATCGGACAGCAGGCGTTCGCGGTCCTTGGCGCCATATCGCGCGACGATCGCGACATCGAACCCGTCAAACGCGGCGACGAAACCCTCGCGTTTACGCAAGATTGTCAGCCAGCTCAGGCCCGCCTGATTGATTTCCAGGATCAGGCGTTCGAACAGCGCGGATTCGTCATTCGTTGGAAATCCATATTCGCTATCATGATAAGGTCCGTGCCACTCGTGGCCCGGCGCGATATCGCAGTATCCTGACACGTCAAAGTTCCTTTCCCGTTTCGTTCGACAGAGAGAATACCGATTTCCACTCCATCGCAACCTGTTGTGCAGCCGGGCCTGGGGGGCATTTTCTGGGCCTTCCTGGTCATGGGTGCGACCGCGTTCGGCGGCCCGGTCGCGCACTTCGGCTATTTCAGGACCGAGTTTGTCGATCGCCGTCGCTGGATCGACGAGCGCGGTTTCGCCGACCTGGTTTCGCTATGCCAGTTTCTGCCCGGACCGGCGTCGAGCCAGACAGGCATCGCCATCGGCATGATCCAGCGCGGCTGGCTCGGTGGCGTCGCGGCATGGCTGGGTTTCACCACCCCTGCCGCCATCATCATGATCGGCCTGGGTTTCGGCTTGTCCTTTGCGGAAACCGCCGCGGGCCAGGGCATCGTCCACGGGCTGAAACTGGCTGCGGTCGCGGTTGTGGCCAACGCCTTGTGGGGGATGGCGCGAAACGCCTGTGGTGATGCCGTGCGTGCGAGTTTCGCCGCGATTGCCTGTGTGGCGATCCTGTTCGCCGGCGGAGCGTGGTTCCAACTGCTTGTAATCGCCGCGGCGGCTATTGCCGGAAGCCTCATCCTGCGCGACAGCCCCCTGGATACGTCCGACGGTACCTCACGATCCGGCAACCGCGCCGTCGGCCTGCTGATTCTCGCCGTCTTCCTGCTGCTATTGCTCGGGCTGCCGGTCCTCGCCGAAACCGTAAAGTCCGGTAACCTCGACGCATTTTCAGGTTTCTACCGGGTCGGCGCGCTGGTGTTCGGCGGCGGGCATGTCGTGCTGCCGCTGCTGGAGGCGGAAGTGGTGCCTACCGGCTGGACAACCACGGACGCCTTCCTCGCCGGCTATGGCGCCGCCCAGGCGATCCCGGGACCGATGTTTGCGCTCACGGGCTATCTCGGCAACGTCATCGATCCGGGCAATGGTTATCTCGGCGGCTGGACTGGCGGCGTGCTGGCCATTGTCGCAGTGTTCCTGCCGTCATTTCTGCTGCTGGGTGCGACGCTTCCATATTGGGACGCCCTGCGGTCCCGCGCCCGCATACGGTCTGCGCTCAGCGGCGTGAATGCCGCGGTCGTCGGGCTTCTCCTGGCCGTGCTGTTCACGCCGGTCTGGACATCGAGCGTGCGGGATTCGTCGGATTTCGCGACCGTGGTCGTCGCCGTCGTCCTGCTCGCCCTCTGGCGGCTGCCGCCCTGGCTCGTGGTGATGCTGGCGGCGGTCGCGGGATTCTTCGGTATCTAGCGTCTAAACGCGGCGTCTAGAGATGGTACCGGTCGGCCAGCGCGCGCAGCGAGAGACCGCTCCACTCGATGACCCCAAAGATAACGGCGAACAAAACAATAGTGATACCGGAGGTGATCAGCAGCTTGCGCGCCAGCAAGGGCCGTGCCGGCGCACCCTGATCGTGCCCCTCTTCCGGGTTTTCCATCCGCCGCACGCCCCACGGCAGGACCAGGAACAGGGTTAGCCACCAGATGATGATGAAGACGACAACGGCTGTGACGGGGTTCATCGCGGATCAGACCTGTTCGAGTTCCACAAGCGTGCCACAGAAATCCTTGGGATGAAGGAACAGCACCGGTTTGTCATGGGCACCGGGTTTGGGCTCGCCGTTGCCCAACACGCGCGCACCCTCCGCCACCAGGCGATCGCGGGCGGCGTGGATATCGTCAACCTCGTAGCAGACATGATGCATGCCGCCCGACGGGTTCTTCTCCAGGAACGGCGCCACGGGTGAATCGTCACCCAGCGGGTGCAGTAATTCGATCTTGGTGTTGGGCAGATTGACGAAGATCGTCGTCACGCCGTGCAGAGGCAGATCCACAGGCTCGGACACGCTCCCACCCAGGGTGTCCCGATAAATCGCGGCCGCGGCTGCCAGATCCGGCACCACGATCGCCAGATGATTCAAACGCCCGATCACTGTGGTCTCCTTCGCATCTCCACCCGACCGATCAATCGTCCAGGCGGACCAAGTGTACCTCGGTCGAGGGGTTCTTGCCGCGTCGCGCACGAAAACTTTTTCGCACGGCCCGGCGGAGATGTTCGCTCAATGCCTCGTCGTCGCGTCGTGCGTTCGCCTTGGCCGACGACAGGGCATCCAGGACATCATCGATCACATCGTCCATCAGGTCGAAATCTTCATCCGTGTCACCCAGCACGCCCTGCGCCGACAATTGCGGCTCCGTGACCACACGACCCTTGCGATCGATGACGATCGTCAGCGTCGCCGAACCGTTCCAGAGCATATGGTTGCGTTCACGCAGGTTGGAATCGTCGAGGCGGATCAAATCCCGTCCGTCAACCGCCAAGCGGCCGGCCTGGACCTGGCCGCTGATCTCCGGCCCGTCGGGATGCAGGCGAAGCACGTCGCCATTTTCGATGATCGGCACATGAGGCACCTGGCATTCCCGCGCAAGCTCGGCATGGGCGCGCAGATGATGCGCCTCACCGTGCACCGGCACGGCAATCGTCGGGCGTATCCACTGATACATCTGGCGCAGCTCGCCGCGTGCGGGGTGGCCCGAGACATGGACGAAATGGTCCTTCTCAGTGATCACGTCCACACCCATCGCCGTCAGCTGGTTTTGCAGGCGGCCGATGGACACTTCATTGCCCGGAATGATGCGCGAGGAAAAGATGACCGTATCGCCGCTGTCCAGTGTGATGTTCTGGTGATCATCGCGCGCGATCCGCGACAGGGCCGCCCGGGGCTCCCCCTGACTACCGGTGCAGATCAACGCGACCTTGTCGCGCGGCAGCAGCATCGCCTCGTCCTCGCGCACAAAGGGCGGCAGGTCGCGCAGATAGCCCGTGGCGCGTGCGGCTTCGGTCATCCGCCACAGTGAACGGCCGACCAGGCCAACCGCGCGCCCATGGGCATGGGCGACTTCGGCGACGGTCTGGACCCGCGCGATGTTGCTGGCGAAGCAGGCAAAGGCGACACGTTCCTTGAAGTTCCCGACGAGCTCCAGCAGGCTGTCGCGGACCTCGGCCTCGGAACCGGCCTCGCCCTCGACCGTGGCGTTGGTCGAATCCCCGATCATGGCCAGCACACCGGCATCGCCCACCGCGCGCAGTGCCGCCTCGTCGGTTGTGTCACCCACCAGCGGATCGGGATCGAGCTTCCAGTCGCCAGTGTGAAATATCGTGCCCACACCGGTCTTGATGATGAGGCCGTTGGGCTCGGGAATGGAATGGGTCAGGGTCACCAAGGTCAGATCGAAGGGGCCTATGGACACATCCCCGGACAGGGAAATCTCGTGAAGCGGCACCTTGCCGGCGAGCCCCGCCTCCTCAAGCTTGCGCCGCAGGACCGCCAGGGTGAACGGCGTGGCATAGACCGGGCATTTCAGCCGTGGCCACAAATGCGCGACGGCACCGACATGGTCTTCATGGGCATGGGTGATGAGCATTCCCGCGAGCTTGTCGCGGCGGTCCTCGATGAATTTGGGATCGGCCGTCATCACATCAACGCCGGGATATGAGGGATCTCCGAAGGTCACGCCGCAATCGACGATCATCCACGCGCCGTCATGGCCGTACAGGTTGAAATTCATACCGATCTCGCCCGTGCCGCCTAGCGGCACGAAGAGGACTTCGTCGGAACCGGGTATCATTGTTTTCCTTTGGAGGAGCGCCGTCAGGCGATTCCGTTGCGCCGCGCGATCTCGCGCAGGCCGATCAGGGTCAAATCAGGCTCGGTTGCATCGATCACATCGGTGACGTCGGCAAACAGGGGGGCGAGCCCGCCGGTGGCGACCACGGTCACCGGCTTTCCATATTCATCTGCGATGCGCGGGATCATCCCCTCGATCATCGATACATAGCCCCAGAAAATTCCGGATTGCATGGCCGGTACAGTCGACCCGCCGATCACCTTTTCGGGCTTCTCAATATTCACGCGCGGCAGGAGCGCGCCCGCCATATAGAGCGCCTCGACGGACAGGTTGATGCCGGGCGAGATGACACCGCCACACCAATTGCCCTTGTCATCCACCATGTCGAATGTGGTCCCCGTCCCGAAGTCGAGAACGATCAGGTCGCCGGCGTGCAGCAAATGCGCGCCGACGGCCGTCACCAGCCTGTCAGCACCAACCTGTTCGGGGCGCTCGACCAGAATTTCGATACCGAGATCGACAGAGGCATCCCGAATAACCAGCGGCGTGACGCCAAAATGAGATTCGAGCAGCGTATCGAGGTTTCGGCGCGTCCCGGGCACCACGGTAGTGACGATCGCATTCGCGATATCAGCGACCTGTAATCCGCGCAGGGACATGAGCTGGGTCAGCCAGACCGCATACTCGTCCGCCGTCCGTCGCGGGTCGGTGGCAATACGCCACTGTCCGCGCTGGGTATCCCCTTCAAAAACCGCAAAGACGGTATTGGTATTGCCGCAATCGACCGCTAGCAGCATCAGTTGGCTCCTGCCCCATCATCTCGGGAGACCGTGCTTACCGGGAAAACGTCACCTACCGCAATATGTTCGGTGCCTGTGTCCGTCGTCAGCATCAGGTTTCCGCTGTCATCAATACCGGCGAATGTGCCCGCCTTGACCCCATCGGGCAGCTTGACCGTCAGTTCCGTATCCGGTGCCAGTGCGAGAGCCGACCAGATCGCGCGGACCGGCCCAAATCCGTCCCGCTCCCAAATGGCGAGCAATTCAACGAGATGCGGCAGGAATCCCTCAAGTAACGCCTCGACCGTGATGTCGTGGCCGGCGGCACGCAAACAGGTCGCGCCGGGAACATCGGGCTGGCTGTCCACATTGACCCCGATGCCCGCCACAACCCAATCGAGGTTGCCATCGGCACGTGCTGCACTTTCCAGAAGGATGCCGGAGAGTTTCTGGCCCTCAAGCAAAAGATCATTGGGCCATTTGAGTTCGACATCGGCGCCCGCGACCGCGCGGATCGCACGGGCCATCGCCGCACCCACGGCAAAACCGATCTGCGGTGCATCCGCTATCTCGCAATCCGGCCGAAGCAATATCGAAAGGTAGAGGTTGCCGCGGGGTGAATCCCAGCTTCGCCCGTGTCGCCCGCGCCCCGCGGTTTGTTCCTGTGCCCATACGACCGTGAGGCCCGGCGCGCCCTCGGTGGCCAGTGTCTTGGCATCCTCGCTGGTGCTGCCGACGCTGTCTCGAACAATCAGTTGGCAACCCGGCGGCACGTCCGGGTGATCGGTCATGCCCCGAACAGGACTGCCGCTGCTGCCTCGGCCCCGTTGAGAACCGGCGCCAGACCGATGAAGAAGAACACGGTAATGAGGCCGGTAACGGTCACGATCACGGTAATCTCGCGACCCGGTGAGCGATCAAACGCTTCGGCAGGCTCATCGAAATACATCAGCTTGACGATCCGCAGGTAGTAATAGGCACCCACGACGCTGGTCAGCAGGCCGACCACGGTCAGCACATAAAGCCCCGCCTCGATCGCTGCCAGGAAGACATAGAATTTGGCAAAGAAGCCCGCGAGCGGCGGAATACCGGCCATCGAGAACATGAAGATGCCGAGCGCGGCCGCCAGATAGGGATTGGTCTTGCTGAGGCCGGCGAGCTGATCGATATCCTCGACCATCCGCCCCTGCCGACGCATCGCGAGGATGCAGGCGAAGGTGCCCATGTTCATGAACAGGTAAATGGTCAGATAGAGCAGGATGCCCTGTACGCCCTGCTCGTTCCCCGCCGCGAGGCCCACCAGCACAAAGCCCATATGGCCGATCGAGCTGTAGGCCATCAGGCGCTTGATGTTGGTCTGTACGATGGCGGCGAAGGATCCGAGGATCATCGACGACAGCGAGATAAACCAGATGATTTGCTGCCACTCCGCAACCAGATCACCAAACGGCCCAAGCATGACCCGCACAAACAGAGCGATTGCCGCGATCTTGGGCGCGACTGCAAAGAAGGCCGTGATCGGTGTCGGCGCGCCCTCATACACATCGGGCGTCCACATATGAAACGGCACGGCAGAAACCTTGAAGGCGAGCCCTGCGGCGATGAAGACAAGACCGACGATCACACCGACCGGCGCATCATTGTCGGCGGCGAAGATTGCTGCCAGTCCGTCGAAGCCCGTGGTGCCGGCAAAACCGTAAATCAGGGACATGCCGTAGAGCAGGATTCCCGAGCTCAGCGCACCGAGCACGAAATATTTAAGTCCGGCTTCCGACGAGCGCAGATTATCGCGCCGGATGGCGGCCAGCACATACAGCGCAAGGCTCTGCAGCTCGAGACCGACATAGAGCGACAACAGATCGTTGGCGGACACCATCATCATCATGCCGAGTACGGCAAAGACCATGAGGATCGGGTACTCGAACTGCTTGATGTCCTCGCGCATGTTGTAGGGCTGCGCCAGGATCAGCGCGAGCGCCGCACCGGCGATCAACAGCACCTTGGTGAAGACGGCAAACGCATCGACCATGAACTGGCCGTTGAAGGCGGTGGTTTTTCCGGCCGGCCCGGCCAGCACGAGAAGTGCCGCCACGACCATCACCAGAACGCCGGCCCATGTCACGAAACGGGTCGAATCCTCGCCCCGGAACGCGCCGTACATCAGCATCACCATGGCGGCGATGGCGATGAACAATTCGGGCCAAACGGCGGAAATATCGACGGCAATATTCATTTTCTGCGCCTTCCGCCTAACGGCCTGCAAGGTTGAGCGGATCAACCGAGGACAGGGCCGACTGATAATTGGCAAGGAGGTTCGAGACACTCGCGTCGAACACACTCAGGAACGGGTCGGGCCAGATGCCCATCCAGAGAACCAGGGCGACCAGCGGTGCAAAGATCGCGATCTCGCGCGGCTCCAGATCCATGATCTTCTTGAGATATTCCTTCTCGAGCTTGCCGAAGATCACCCTGCGGTAGAGATACAGCATGTAGGCCGCCCCCAGGATCACACCGGTCGCGGCGAAGAACGCCACCCAGGTGTTGTCCTGGAACACGCCCAGCAGGATCAGGAATTCGCCGACGAACCCGCTGGTGCCGGGCAAGCCGATGGATCCCAGCATGAACACCATGAAGACAAAGGCGAATTTCGGCATTCGCTCGATCAGCCCGCCATAATGGGCGATCTCGCGGCTGTGCTCGCGGTCGTAAACGACGCCGACGCACAGGAATAACGCGGCCGAAATAACGCCGTGGCTCAGCATCTGGAAGATCGCACCGTCGATGCCCTGCTGGGTGGCGGTGAAGATACCGATGGTCACGAAACCCATATGCGCAACCGACGAGTAGGCAATCAGCTTCTTCATGTCTTCCTGCGCCAGCGCGACCAGCGAGGTGTAGATGATCGCGATCACCGACAGGGTGTAGATCAACGGGACAAATTGTTCCGAGGCCAGCGGCAGGATCGGTAGCGAGAAGCGCAGGAACCCGTAGCCACCCATTTTCAGCAGCACACCGGCAAGGATCACAGAGCCCGCCGTGGGGGCTTCCACATGCGCGTCAGGCAACCATGTATGGACCGGCCACATGGGCATCTTGACCGCGAAAGACGCAAAGAACGCCAGCCACAGCCATGTTTGCAAACTGGCCGGGACGTCGAAGGCCATCAGGGTCGGGATATCGGTGGTGCCGGCTTCGAAATACAGCGCCAGAAGCGCTGCCAGCAGCAGAACCGAACCGGCCAGGGTGTAGAGGAAGAACTTGAAGGCCGAATAGACCCGGCGCGGACCACCCCAGACACCGATGATGATGAACATCGGAATCAGGACCGCCTCGAAGAAAATATAGAAAATCAGGAAGTCGAGCGCGACGAAGGTCCCGATCATGAACGTTTCGAGGACGAGAAACGCGATCATGTATTCCTTCACACGGACCGTGATGGCACGCCATGAGGCGAGCACACAGATCGGTGTCAGGAAGGTCGAGAGGATCACGAAGAACAGCGAAATCCCGTCGATTCCCATGTGATAGGAAATATCGAAGGCGGGCAGCCACTCAATCTTCTCGACAAACTGGAAGTCAGCCGTCGTCGGGTCGAAGTTCAGCCACAGCAGCAGACTGATGACAAAGGTCGCAAGCGACGTCCACAGCGCGCCCCAGCGGGCATTGCGGGCAACCTGCTCCTCGGTGCCGCGCGCCGCCAGGATGAACAACACCCCGACGAGCGGCAGGAAGGTCACGAGCGACAATATTGGGAATGAATCCATGTGCCGCCTCCCCTACCCGAAGAACCCGAAGAGGAACCAGCTGGCGAGCACCACCAGGCCGATCAGCATCGCGAAGGCGTAGTGATACACGAAGCCCGACTGCAGGCGACTGGCGCGCGCAGCGATATCGCGCGCCGCGGCGGCGATGCCATCGGGGCCAACCCCGTCAATCACCGCGCCGTCGCCTGATTTCCAGAGGCCACGTCCCAGCACAAAGGACGGACGGACGAACACCCGGTCATAGAGCTCATCGAAGTACCACTTGTTGAAAACGAAGCGGTAAACCGGCCCCATCGCACCGGCGACGCGGGCTGGCCAGTCGGGTTTGACCATATACATGAACCAGGCGCCGACAATGCCCACCACGCCGACGGCGATCGGCAAGATCTTCACCCATTTGGGTACGTGATGGGCCTCCTCGATGATGTTGTGGGTCATCAGAATTGAAGAGCCCCAGAAATCCTCCATCCCGTGGCCGACGAAGTATTCGACAGCAAGCGCGCCCGAGAACAACGCCCCGGCCGCCAGGACAAACAGCGGTGCGATCATCACCATCGGAGATTCATGCGCATGGTCGAAGGTGTGCTCATCGGCACGGGTCCGGCCGTGAAAGGTCAGGAACAACAACCGCCAGGAATAGAAGGCCGTCATCAAAGCCGCAGCAATGCCCGCCCAGAATGCATAGAGACCCATCCCGGTGTGCGCGGCAAAGGCGGATTCGAGGATGATATCCTTCGAGTAGAATCCGGCGAAGCCAATTCCGAGGAGTGGGATTCCCACGCCGGCCAGTGCCAGACTGCCGATCCACATCAGGGCCGCCGTCTTGCGCATCTTCGGGTATAGCCCGCCCATCTTGCGCATGTCCTGTTCGTCATCCATGCCATGGATCACGCTGCCGGCGCCCAGGAACAGTAATGCCTTGAAGAAGGCGTGGGTCATGAGGTGAAAAATTGCTGCCGGATAGGCCCCCACCCCGATGGCGAAGAACATGTAACCGAGCTGAGAACAGGTCGAATAGGCGATGACCCGTTTGATATCGAATTGGGTCAGACCGATGGTCGCGGCGAAGAACGCCGTGGAGGCGCCAATGAAGGCCACGAAGGTCAGGGCCACCGGTGCGAATTCGAACATCGGTGACAGGCGCGCAACCATGAACACACCCGCCGTCACCATCGTCGCGGCATGGATCAGTGCCGACACGGGTGTCGGGCCCTCCATCGCGTCGGGCAACCAGGTGTGGAGGCCAATCTGCGCCGACTTGCCCATCGCGCCAATGAACAGCAGGAAGCAAAGCGTGGTGACGATATCCAGTTCCATCGACAGGAAGTTGAAGGTCCGTCCGGCCACGTCGGGAACGGCAGCGAAGACCGTATCGAAATCGAGCGTTCCGAAGGCGAAGAAGACGCCGAAGATACCGAGCATGAAGCCGAAATCGCCGACCCGGTTCACGACGAACGCCTTGATGGCCGCGGCGTTGGCCGACGGGCGCCCGAACCAGAAGCCGATCAGCAGATAGGACATCAACCCGACACCCTCCCAGCCGAAGAACATCTGGACGAAATTGTCTGCCGTCACCAGGGCCAGCATGAAGAAAGTGAACAGGCTGAGATAGGCCATGAACCGCGGCTTGTGCGGATCGTGAGCCATGTAGCCGACGGAATAGACATGCACCATCGAGGACACGACGTTGACCACGAACATCATCACGGCCGTCAGCGTATCGACGCGCAGGGCCCAGCTGACTTCGAGCGTGCCTGAATCAATCCAGGTGAACAGTTCGATCGTACGTTCGTTACCCTGAATGCCGACATGCCAGAGCAGGTAGCTGGAAAGGACAGCCGCAATCAGCATCGGAATGACCGTGACCAGCTGCGCAGCCCGGTCGCCCATGCGCACACCGAAGATACCGGCAATTAGTCCGCCGATGAGCGGCAGGAAGACGGCGAGTTCGATCATCTTTCGATCAACCCTTCATCATGTTGATGTCTTCGACCGCAATCGATCCGCGGTTGCGGAAATAGACGACAAGAATGGCCAGCCCGATCGCGGCTTCCGCCGCGGCGACCGTAAGAATGAACATCGCGAACACCTGGCCCACCAGGTCTCCGAGATGGGCGGAAAAGGCGACGAAATTGATATTGACGGCAAGCAGCATCAATTCGATCGACATCATGATGATGATCACATTCTTCCGGTTCAGGAAGATGCCGAAGATACCCAGGGTGAACAGGATCGCCCCGACGGTCAGATAATGGGAAAGGCCGATTTCAAGCATCAGGCGCCGCTCCCCGTGGTGATATCCCGCACTTCGACCACGTCCTCACGCCGACGCGAAACCTGATCGGCGATCTTCTGGCGCCGCACGCCGGGCCGGTGTCGCAACGTCAGGACGATCGCGCCGATCATCGCAATCAGCAGGATCAGGCCCGACGCCTGGAACAAATAGATGTAGTCCGTATAGATGACCTGACCGAGCGCGTGGGTGTTGGTCACCTGATCCGGCGGCAGGATTGGCGCCGTCAGGCTTTGGCCGACATCCGGCGCGACAATCCAGGTCCCGAAGATCAGGATCAGCTCCGCAGCCAGGATGAGCCCGATCAACGCCCCAATCGGCAGATACTGCAGGAACCCTTCGCGCAATTCGGCGAAGTTGATATCGAGCATCATGACGACGAAGAGGAACAAAACCGCCACGGCGCCGACATAGACCACGACCAGGATCATCGCCAGGAACTCGGCCCCGATCAGGACGAAGAGCCCCGCCGAATTAAAGAAGGCGAGAATGAGGAACAGGACCGAATGCACGGGGTTGCGGGCGGATATCACCATCACGCCGGACGCGACGGCGAGTGCGGCGAAGAGGTAAAATGCAAGTGCCTGAATGACCAAAGCCTTGTCCCCCGCCTACCGGTACGGCGCGTCGGCGGCAAGCGCCGTCGCGAGCTCGGATTCCCACCGATCACCGTTCACCAGAAGCTTCTCCTTGTCGTACATCAGCTCCTCGCGGGTCTCCGTCGAAAACTCGAAATTCGGGCCTTCGACGATGGCATCAACCGGGCAGGCTTCCTGACAGAAGCCGCAATAGATGCATTTCGTCATATCGATGTCGTAGCGGGTGGTGCGGCGTGAATTGTCCTCACGCGGCTCCGCCTCGATCGTGATCGCCTGTGCCGGGCAGATCGCCTCGCAAAGCTTGCAGGCGATGCAGCGCTCTTCGCCGTTCGGGTAGCGGCGCAACGCGTGCTCGCCCCGGAAGCGCGGGCTAATCGGACCCTTCTCGTAGGGATAGTTGATGGTGACCTTCGCCTTGAAGAAATACTTCAAGGTCAGCCACATGCCGGCGACGATCTCCAACAGGAGCAGCGAACGGGCGGTACGGTCGAGCATTGCCATATCGTTCCTCCTCCTAATTCACGACGCCGGGATACCAGTCGAACACGACAATCGCGCCCGCGGTCACCACAACCCACAGCAGCGAGGCCGGCAGGAACACCTTCCAGCCCAAACGCATGAGTTGGTCATATCGATATCGCGGCAGCGTCGCGCGCACCCACAGGAACACGAACAGCATGGCCGAGACTTTGAGTGCGAACCAGACGATGCCGGGAATCCAGTTCAGGATCGCGATGTCGAGCGGCGGCAACCAGCCACCGAGGAACAGGATGACGGTCATGCCGCTCATCATCACCATGTTCGCGTATTCGCCGAGGAAAAACAGCGCGAACGCCATCGCCGAATATTCGACATTGTAACCGGTCACGAGTTCGGCTTCCGCTTCCGGCAGATCGAACGGCGCGCGGTTGGTTTCGGCCAGCGCCGAGACGACGAACACGATGAACATCGGGAACAGCGGAATGAAGAACCAGACATCCTGCTGGGCCAGCACGATGTCGCTGAGATTCAGAGAACCCACCGCCAGGAGAACGGTGATGATCACGAAGCCGATTGAGACCTCGTAAGACACCATCTGTGCCGCGGAACGCAGCGCGCCCAGAAATGGGTATTTCGAGTTCGAGGCCCAGCCGGCCATGATAATGCCGTAGACACCCAGCGAGCTGATCGCGAACAGATACAGAATGCCGACATTGATGTCGGACAGGACCCAGCCTTCCGCGACCGGGATGACGGCCCAGCCGACCATCGCCAGGACAAAGGTCAGCATCGGCGCAATCAGGAAGACGACCCGGTTGGCACCCGTCGGGATGATCAATTCCTTGGTCATCAGCTTGAGCGCATCCGCGAAGGGCTGCAGCAAGCCGAACGGCCCCACCACATTCGGCCCCATGCGCAATTGCATAAACCCGATCACCTTGCGCTCCGCGTAGGTCAGATAGGCGACCACGATGAGCAGCGGCACGACGATGAACAGGATCTGGATGACCATCCAGAGCGTCGGCCAGGCGTATGACCACCAGAACTCAACCATCCGTGCCGGTCCTCTCGCCGTTGCCGCTGACAAATTCACGCGTGCACTCGGCCATTGTCTCTGACGCCCGGCTGATCGGGTCGGTCATATAGTAGTTGGCGACCGGGCTTTCGAACGGTGCTGCGTCCATCTCGCCGGCGGCCCCGAATGCGTCCCATGACGCCGGCTGGACCTGATCGACCTGATCAAACACCGGGTTCGCGGCCGAAAGTGCCGCGCGGACATCACCGAGCGTCACATAATCCAGCTTCGCACCGAGCACACCCGACAGCGCGCGAATGATACTCCAATCCTCGCGGGCATCGCCCGGCGGCTGGACCGCCTGTCGGCCGAGCTGGACCCGGCCCTCGGTATTCACATAGGTGCCGTTCTTTTCTGTGTAGGCAGCGCCCGGCAGGATCACGTCGGCGCGGTGCGCACCGGCATCGCCGTGATGCCCCTGATAAACCACGAAGGCATCGCCCAGGCCGGACGTGTCGATTTCGTCGGCACCCAGCAGATAAACCAGTTCGATGTCACCCGCCGCAGCGCCAGAAACGATCCCCGCCACGTCGCAACCGCCCTCGCCCGGCACGAAGCCAAGATCGAGCCCGCCGACGCGCGCGGCTGCCGTATGCAGGACGTTAAAGCCGTTCCAGCCGTCGCGAACGACGTTGCAGTTGTCCGCGAGTGCGCGTGCGCTCGCCAGCACTGCGTCGCCATCCTCGCGCGCCAGTGCACCCATGCCGACGATCACGACCGGACGCTCGGCACCCTTGAGGGTCTCGGCAAACGGATGGGATCCATCCGCGATGGCCTTCAGCGTGTCCGGTCCGGCGCCGAGATTGTCACACGGATAGGTCAGGTCGATCTGCGGACCGACGGCTGCGATGGCCGCACCACCCTGGAGCCAGGCCTTGCGCAGGCGCGTGTTAACCAGCGGCGCTTCCCAGCGCGGGTTGGTCCCGACCAGGAGGACCGCATCTGCCGTTTCCAGCCCGGCGATGGTCGTGTTCATCAGGTAGCCCGCGCGAGTGCCTGTCGGGAGCTTCGCCCCGTCCTGGCGGCAATCCAAGTTCGGCGAGCCAACTGAATCCATTAACCCCTTGAGAGAAAACATGGATTCTGCATCGCACAGATCGCCGGCGATGGCCGCGATGCGCGAACCGTCGAGGCCCTTCATCTTCTCGGCGATGGCCGCGAACGCCTCGTCCCAGCTCGCCTCGGCGAGCTTTCCGTCCCGGCGCACATACGGCCGGTCGAGGCGTTGGCGTGACAGCGCGTCACACGCGTAGCGAGACTTGTCGCCCAGCCATTCCTCATTCACGTCTTCATTGAGCCGCGGCAGGACACGCAACACTTCGGTCTGGCGGGCATCCACCCGGATCGCCGCACCAACCGCATCGAGCACATCGATGGATTCGGTCTTCGACAATTCCCAGGGGCGCGAGACAAACGCATAGGGCTTGGACGTCAGTGCGCCGACCGGGCACAGATCGATGACGTTCGCGCTCAACTCGGAATCGAGTGATTTCTCAAGATAGGTCGTGATCTCGGCATGTTCACCGCGGCCCAAAAGGCCGAGTTCCGGCACACCGGCGATCTCAGTCGCAAAGCGCACGCAGCGTGTGCAGTGGATGCAGCGGGTCATGATCGTCTTGACCAGCGGCCCCATATGCTTGTCCTTGACCGCCCGCTTGTGCTCCTCGAAGCGCGAGCCGTCGCGGCCATAGGCCATGGCCTGATCCTGCAGATCGCATTCGCCACCCTGATCGCAGATCGGGCAATCCAGCGGATGGTTGATCAGAAGGAATTCCATAACCCCGTTGCGGGCCTTCTTGACCATCTCGGTGTCGGTCTTGATCTCCATGCCATCCGCGACGGGCAACGCACATGATGCGGCCGGCTTGGGCGGCCCGGGCGAGACTTCGACCAGGCACATCCGGCAATTGCCGGCAACCGAAAGGCGCTCGTGATAACAAAAACGCGGGATTTCCACGCCGGCCATCTCGCAGGCCTGCAGCGCGGTGACACCCGCGGGAACTTCGATCTCGACGCCGTCGACGGTAACTGTTGGCATCTATCCGCCCCCTATTCCGCAGCCTGAGCGGGCGCGCCGCCCGTCTTGCGCTCGAGAATGCGGCGCTCCAGTTCCGGCCGGAAATGCCGGATCAGCCCCTGTACCGGCCACACGCCGCCGTCTGCGAGTGCACAAATCGTGTGCCCCTCGATCTGCTTGGTGACTTCCCAGAGCATGTCGATTTCCTCGATCTCGGCGTCGCCCGTCACCATCCGCTGCATGACCCGGTACACCCAGCCCATGCCTTCGCGGCACGGCGTGCACTGGCCACAGCTCTCGTGGCGGTAGAAATGGCTCAACCGCGCGATGGCCTCGACCATGTCAGCTGACTTGTCGATGACGATCACCGCGGCGGTTCCCAGCCCGGTGCTGTGCTCGCGCAGGGAATCGAAATCCATCAGTACGTTGTCGCAGATGTTCTTGGACAGACACGGCGTGGATGATCCGCCCGGGATGACGGCCTGAAGATTGTCCCAGCCGCCGCGCACGCCGCCGGCATGCTTCTCGATGAGCTCCTTTAGGGGGATGCTCATCTCTTCTTCGACGTTGCACGGATTGTTCACATGGCCCGAAATCGAGAAAATCTTGGTGCCGGTGTTGTTCTCGCGTCCGAAACCGGCGAACCATGACGGCCCGCGGCGCAGGATGGTCGGCGCCACCGCGATGGTCTCGACATTGTTGACCGTGGTCGGACAGCCATACAGGCCGCAGGCGGCGGGGAATGGCGGTTTAAGCCGCGGCTGGCCCTTCTTGCCTTCGAGGCTTTCGAGCAAGGCGGTTTCTTCGCCGCAGATATAGGCGCCCGCGCCCCGGTGCAGATAAACGTCGAAGTCCCAACCCGAGTTGCAGGCGTTGGGGCCGATCAGACCGGCCTCATAGGCCTCGTCGATGGCCTGCTGCAGATGGGAGGCTTCGGAATAGAACTCGCCGCGCACATAGATGTAGGCCGCGTTCGCCCCCATCGCGAAGCCCGCGACCAGGCAACCCTCGACCAGCGTATGCGGGTCGTAGCGCAGGATTTCGCGATCCTTGCAGGTGCCCGGCTCGGACTCGTCCGCATTGACGACCAGATAGTGGGGCCGTCCGTCACGGCGATCCTCGGGTGGCATGAAGGACCATTTCACGCCCGTCGGGAACCCGGCACCGCCGCGTCCGCGCAGGCCCGATTCCTTCATCTCGTTGACCAGTGTTTCCCGGCCGCGCTCGATCAGCGCCTTGGTGTTGTCCCAGATGCCCCGGCGCTTCGCGCCCTCGAGGCCCCAATCGTCCTGGCCATACAGGTTCTGGAAAATGCGATCCTTGTCCTGCAGCATCACTCACCCTCCCCGGCGCCGGTCAACGTCGCCCGGTCGCCTGTCGGTTCCGAGCCCGCGCGTCCCGCCTGCGAGCCCGGCTTCGGCGTCTCGCCGCGCTTGAGCGCTTCGAGGACGGCCTTGAAACTGTCGGCGGTAAGATCCTCGTAATACTCGTCGTTGATCTGCACCATGGGGGCGTTGCAACACGCGCCCAGGCATTCGACCTCGACCACGGTAAACGTGCCATCGTCGCTGGTCTCACCGAGGCCACATCCGGTGACGTCCTTGGCAACCGCACGCAGATCGTCGGAACCGCGCAGCCAACATGGTGTCGTGCGGCACAGCTGCACGAAATTCTTGCCGACCGGCTCCAGGTTGAACATCGAATAGAAGCTGGCGACCTCAAGTACGCGAATTTTGGGCATGTCGAGATAGCTCGCCACATGCTCCAGCGCTTCGGTCGGCAACCAGCCACCGGCCTGCCGCTGGGCCAGATCAAGCAGCGGGATCACCGCGCTCTGCTGGCGACCCTCGGGATAGCGTGCGACGATCGTCTCCGCGCGGGCGCGATAAGTCTCGTTAAATGCAAACGCGTCGCTCATCGGTCGACCTCTCCGAACACGATATCGAGGCTGCCGATCACCGCCGGCACGTCGGCCAGCATATGGCCCTTGGTCAGGGCCTCGACGGCCTGCATGAAGGCAAAGCCCGGCGCGCGGATCTTGCATCGATAGGGTTTGTTGCTGCCGTCGGCCACGAGATAGACGCCGAACTCGCCCTTCGGCGCCTCGACGGCCGTGTAGGTCTCGCCGGCGGGCACATGATAGCCCTCGGTGTAGAGCTTGAAGTGGTGGATCAGCGCTTCCATCGAATGCTTCATCTCGCCACGGCGTGGCGGGGTGAGCTTGTGATTCTGGGTCATGACGGGGCCGTCGGGCATCTCGTCGAGGCACTGCTTGATGATCCGCAGGCTCTGGCGCATCTCCTCGACCCGCACGAGGTAACGCGCGTAGCAATCGCCGGTCTTGCCCACGGGCACATCGAAATCCATCCGGTCATACACGTCGTAGGGTTGGGACTTGCGCAGATCCCAGGCCACGCCGCTGGCGCGCAGGGTCGGGCCGGACATGCCCCAATCCATCGCTTCCTCGGGCGAGAACACGCCGATATCGACGGTGCGCTGCTTGAAGATGCGGTTCTCGGTGAGCAGGCTTTCCATGTCGTCGATGAACTTCGGATAGCTCTCGCAGAACGCGTAGATATCCTCGACGAGCCCCGCCGGCAGATCCTGATGCACCCCGCCCGGGCGGAAATATGCCGCATGCAGGCGCGCACCCGACACCCGCTCGTAGAATTCCATCATCCGCTCGCGTTCCTCGAACCCCCACAGAAGCGGCGTCATGGCCCCGACATCGAGCGCATAGGTCGTCAGGTTCATGATGTGGTTGAGGATGCGGGTGATTTCGGAAAACAGCACCCGGATGTACTGACCGCGTTCGGGCACCTCGATGCCGAGCAGCTTCTCGACCGCCAGCGCATAGGTATGCTCCTGACACATCGGCGACACGTAATCGAGCCGGTCGAAATAAGGTACGGCCTGTAGATAGGTCTTGTACTCGATCAGCTTCTCGGTGCCCCGGTGGAGCAGACCGATATGCGGATCGGCGCGCTCGACAATC
>JABJEK010000073.1 GCA_018702955.1 Rhodospirillaceae bacterium | reverse complement strand
TGAAGTACGCGACCATGCCCGGCGGTTTGAGCTTGCGATCTCCGAGAAGCCGGACAGCCAGGACATCTGTTTCGTGCCCGATGGAAAGTATGCGCAGATTGTCGAGAAGCTGCGCCCCGGTGCGGCGGAGCCCGGTGACATCGTGCATATGGATGGCACCACATTGGGCCGGCATGACGGGATTCTGAATTTCACCATCGGCCAGCGCCGCGGGCTCGGGATCGGTGGCCGCAAGGATGCGGAAGAGGATGCGCTCTATGTGGTGCGCCTCGACCCGGACGCCCGCCGCGTCATCGTCGGCCCGCGTTTGGCGCTGGCGACCTCGCGCATCGCGGTCAACGGGCTGAACTGGCTGGGCGAGGGCGCCGCACCACCTGCCGAAGGACTGGATGTGAGCGTCAAGATACGATCGACGATGGAACCGGTGCCCGGGCGCATTGAAGGTGCGGCCGACGGCCAGGCGATTGTCGAATTGGTGACACCGGAGTTTGGGGTTTCGCCGGGGCAGGCGGCTGTATTCTATAGTGGTGGTCGCGTATTGGGCGGCGGCTGGATTCAGCGTAACGATCAACGGAGCGAAGCAGTATGAGCATTTATGTCCTGGTACACGGCGCCTTCCACGGCGGCTGGTGTTACGAAAAGGTTGTTCCGCTACTTGAGGCCGCAGGCCATACGGCGATCGCTGTCGATCTGCCGGGTCACGGCGACAACCGGGTGCCGATGGAAGAGGTAACTCTCGATGCGTATGTGGATCACGTTTGCGGCGTGATTTCCGCGCAGACCGAGCCAGTGATCTTGGTCGGCCACAGCCTGGGCGGTTTGACGATCACCCAGGTGGCGGAACGCCTGTCGGACAAAGTGGCGTGGGTCGTATACCTGACGGCGGTGATGCCCGCGAATGGCCAGTCGCGCGCCGACCTTGCCAAGATCGAGGGCGACAACGCTGTTGCTTCGAACCGCATCCTGTCTGAGGACCAGTTGTCGGCGACCATGCCCGACGCGGTTATCAAGCCGACATTCTATGGTGAGTGCTCCGACGAAGACGTTGTGCGGGCCAAGGAACGGCTCGTGCCCCAGGCGGTCCAGATATTCCAGCAGCCGGTGCGGACATCGCCGGAGAGCTTTGGTTCCGTCAAGCGTGCTTTCATCGAGTGTCTGCGCGATCAGGCGATCAAGATCGAGATGCAACGGAAGATGATCGAACTTCTGCCCTGTGATCGGGTGTTCACAATCGACACCGATCATTCGCCATTCTATTCCGCACCGGACGAACTCGCCCGCGACCTGCTCGAACTCGCCTGACTGCGAACCCGTTCGCATTCCTGCCCTGCAGGGCTTTCGCTCGCACACCCGTTTGGGATTGCGTAGCATGACCCATGGCCGGTTGTTGCCGGACACACAGCAACGAATTCCAACGACCGATCCTCAGGAGGAAACACCATGCTCGTCACGCGTAATCCCGCCAACATCGCCCCGCCTGCCGCCATGTACAGCCATTCGGTGGAAATTCCACCCAACGCGCGTTGGCTGGTCACCGCCGGCCAGGTCGGGGTTACGCCCGAAGGCACGGTGCCTGAGGGTTTCGAGGCCCAGCATGACCTGATCTGGCAGAACACGCTCGCGATTCTGGAAGATGCCGGGTTCGGCCCGGAGCATATCGTGCGCCTGAACGTCTACTCGACCGATCCGTCGGGCCTGCAGTACCTCATGCCCCATCGTGAGAAATATCTGGCACCAGGCCATGTACCGGCTTCGACCTGGGTCGTCATCAGCCAGCTCGCCAACCCGCAATGGGTGGTCGAGATGGAGACCATCGCCGCGAAGCCTGAGTAACGAGCCTCAGAACCGGCCGGGTGACCGCACCTGGCCGGGTCGTTTCGGATGAGCAACGCGCAAGACAGCCGGTTCCGCCAGGGTCTGTGGCCCTATGCCATGATTCTGGCGGCGGCCTTCATCCTGGCGTCCAATCACATCATCGGACGATGGGTGCAGGGCGATATGCCGCCCATGGGCATCGGGTTCTGGCGGCTTTTCATTGCGACAGCGGTCCTGATGCCGTTCGCGGGCCGTTCGGTCTGGGCCAAGCGCGGGTTGCTTCGACAACATTGGAAGCTGTTTGTGGTGATGGCGGTGGCGCTCGGGCCGTTCGGCAATGCCGCTGTGTACGTCGCCTATCATTTCACGACCGCGATCAACGGCGGGGTCGTCTCGACGGCGCAACCGGTCGCGACGGTGCTGATCACGTTTTTCCTGTTTAAAGAGTCCATCACGCGGGTCCAGACCCTCGGGATCGTCCTCGCGACGGTCGGGGTCTTCGTTATTATTTCGCGTGGTGATCTGGCGATTCTGGCGGCGCTCAAACCCAATATCGGCGACCTGATCATGCTGGCGGCGATGTTCGGATTCGCGGTGCACAACTCATTGCTGCGCAAGATACCCAGCAGCTTCACGACGGCTGAGATTCTGCTGTCGGTACAGTGTTTCTCCATGCTGGTGATGCTGCCGCTCTACGTCACCGAGACAATCGTTTTCAAACCGATGCCGGTGACCTGGGAGGCAGCCGCCGTCATGGCCTGGGTCGGAATTGGTGTCGCGATCATCGCCGTGGGATTTACCAACACGTCGATCCTCGCGCTCGGCGCAAACAAGGCGACGATATCGAACTATATCCGGGCGATCATCACCGCCGGGTTGGCAATTCTGATCCTCGGCGAGCGCCTGGACCTCTTCCATCTGGTGGCGTTTGCGTTCGTTGTCGCGGGTGTCGTGATGCTCGGGCGCGGGCGGCGTGTGCGCGCCGCTTGACAGGCGGTGAGCGCACCACCTATATCCGCAGCCGCACTTGGGGCGGAGTAGCTCAGCTGGTTAGAGCAGCGGAATCATAATCCGCGTGTCGGGGGTTCGAGTCCCTCCTCCGCTACCAATTCTTCCATTCATGCAATACTTGCCGCGGCACTGAAGCGGGCCGTCGCTGTGTCGGAACGCTGTCGTATGGCTCGCCTCTGATGCCGGACCCAACCGAATGGAGGACGAAATCATGTTGCAAGCCCACAATCCCGATACGATTGCCCCGCCCGTTGCGTTTTACAGCCACGGCATCGAGGTGCCCGCGGGAGCCCGCACGCTGCATATCGCCGGCGTCGTCGGCGTCACATTGGAGGGCACCATGCCGATCGGCTTTGAGGCCCAACACCGTCAGATCTGGCTGAACGTCATCGAGGTTTTGAAGTCCGCAAACATGGGCGTTGAAGATCTGGTGCGGCTCAACGTGTTCTCACTCGATCCGTCGGACGTGTTCATGGTCAGTGACGGTCGCCAGGAGTTCCTGAACGGTCACAAGCCGGTATCGACATATCTCGCGGTCAAGGGGCTCGCGCGACCGGAGTTCCTGGTTGAGATGGACGCGATCGCAGCCAAGGTCGACTGAGCGCAATCGTCAGGCTCGGTTGTCGCCGGAAGGCACCGAGCCTGACGACAGGCCTTAAATACAGGCCCGAGAACACTAAGTAATGTGGTGAGAACCACATATTGGAAGCAACTCGTGGCGAAAGATCCCTATGAAGTTCTTGGCGTTGCACGCGATGCGTCCGCGGATGAAATCCGCAAGGCGTACCGCAAGCTTGCCAAGGAGAACCATCCTGATTTGAAACCCGGTGATCCGGACGCGCAGGCTCGTTTTCTCGAGGCTCAGGCCGCCAATGACATCATCGGCAAAAAGGAAAAGCGCGCGCGGTTCGACCGTGGCGAGATTGACGCCGAGGGGCATGAACGCGCCGAACAACCTTCATACCGTCACTACGCCGAAGCAGGCACCGACCATCCGTACCATTCCGCCGACGGATACGCCGATATGGGCGATGCCTTCTCGGACCTGTTTCGCCACGCCCAGGCGGGTGGGCGCACGGTTCGAATGCGCGGGGGTGATGTCCGGTATATGTTTGACGTCGATTTTCTCGACGCCGCGCAGGGGACGAAATCACGAATCACGATGCCCGATGGCAAGACCCTCGACCTCGCCATTCCGGCCGGCCTGCGAGACGGTCAGGTCCTGCGCCTGAAAGGAAAGGGTGCGCCGGGTCTCGGGGGAGGTCCGGCGGGTGATGCTTTGGTGACCGTGCATGTGCGTCCGCACAGCCTGTTTCACCGGCACGGGAACGATATCCACTTCGAGCTTCCTGTCGCGCTCTATGAAGCTGTGCTTGGCGCCAAGGTGCGCGTCCCGACGATCGATGGGCCCGTCACCATGAATATCCCCAAAGGGTCAAACACCGGGGGCCGTTTGCGCTTGAAGGGGAAGGGTGTCCCCGGCGGGAAATCAGGCGGGCGCGGTGATCAGCACGTCACGTTGCGGGTCGTTCTCCCAGACGAATCCGACGCGGAATTGGAAACTTTTCTCGAGGATTGGTCGAAACGGCACAACTACGACCCACGATCCGGCATGGAGGCCTGAGCGATGCGCGAAACCGAGGTCTTGAAAATGGTATCGGGTGTACGCCGCGTCGAGCTTCGGCGTTGGGTGGACCTGGGTTGGGTGTTGCCGGAAAAGCGAAGTGGTGAACTCTGGTTCCGGGAGATCGATATCGCGCGTCTTCGCCTGGTCCGGGAAATTCGACGGGACATGGCGATCGCCGAAGAGGGTGTGCCCACGGTTCTTTCGCTGATGGATCAGGTGTATGGTCTGCGCAAGGAATTACGCCGTTTGGCGGAGGCGGTGGAGGCCCAGCCGGGCCAGGTTAAGAAAGCAATCGCGCAACATATGCGCGAGCGCTAGGCGAGCCGGTTTCCCGTCCATCTGTGCGGGAGCTAGGTCATGCACAAAGTTGCGACATTCGACAGCGCCACGTTGGCGCCGCACCCCAAATACGGCGCACATGCGCACGGGCTGAACTGGTCGCCCTTCGTCGAGCATGCCGACGACACGGTGCATATCTCCTACGGCATTATCGAGGTCACGCCGGGCGGCGAAACCGAGCTCACGATCCAGGCCCACGAAACCGGGCTATATCTGATCGAGGGCGCGGTCGATGTGATCCGCGACGGCCGGGCGTATCGTCTTGTCGCCGGTGACTTCATGCTGATTCCGACGGGCATTGCCCATGCTTACCGCAACGCCGGATCGGTCGCCGCACGTTGGATCGAGATGTGCGCGCCCCAGCCCAAGGCCCCTGATGCCTGGCAGGACACCTGGTTTGACGGTGCGGCCGAGTGGCCGGACACGCCGGCGCTGATCAATCTCGCGGACCGGCGCGACCAGATGGTCGGGCATTACGACATCGCGCAGCACACGCCGCCGCTTACGATCACGCCGGATCTGGACGGGTTTTCCCAGCGCATGATGATCGACGATGTGTTCGGTGCCGTGCACTTCAATATGTTCGTCATCAACTTCGCCAATGGCGGGATTTGCAATCACCATGACCATGCCTTCGAAGAGGCGTATTACGTGCTGGGTGGCGAGGTCGATATCGTCTTCGACGGGCAGGAATATCTGCTAAAGAAGGGCGACTTTGCCTGGACCGGTGTTGGCGCGCAGCATGCGTTTTTCCCACGCGAGGGGACGCCGGTGCATTGGCTCGAGATACAGGCACCCCAGCCGCCGTTGCGCGAGGGCGTGCGCTTCTACAGCCCGTGGGATAACTTCACCAACGTCATCAAATTCTAGTCCGTAACCCCTATTTTCAGTGAGACCCGATGTCCGAAACCGCCCCCCTGACCATCCGTCTGAATCCCGCCGATAATGTTGTCGTCGCACGGGCCGAGCTTATGCCCAACACCGCCGTTCCCGGTGAGGACGTCACCACGAACGCGCCGATCCCCCGTGGACACAAAATCGCGACGAAGCCTATCGCCAAGGGCGAGACGGTTATCAAATATGACCAGATCATCGGGTTTGCCGCACACGACATCAAGGCGGGCGACCATGTTCACACCGACAATTGCGAGTTCCGCATGGTCGATCGCGATTATCAGTTCGCCACGGACTTGCGCGAGACGGAGATGGTTCCCGAGGCCGACCGGAGGACCTTCGAGGGTTATGTCCGCAAGAACGGTTCAGTCGGGACGCGCAACTATATCGGCATCCTGACGTCGGTGAATTGCTCGGCGACCGTGGCGCGTTACATCGCGGATTCATTCAACGCGACCGGCAAGCTCAACGACTATCCCAACGTCGATGGCGTGTCGGCCTTCGTGCACGCGACGGGCTGTGGCATGGCGGATTCCGGTGACGGCTACGCCAACCTCCAGCGCACCCTGTGGGGCTATGCGCGCCATCCGAATTTTGCCGGCGTATTGATCGTCGGGCTCGGCTGCGAAGTGAACCAGATTCCGTTCCTGCTCGATGCCTACGGCCTCGAGCTCAACGACACGTTCCAGACCATGACGATCCAGGAATCGGGCGGGACGCGGAAGACCGTGGACCAGGCGATCGAACGGATCAGCACGATGCTGGAGCCGGCCAACGCGGCCACGCGCTCGACCGTGTCCGCCAGCGAGCTGACGGTCGCACTCCAGTGCGGTGGCTCGGATGCCTATTCGGGTATCACCGCCAACCCCGCACTGGGTAACGCGGTGGACCGGCTGGTCGCCAATGGCGGCACCGGCATCCTCGCCGAGACGCCGGAGATTTACGGTGCGGAACATTTGCTCACCCGCCGTGCGGTCAATGCCGAAGTCGGCCAGAAGCTGGTGGACCGGATCAAGTGGTGGGAGGGCTACACGGCCCGCAACCACGGCTCGATGGATAACAACCCGTCGCCGGGCAACAAGGCCGGCGGCCTCTCGACGATCCTCGAGAAGTCCCTGGGTGCGGCCGCCAAGGGCGGCACCACCAACCTGGCGGGCGTTTACAAGTATGCCGAACCGATCGACACCAAGGGCTTCGTGTTCATGGATTCTCCCGGCTTCGACCCGGCGTCCATCACGGGCGAGGTCGCGTCCGGTGCGAACCTGGTCTGCTTCACGACGGGTCGCGGGTCGGTCTATGGCTGCAAGCCGTCGCCGTCGATCAAGCTCGCGACCAATACGCAAATGTACGAAAGCATGACCGAGGATATGGACATCAACGCGGGCAAGATTGCCGACGGCGATGCCACCATCGAGGATGTCGGTCTCGAGATCTTCGATTACATGCTCGATATTGCCAGCGGCACACAATCGAAGTCCGAGGCGCTGGGATTTGGTGACAATGAGTTCATTCCTTGGCAGGTCGGCGCGGTGATGTAGCGGCGGGTGCTGGTTAGGACATCAACATGGATGCGATGGATTTAACCGGCCGGGTCGCGCTTGTGACCGGGGGCGGCCGCGGCATCGGCGCGGCGATCTCGCGCGCTCTGGCGGAGGCCGGAGCAGCTGTCGCCGTGAACTATGTTTCCAATGCGGATGCCGCCGGGGAAACCGTCGCGACCATCGAGGCCGCGGGTGGCAGGGCAACAGCCGTGCAAGGCGATGTCACGGTGAACGACGATGTTGTGCGCATGGTCGGCGCAACGCAAACGGCACTCGGGCCTGTCGATATTCTGGTCGCGAATGCGGGTATCGGTATCCGACAGTCGATCGAAGAAACGACCGAAGCCGACTTCAACCATGTTCTGCAGGCGAACCTGACCTCGGCGTTCCTTTGTTCCCAGGCGGTGTTGCCCGGCATGCAGGAACGCAAATGGGGGCGGCTGATCTACATCACCTCCGGCGCCGCGCATAATGGCGGGCGTGTCGGCCTTCATTATTCCGCGTCGAAGGGCGGGATGGAGGCGCTGGCCCGGGCCTACGCGCTGCGTCTGGTCGATGACGGGGTGACCGCCAACTCCGTGTCACCGGTCCTCATCCGCACCGACATGACCGCGACTGCCACGCCCGAGCAGCAGGTGTTCTCGCCACCTATGGGCCGCATGGGGCATGTGGACGAGGTGGCGATGGCCACAGTCATGCTGGCCGCCAATGGCTACATGACCGGTCAGACGGTGCACATGAATGGCGGGCTCTACTTTACGTAGCTGATAGCGGCGTTACGTCTTGGCGGAACGGCGGACCGGTGGCAGGCCGACCCCGCTGGCCGGGCGTTCGAGCAGGACCTCGCGGCGGAACCGAAACAGGCTGGCCGGGCGACCGCCGGTTTTGGAAGTCTTTGCGCCGGTGTCCTCGACCAGGCCTTGATGCTCGACCAGGCGGCGGAAGTTGGCCTTATGTAGTTCGACACCCGCCAGTGCCTCTACGGCGCGCTGCAGGTCCAGGAATGTAAAGCGCGGCGGCATCAGTTCGAACACGACCGGTCGGTATTTGATCTTGCCGCGCAGGCGCGAGATGGCTGTCGCGAGAATGCGGCGGTGATCCGCCTGCAGGCTGTCGGCGTCCATGAGCGCGGCTTCGCGCGGCGCCCAGCAGGCCGCACCATCGCGGTGGGCTTCGGGGACAAGCCCGATTTCGTAGAGAAGCTCATAACGTTCGAGGACAAGCTCTTCATTCCAGTGGCCGCCAGGCAGTCCGAACGTGACCCGCGCTCGTTCCTCGCGCGATTTTCGCTCATCGCGCGGGGCCTCCGCGATCCAGCCCGCGATGCCGTCCCGCACAGCCGACAGGATGGCCGGCTCGCCTTCGCGCCAATCCTCCCATGGGAAAAATTCGTACCAGCTTCGCCATTCGCTGGCCTCCATGCGGCGTGGCTTGTCTTCGTGCACCAGTGCGAGATAGCCGATCGACAGTATCCGGCCCGGTTGGGCGCGCGCGCTGGCATGGCGGTTGGCGTCGCCGAAACTGTAGAGCTGTTCGACATAGCCGAGGTCGTAGCCGGTCTGTTCCTCAACCCATGTCCGCAGGCCGGCCTCCAGCGTGCGGTGATGGGGCTCCAGCGGGCCCGAGGGGAGGGCCGCAGGCCGTGAGGTATCGGGCTGGCGGACGAGCACGCGCGGGCCGTCAGGGCCGACGGCGACGATCACCGCCCCGAGTTCGACCGTCATGGAATCCTTTGCCGCGCTGGCGCGGCTGCGCGGCGGGTCGGACCGGGTCATCTGCGGCGCCTCGTGGGCATGGCGATATCCTTGCCTTTGCATCGCGTTGAATTCAGCCGAACTGGCCTCTCAGTCATATCGCGTTCGCATCGCTTCGTCACATATCAGGACAACCTGGCGACACAGTAGGTATGCGAACTGGTGAGGTGCGCGCACCAGTGTCTTTCGCATTCGGCCGCATCGGTTTGCGCTGCCGGTGATATCTTCAGGCATCTTTTCAGGAGAGAGCGACATGCCGCCCAAAGCCATCCTTCCGACACCAGACCCGCGCAAAACCCTGTCCACCGCCAATCCGGATTTGCGCAAGACGGTCAACGTCGGCGACGCCGAGATGGCCTATATCGATATCGGCGACGGCGACCCGATTGTGTTCATGCACGGGAACCCGACATCGTCGTTCCTGTGGCGCGATGTCATCCCCCATGTCGAGGGGATGGGGCGCATCATTGCGCCGGATTTTATCGCCCATGGCTGGTCGTCGACCTCGCCGCGCGATGCCTATCATTTCAAGGACAACATTAAGTATTTCGATACTTTTTTCGAGGCACTCGGTCTGAACGAGAATTTGATTCTGGTGCTGCATGACTGGGGCGCGGCTGTCGGGTTTGATCGGGCGTCGCGGTTTCCCGATCAGGTCCAGGGCATCGCCTACATGGAGGCGATGGTGTGGCCGCGCCATTGGTCCGATATTCCCGAAGAGCGGGTTGGGGCCTTCAAGCGCTTTCGCACGCCCGAAGGGGAGGCGGAGGCCATCGAGAAGAACCTGTTCGTCGAGGTGATGCTGTTCGAGCGCGGGATCATCCGCGACCTGTCCGACGCCGAGAAGGAAGTCTATCGGTACCCGACCAACCGTTCCGGCGGCACGAAACTGCCCGGCGTCATCATGCCGAACGACATTCCGTTCGATGGGGAGCCGGCCGAGAGTCATGCGATCGTCAAACGCTATGCCGATTGGCTGGTCGAGACCGACACGCCGAAGCTTTTCATCAATGCCGATGAGGGACATGGGCTTGCGGGTGCTGCGCGCGAGCATGCGCGCACGTTCAAGAACCAGCGCGAGGTCACGGTCCATGGGCGCCACTACATGCAGGAAGATGTGCCCGATGAGGTGGGTGCCGCGCTCGCCGGTTTTGTGCGTGGCCTGCGGGGTTGAGCTTGCCTAGTCGTTCGGTTGCCCGGGGCGGACAAACGCGGTCAGGCGTGTCGTGGCACCGGTCAGCTGATCCCACGCATCGCCCTCGACGGTGAACAGCGCAAGGCCGGCTGCGGGGTAGCCAAGCATCAGATCCCGAATGGCCTCGTCGTCGGGTGAGGGGCCTGCGAGCATCCGCGCGAGCTCCTCGATCCCCGGATTGTGTGCCAACACCAATGCGCACTCGACTGTGTCTGATAGGGCGCTGATGCGTGCGAGAAGGGTGCCGGGTGCGGCGAGGTAGAGATCGTCATGCACATCGAACGAAGGCGCACGCTCAAGGTTGTCATGCACGAGTTCCCACGACTGCCGTGTGCGCAGTGCCGACGAGACCAGGGCGTGGTCCGGGGCCAGATCATGCTCATTGAGCCAATGCGCGACCTGAAGGCATTCCGCGCAGCCGACCTTCGTGAGTGGCCGATCTGAATCCTCATGGCCGCTTTCGGGCCACTCCGAAGATCCGTGACGCAGTAGGATAAGGCGTTTCATTTATCTCGTTCCGCAGTTCCAATCGCGGCTCTCACCGCGGGTTTAGCCTATCGAAAGGTTGTGACTCGTGCATGTCCGGAGCCGGTGTTTTCAACGCCTTCAATTATCTTTGCTGCAGTGCAGTATTATGATTGACACAAACCGGCGTGATCCTATATCACCCTGCGCACTGTCGAAGGCCGAAGGGAACCCTGTTCCAGCAAGCCTTTGAGCAGTATCCGGACGGGTTAAAAAAAACTGTTCGGACCGGGAAAAAGCGTTTGACTTGCCCAGTCCACAGTCATATAACCCGGCCTCGCTGCCCAGTTGGGTGTAAACCCTGTTGGGCGGCTTAGCTACATGCCGAGTGATTTCGCTCCTAAGTTGGAGCGGATATTGGCATCTGCGCTGTTGGACATTGTGAATACCTGAAGAAGGGATGCGCAGGCGGCGGTGCGTGATAATCAAACACGTCCGCTTGCACGCGCATTCATAGATGTAACGAGGTACATTAATTTGTGCCT
>JABJEK010000072.1 GCA_018702955.1 Rhodospirillaceae bacterium | reverse complement strand
TGTAGGTTCGAGTCCTACCACTCCTGCCAGCCGGAATGTCCGGCCAGCGAATGTGTCGGGTGCGAAATAGTAACGCGATGAAAGCGGAACGAATGGCAAAACCATCGGTTGGCGAGTTTGTACGCCAGGTACGACAAGAGGTGAGCAAGGTCACGTGGCCGTCGCGCACCGAAACAATTCAGTCGACCCTGATGGTCGTTGTCATGGTGGCGTTCGCGGCCGTGTTCTTTTTCCTCGTCGACATTGTGTTGGCGAAGCTCGTTCAATTGGCCCTGTCGGTCGGGAGTTAGTGGTTTGATGGGCATGCAGTGGTTTGTTGTTCACGCCTATTCCGGCTTCGAATCCAAGGTCGCGCAGTCGATCAAGGAACAAGCCGTGACCAAGGGCATGGATGACATGTTCGACGATGTGCTGGTGCCGACCGAAGAAGTGGTCGAGATGCGCCGCGGTGCGAAAGTGAATTCGGAGCGGAAGTTCTTTCCGGGGTATGTGCTCGTTCGCATGGACATGAACGAGCAGAGCTATCACCTGGTGAAGAACACGCCGAAAGTGACGGGATTTCTCGGGGCAGGCAACAAGCCGGCACCGATCAGTCAGGCTGAAGCCGACCGGATCCTGCATCAGGTCAAGGAAGGCGTCGAGCGGCCGAAGCCGTCCGTCACCTTCGATATCGGCGAGGAAGTGCGGGTCAATGACGGCCCGTTCCAGTCGTTCAACGGCGTGGTCGAGGATGTCGACGAAGAACGTGCGCGGTTGAAGGTCTCGGTCTCGATTTTTGGCCGGTCTACGCCGGTTGAGTTGGAATACGGTCAGGTCGAAAAACTTTAACCTGAACGTTTGTTGGCCGCCGCAAGGCGGTGCGCGGGAGGTCGGCTCCATAAGCCCTTGGGGCGCCGTACCGCGAAACCTCGAAAGGACATGAGGTCTAAATCATGGCGAAGAAAATTGACGGTTACGTCAAACTAGAAATCCCGGCCGGACAGGCCAATCCGTCGCCGCCCGTCGGGCCGGCGCTCGGCCAGGCCGGCTTGAACATTATGGAATTCTGCAAGGCGTTCAACGCGCAGACCCAGAATGGTGAGCAGGGTGTGCCCACACCGGTGGTCATCACCGTGTATCAGGACAAGTCGTTCACCTTTGTGACCAAGACGCCGCCGGCCAGCTACTTCCTGAAGAAGGCCGCGCGCGTTCAAAAGGGTAGCGGCACCACGGGGCGTGACCTCGTTGGCCGTGTCACGGATGCGCAGTGCCGCGAGATCGCGGAAGCAAAGATGGTTGATTTGAACGCCAACGATGTCGATGCGGCAGCAGAGATGATCAAAGGCACGGCCCGGTCGATGGGCCTAGAGGTGGTGGGGTAACGATGGCAAAACCTGGAAAGCGTCTACGCAGTGCCCGCGAGAAGGTCGACCCCGATACAAAGGTGGCGATCGGCGAGGCCGTGCGGCTGGTAAAAGAGAATGCCACGGCGAAGTTCGATGAGACGATCGAGATTTCATTGAATCTGAACGTCGACCCGCGCCATGCCGATCAGAATGTGCGCGGTGTCGTCGCGCTGCCAAACGGTACCGGTAAAGACGTGCGGATTGCCGTGTTTGCCAAGGACGAGAAGGCCGAAGAGGCCCTCGCGGCCGGTGCGGATATCGTCGGTGCGGATGATCTGGCGGAGAAGGTGCAGAATGGCGAGATCGATTTCGATCGCGTGATTGCGACCCCGGACATGATGCCCGTCGTCGGCCGCCTCGGTAAGGTTTTGGGCCCGCGCGGTCTGATGCCGAACCCGAAGTTGGGATCGGTGACGAACGACGTCACGGAAGCCGTCACGAATGCCAAGTCCGGCGAGGTGCAGTTCCGGGTCGAGAAGACCGGGATCGTGCATGCCGGCATCGGCAAGGCAAGCTTCAGCGAGGAACAGATCCGTCAGAATCTCGACGCGTTTCTGGGGGCCATCATGCGCGCCAAGCCGAGCGGCGTGAAAGGCTCATATGTGAACAGAGTGGCGCTTACCTCGACCATGGGTCCGGGTGTGCGTTTCGATGTGGCGGACGTTGGTGCGTCGTCACAGGAAGCGGCCGAATAGGTCGTCAGTGAGATTTCCGCGGCCGGTGTCATCCGGGGCGGAGATACTGTCCGAGACTGCAGGCGTCCAAAGGGTTACAGCCCGGCGGACCTAAGTGCTGGAAACAGCGGCCGGCATAGACGGGAGAAGGCGAACGGGCAAGTGGCCGTTCGTATCGCTCCTGGGACAGGTTAGGAGCGGTTTCGGTCCATTATGGGCCGGGGCCAAATTGCAACGGTGCGGTATGTCGATACGTTCGGCTCGCGCCAAGTTTGCGGAGACGGTAAGTGGACCGAGCTAGAAAAGAAGAGCTGGTCACCGAACTCAACCAGTCTTTTGCGGAGGCCGCGCTTGTCGTGGTGACGCAACAGACCGGGCTTACGGTGTCGGAGAGTACAGAACTCCGGACCCGGATGCGTGAGGCAGGTGCCGGTTACAAAGTGACGAAGAACAGGCTCGCGAAACTCGCCCTGGCGGGAACGCCCTATGAACCGATCACCGATCTGTTCTCGGGGCCGACCGCAATTGCGTATTCCGCCGACCCAGTGGCGGCGGCACGTGTGGCAGTCAACTACGCGAAGGAAAATGACAAACTCACCGTTGTCGGGGGCGCCATGGGCGACACCCTGCTCGATGAGAATGCCGTGAAGGCATTGGCGTCGCTTCCTTCGCTCGACGAGCTGCGCGGCAAGCTGGTGGGCTTGTTGAACGCGCCTGCGACCAAGGTCGCCGGTGTGCTTCAGGCACCCGCCGGACAACTTGCACGCGTCTTTGGCGCATACGCAAATCAGGACGAGGCAGCGTAGGCCGGTCTGAAATTTCGAATAACGAAAAGTCTCTCAAAGTCTCAGGAGTAAATGAAAATGGCAGATATTGAAAAAATCGCAGAGGATCTCAGCGCTCTTACAGTTCTCGAGGCCGCCGAATTGTCGACGTTGCTCGAGGAAAAATGGGGCGTTAGCGCCGCAGCACCGGTTGCGGTCGCTGCGGGTGCTCCGGCTGATGCCGGTGCCGCTGCCGAGGAGCAGACGGAGTTCGACGTCATCCTCGCAACTGTGGGCGAGAAAAAGATCAATGTGATCAAAGAAGTCCGGACGATTACTGGTCTGGGCCTGAAGGAAGCCAAGGACCTCGTCGAGGGTGCGCCGAAACCGGTTAAGGAAGGCGTTTCCAAGGATGAGGCCAATGAGCTCAAGGGCAAGCTGGAAGAAGCGGGCGCGACCGTCGAGGTCAAGTAGCTCGCCAGCAATGGGTTCGGCGGCGGCCGGGGAGCAATTCCCGCTGCCGCCGGCATCCTCGGATCGCCGAAGATCGCAAGGTTCTGTGGTCGGCGACGATGCGACGATGCCGGAAGGGCGCAAGCCCGGGTCCGGTTAGTCGAATTGGAATAGCCCGATTGGTCGTGGGCATACGCTCACGACAACGAAGAGAGGCAATTAATGGCGCAGTCGTTCACCGGTCGCAAACGTATCCGTAAAAACTTTGGACGGATTCTGGAAGTGGCGCCCATGCCGAACCTCATTGAGGTTCAGATGAGTTCCTATGACCAGTTTCTGAACAGCACCACGCTCGAAGGAGAGCGTGCGGATGTGGGGATAACGGAAGTTTTCAAATCCGTGTTCCCGATCCGTGATTTTTCGGAGAAGGCTCAGCTCGAGTTTGTTGAATACGAGCTCGAGGAACCGAAATACGACGTTGAGGAATGCCAGCAACGTGGCATGACCTTCGCGGCACCCCTGAAGGTGACGCTGCGTCTCGTGGTCTGGGATATCGACGAGGATACGGGTTCGCGCTCGATCCGTGACATCAAGGAGCAGGACGTCTACATGGGCGACATGCCCCTGATGACGGTCAAGGGCACCTTTGTCATCAACGGCACCGAGCGCGTTATCGTTTCGCAGATGCACCGTTCACCCGGTGTCTTCTTCGACCATGACCGTGGCAAGAGCCATTCGTCGGGCAAGTTCCTGTTCGCCGCGCGGGTCATTCCCTATCGCGGGTCCTGGCTCGACTTCGAATTCGATGCCAAGGATATCGTGCATGTCCGGATCGATCGCCGCCGCAAGCTGCCGGTGACGACGTTCCTGATGGCGCTCGACAGCGCCGCCACGGCCAAACTTCGCGCCGAGCGTGCCGAGGAAGGCCGCGAACTTGAGCCGTTCGAGGCCGTTGGTATGTCGCACGAGGAAATCCTCGACTATTTCTACGACAAGACGAGCTACAGCCTGACCAAAAATGGCTGGCAGACACCGCTTGATGCCGAGCGTATGCGTGGCGTCAAGCTGACCCATGATCTCGTCGATGCGAAGACCGGTAAGGTCGTTGCCGAAGCGGAGGCCAAGTTCACGCCGCGCGTCGCACGCCAGATCGAGGAAGCGAAGGTAAAAGAAATTCTGGTCAGCAGTGATGAGCTGCTGACCCAGTATTTCGCCGAAGACATCATCAACGAAGATACCGGTGAAGTGCTGTTTGAGGCCGGCGATGAGATCACGGAAGAGGTCCTCGAATCCTTCGAGGAACTCAAGATCAAGGCGTTCGCGACCCTGGCAATCGACCATGTCACTGTCGGGCCGTATATCCGCAACACGCTCGCAGCGGACAAGAACCGCTCGCGCGAGGATGCGCTGATCGACATCTACCGTGTGATGCGCCCGGGTGAGCCGCCGACGTATGAAACGGCGGAGAACCTTTTCAAGAGCCTGTTCTTCGACAATGAGCGTTATGACCTCTCTGCGGTCGGGCGTGTGAAGATGAATGCGCGTCTCGAGCTCGAATGCCCCGACACCGTCCGCGTCCTGCGCAAGGACGACGTCCTCCAGATCATCAAGCTGATGGTCGGCATGAAGGACGGCCAGGGCGAAATCGATGACATCGATCATCTCGGTAACCGTCGGGTTCGTTCGGTCGGCGAGCTGATGGAAAATCAGTATCGCATCGGTCTGCTGCGTATGGAGCGGGCGATCCGCGAGCGTATGTCGACGGTCGAGATCGACAGCGTCATGCCGCATGATTTGATCAATGCGAAGCCGGCTGCCGCTGCGGTGCGCGAGTTCTTTGGCTCGTCGCAGTTGAGCCAGTTCATGGATCAGACCAATCCGCTGTCGGAAATCACCCATAAGCGCCGCCTGTCGGCGCTCGGACCGGGTGGCCTGACGCGCGAGCGTGCGGGCTTTGAGGTCCGCGATGTGCATCCGACCCATTACGGCCGGATCTGCCCGATCGAGACGCCGGAAGGCCCGAACATCGGCCTGATCAACTCGCTCGCGACCTACGCGCGGGTGAACAAGTACGGCTTCATCGAGACGCCCTATCGCGAGGTGAAAGACGGCAAGGTGACCGACGAGGTCGTCTATCTGTCGGCGATGGAAGAGGGCCGTTATACGATTGCCCAGGCAAACTCCACGATCGACAAGGCCAGCAAGCTGGCTGATGAGCTCGTCAGCTGCCGACAGGGCAGTGACTACCTCATGGCGCTGCCGAGCGATGTCGACTACATGGACGTATCGCCCAAGCAGCTCGTGTCCGTGGCCTCGGCGCTCATTCCGTTCCTCGAGAACGATGATGCGAACCGTGCGCTGATGGGCTCGAACATGATGCGCCAGGCGGTGCCGTTGATTCAGACCGAGGCTCCTCTGGTGGGCACGGGTATGGAAGAGACGGTGGCGCGCGATTCGGGTGTGGCGATTGTCGCACGCCGGTCGGGCATCATCGATCAGGTCGATGCGACACGTATCGTGATCCGGGCGACCGGTGACATCGGCGGTGGTGACACCGGCGTCGACATCTACAATCTCCTCAAGTTCCAGCGCTCCAACCAGAACACGTCGATTACCCAGCGTCCGCTGGTGAAGGTTGGCGATCTGGTCGAGAAGGGGGACATCGTTGCTGACGGTCCGTCCACCGATCTCGGTGAGCTGGCGCTCGGCAAGAACGTGCTTTGCGCGTTCATGCCGTGGAATGGCTACAACTTCGAAGATTCGATCTTGATCTCCGAACGTATCGTGCGCGATGACGTGTTCACCTCGATCCATATCGAGGAGTTCGAGATCATGGCCCGCGATACCAAGCTGGGTCAGGAAGAGATCACACGCGACATTCCGAATGTCGGCGAAGAGGCTCTGAAGAATCTCGATGAGGCCGGCATCGTTTATATCGGTGCAGAGGTGAATGCGAGCGACATCCTCGTCGGCAAGGTGACGCCGAAGGGTGAATCGCCGATGACGCCAGAAGAGAAGCTGTTGCGCGCGATCTTCGGTGAAAAGGCCGCGGACGTTCGTGACACCTCCCTGAAGGTGCCGCCGGGCGTGACCGGAACGGTCGTCGAGGTGCGGGTGTTCTCGCGCCGCGGCGTCGACAAGGACGAACGCGCCCTGTCGATCGAGCGTGCCGAAATCGAACGCCTGGCCAAGGATCGTGACGATGAGAAGGCGATCCTGGAGCGCAGCTTCTACAGTCGCCTGAAGGAGCTGTTGCTCAATCAGACGGCCGTGAAGGGCCCGAAGGGCATCGAAGGCGAAGTCAAGGTGACCGATAAGGTCCTCGGTGACTTCACCCCGGGTCAGTGGCGCCAGCTCGTCGTCAAGAATGATAGCCGGATGTCCGAGATCGAGGCGATCCAGAACAGCTTCGACGAAGCGGTTCAGGCGCTTGAGGCCCGGTTCGAGAACAAGGTCGACAAGCTTCAGCGCGGTGACGAATTGCCGCCGGGCGTGATGAAGCTGGTGAAGGTCTTTGTCGCGGTAAAGCGCAAGCTGCAGCCGGGTGACAAGATGGCTGGCCGCCATGGCAACAAGGGTGTGATCTCGCGCATCATGCCGATGGAAGACATGCCCTATCTGGACGACGGGACCCCGGTCGATATCGTCCTGAACCCGCTGGGCGTGCCGTCGCGCATGAATGTCGGGCAGATCCTCGAGACCCATCTGGGTTGGGCCACGCGCGGCATCGGCCGTCAGATCGGCGCGATCATGAGTTCCCTCGATGAAAACGGGAAGTCGGCCGAAATTCGCAAGAAGCTGTCCGAGGTTTATGGCAAGGAGACGTCTGACGAGGACATCGATTCGATGTCCGATGATGCCGTCTCTGAACTGGCCGGTAACCTGCGCAACGGTGTGCCGATCGCAACGCCGGTGTTCGATGGTGCGACCGAAACGGAGATCAACGAGCATCTTGAGATGGCCGGGCTCGATGTTTCGGGCCAGGTGCAGCTCGTCGATGGGCGGACGGGTGAAACGTTCGAACGTTCGGTCACGGTGGGCTACATCTACATGTTGAAGCTCCATCATCTGGTCGACGACAAGATCCATGCACGTTCGATCGGGCCGTACAGCCTGGTCACCCAGCAGCCGTTGGGTGGCAAGGCACAGTTCGGCGGTCAGCGCTTCGGCGAAATGGAGGTCTGGGCGCTCGAAGCGTACGGCGCCGCCTACACGCTGCAGGAAATGCTGACGGTCAAGTCGGATGACAAGGCCGGACGTACCAAGGTCTATGAATCCATCGTCCGCGGTGATGATAATTTCGAAGCGGGTATTCCGGAATCCTTCAACGTCCTCGTGAAGGAACTCCGCTCGCTCGGACTCGACGTTCAGCTTAATCAGTCGACCCGATAGACGGCCGGCTGCATGACCCTGAAACAGAGAAACCCCCTACCGGGAGCAAGTACATGAACGAACTCGTCAATGTCTTCGGTCAACCCCATGGCCCGCAGAGTTTCGACGAGATCCGAATCTCGATCGCCAGCCCTGAGCGCATCCGTTCCTGGTCCTACGGCGAGATCAAGAAGCCGGAAACCATCAACTACCGGACGTTTAAGCCGGAACGTGATGGCCTGTTCTGCGCCCGGATCTTCGGACCGATCAAGGATTACGAGTGTCTGTGCGGCAAATATAAGCGCATGAAGTATCGCGGCATTGTCTGCGAGAAATGCGGTGTCGAAGTGACACTCCAGTCCGTGCGCCGCGAGCGGATGGGCCATATCGAACTGGCCTCGCCGGTTGCGCATATCTGGTTCCTGAAATCGCTGCCGAGCCGCATTGGCATGCTGCTCGACAACACGCTGCGTGATCTCGAGCGGGTTCTCTACTTTGAGAACTACATCGTCACGGAACCCGGATTGACCGATATGGAGCAATACTCGCTTCTGTCGGAAGAGGATTATCTCGACAAGCAGGAAGAGTTCGGCGAGGAAGCCTTCACCGCGAAAATCGGTGCCGAGGCCCTCAAGGACATGCTGATGGCGATCGATCTCGAGGGCGAGCGCGCGCGTTTGCGTGTTGACCTCAAGGAGACGAACTCCGAGGCCAAGCGCAAGAAGTATGTGAAGCGTCTGAAGATCGTCGAGGCGTTCATTGAATCCGGCGCCCGTCCGGAATGGATGATTCTCGATGTGATCCCGGTCATCCCGCCGGAGCTGCGGCCGCTGGTCCCGCTCGATGGCGGCCGCTTCGCAACATCGGATCTGAATGATCTGTACCGACGCGTGATCAATCGTAACAACCGCCTGAAGCGCCTGATCGAACTGCGCGCGCCCGACATCATCGTGCGGAATGAAAAGCGCATGCTGCAGGAATCCGTTGATGCGCTGTTCGACAATGGACGTCGCGGGCGGGTTATCACCGGTGCCAACAAGCGGCCGCTCAAGTCATTGTCCGACATGCTCAAGGGCAAGCAGGGCCGGTTCCGTCAGAATCTGCTCGGTAAGCGCGTCGACTATTCGGGCCGTTCGGTCATCGTTGTTGGCCCGACCTTGTTGCTGCATCAGTGCGGGCTGCCGAAGAAGATGGCACTCGAACTGTTCAAGCCATTCATCTATCACAAGCTCGAATTGTACGGTTACGCGACCACGATCAAGGCCGCCAAGCGTATGGTCGAGAAGGAGCGCCCGGAAGTCTGGGATATCCTCGAAGAGGTCATCCGCGAGCATCCGGTTCTGTTGAACCGCGCGCCCACGCTTCATCGTCTCGGTATCCAGGCCTTTGAGCCGGTGCTGATCGAAGGTAAGGCCATCCAGCTGCATCCGTTGGTGTGTGCTGCGTTCAATGCCGACTTCGACGGCGATCAGATGGCGGTCCATGTGCCGTTGTCGCTTGAAGCCCAGCTCGAAGCGCGCGTGCTCATGATGTCGACCAACAACATCCTGAGCCCGGCCAATGGTAAGCCGATCATTGTGCCGTCGCAGGACATCGTCCTCGGGCTCTACTATCTGAGCTACGAAGTGATTGAAGGTGCCGGCGAAGAGGTCAGCTTCGATAGTAAGAAGTCTCTTGATGCGGCCGCGGCCAGCGGTGATGTGAATTTCACCGATGCCAAGAACCCGGCCGAACCGGTGGATCTCGCTTCATTGACGCTTAAGGCGGTCAATGACGGTGATATCAAAGCGCATCGCATTCCGGGCTTCACCTCGGTCGACGAAGTGCAACAGGCGCTCGATGCCGGCGTGCTTCATCTGCATTCTCGGATCAAGGCACGGATCGATACGGTCGATGCCGACGGCAACGAAGTTGTCGAGCGCGTTTTGACAACACCGGGTCGTCTGTTGATCGGACGCATTCTGCCGAAGCACGCGAAGGTGCCGTACGAATTGATCAACCGGCTTCTGACGAAGCGCGAGGTCAGTGAAATCATCGACATGGTCTATCGCCATTGCGGTCAGAAAGAGACGGTCATCTTCGCCGATCGCATGATGGGTCTCGGTTTCTCGAATGCCTGCAAGGCCGGCATTTCGTTCGGTAAGGACGATCTGATTGTTCCCGATCTCAAGACTCGTCTGGTCGAGGACACGACCAACCGGGTCAAGGAATTCGAGCAGCAGTACCAGGATGGCCTGATCACCAAGGGTGAGAAGTACAACAAGGTCGTTGATGCCTGGACGCGTTGCACCGACGATGTGGCCGACGCGATGATGGCGGAAATGGAATCCAGAGATTCCACCGGCAAGATCAACGCCGTCTACATGATGGCCCATTCCGGTGCCCGTGGCTCGGCGGCGCAGATTCGCCAGTTGGCGGGTATGCGCGGTCTGATGGCCAAGCCGTCGGGTGAGATCATCGAAACGCCGATCATCGCGAACTTCAAGGAAGGCCTGACGGTCCTCGAGTACTTCAACTCGACCCATGGTGCCCGTAAGGGACTGGCCGATACGGCACTCAAGACTGCGAACTCGGGTTATCTGACACGCCGTCTCGTTGATGTCGCACAGGATTGTGTGATCATCGAACAGGATTGCGGAACGGATGACGGGCTGACGATGACGGCTGTTATCGAAGGCGGCGATGTGGTCGTGCCGTTGTCCGAGCGTCTGCTTGGCCGCACCACGTCGGAGGATGTCATTGATCCTTTGACCAGCGACAAGATCGTCAAAAAGGGCGAGCTGATGACGGAGCCGCTGGTCGAGAAAATCGAGACCGCGGGTATCGAGACGGTCAAGATCCGTTCGGTGCTGACCTGCAAAAGCGATGGCGGCGTGTGTGGCAAGTGCTACGGCCGTGATCTCGCGCGCGGTACGCCGGTTAATGTTGGTGAGGCTGTCGGTGTTATCGCCGCGCAGTCGATCGGCGAGCCGGGTACGCAGCTGACGATGCGGACGTTCCATATCGGCGGTGCGGCGCAGGGCGCGTCGGAACAGTCGAGCGTTGAGGCGGCATTCGATGCCACCGTCAAGGTCGAGAACCGGAACGTGGTTGTGAACTCGGAAGGTATTCCGATCGTCATGAGCCGCAACACCGAAGTGGTGTTGATCGATGAAGCCGGTCGCGCGCGTGCGCATCACAAGATCCCGTACGGTTCTCGTTTGCTCGCCGATGAAGGTGACAAGGTCGAGAAGGGGCAGCCGCTGGCACAGTGGGATCCCTACACACTGCCGATCATCACCGAGAAGGAAGGCTATATCGACTATGTCGATCTGGTCGAAGGTGTCTCGGTGCGTGAGGCCACGGATGAGGCCACCGGTATTGTCTACAAGGTGGTCATCGACTGGAAGCAGCAGCCCAAGGGTGCCGATTTGCGCCCGCGTGTCACGCTGCGACCGAAGAAGGGTTCCAAGCAGGGCGATGTCGTCAAACTCGCGAACGGAATGGACGCGCGCTACTTCATGTCAGTCGATGCGATCCTGAATGTCGAGCAAGGCCAGCATGTACAGGCCGGTGACATCCTGGCGCGTATCCCGCGGGAAAGTTCCAAGACACGTGACATCACCGGCGGTCTGCCGCGGGTGGCGGAACTGTTCGAGGCGCGCCGTCCCAAGGATCACGCGATCATTGCGGACACGGACGGACGGATCGAGTTCGGCCGTGACTACAAGATGAAGCGACGGATCGTTATTGCGCCGAGTGAAGAAGATCAGGCGAACGGCAAGGAGCCGGTCGAGTATCTTATTCCGAAGGGCAAGCACATCTCGGTGCAGGAAGGCGACTATGTCGAGAAGGGCGATCTGCTCCTCGATGGCAATCCTGTCCCGCATGATATTCTGCGGGTGCTCGGCGTCGAGGAGTTGGCAAGATATCTGGTGAAAGAAGTCCAGGACGTCTACCGACTTCAGGGCGTGGGGATCAATGACAAGCATATCGAAGTGATCGTTCGCCAGATGTTGCAGAAGGTTGAAATTATCAACCCGGGCGAGACCACATTCCTGGTCGGTGAGATCATCGACAAGGTCGAGTTCGATACGGTCAACGCCAAGGCGGTCGATGAGGGCGGTAAGCCGGCAACGGCCTCGCCGGTGCTCCAGGGCATCACCAAGGCGAGCCTGCAGACCAGTTCGTTTATCTCTGCGGCATCGTTCCAGGAGACCACGCGGGTCCTGACCGAAGCGGCCGTAAACGGCAAGGTCGATCGCCTCTATGGCCTCAAGGAGAATGTGATCGTTGGGCGTCTGATCCCTGCCGGTACCGGCGCGGTGATGAATGCCGTCCGTTCGATCGCGGCGGATCGCGACACCGAGTTGGCGGACGATCTTGCCAAGCAGCTGGCTGCGGAAGAAGCGGCAGCGCAGGCAGAAATCGAAGAGGCGGGCGCCGCCGAATAGCGCCTCCGCTGAAAGTCTGAACGTGGCGCGCCGCCCTGGATTATCCCGGGGCGGCGTGTTTCGTCTGTGGAGGGGTCATTTTGAGTAATATTATTACGCAAAAGACCTAAATGTCGTCTGATTATTGCTCTGTGGGCGAGTGCAGAGACGGCCCGCAACTACCCGATTTTTATGGTTTTTCGGTGTTGACGGCCATAGGGCTCGTAAGTAGTATCCGCGCGCCTAATCGGGGCCGGTCGTAGACCTGCGCAGTCTAAACACTGCCCCTGGCAATACGAACCATATGCGCGAACGCTTACGAGCTAGCGAAAATTGCTCGCAGGGACAGAAACGTTTTCTGTCCCGAGTTTGCTTTGTGCAGATGGTTGAAGAAAACGTAACGGGAAGAACTAAGGAAGCCACATGCCGACGATCAATCAGTTGATCCGCAAGCCACGTAAGGCACCGATCAAGCGGAACAAGGTTCCCGCCCTGGAGGCTTGCCCGCAAAAGCGTGGTGTCTGCACGCGCGTCTATACGACCACACCGAAGAAGCCGAACTCGGCCCTGCGAAAGGTCGCGCGTGTGCGCTTGACCAACGGGTTCGAAGTCACGAGCTACATCCCCGGTGAGGGCCATAATCTTCAGGAGCATTCGGTCGTTATGATCCGC
>JABJEK010000071.1 GCA_018702955.1 Rhodospirillaceae bacterium | reverse complement strand
CTACAAACATAATGATGGGAATTGCGCGGTGATCGAAGGTCTCATGCAGACGCTCACCTGGTCGGTCATGTTCTGGCTGACGGTCGGCGTCATGATCGGCATGGTGGTGGGCACCCTCCCGGGCCTGACCGCGACGATGGGAACGGCGCTGCTGGTGCCGTTTACGTTCGCACTGCCCACGGAAGCAGGCATCGCCATGTTGGGCGGTCTGTATGTCTGCGCGATGTTCTCGGATGCAATCCCCGCGGTGCTGGTCAACACGCCGGGTACGCCTGCCGCGATGGCGACGGCGTTCGACGGACATCCGATGGTCCACAAGGGCCGGGGCCAGGAGGCCATCGTCGCCGCCTGTTTCAGCTCCGCCATCGGCACATTGTTCGGTGCTGCTGCCTACCTGCTCCTCGCCTGGCCGCTGATCAACATTGCCTTGAAATTCGGCCCGCCCGAGTTCTTCTGGCTGGGCATTTTCGCGCTCACGATCATCGGCAGCCTGGCCGGTGACTCGATCCTCAAGGGGCTTGCCGGCGGCGCGATCGGATTGCTGATCAGCAGCATCGGGATCAGTCACGGTAACGAGATCGCGCGCTTTACCTATGGCGTGCCCGAGCTTCGCGGGGGCCTGTCCCTCGTGGCCGGCCTGATCGGCATCTTTGCCATCCCCCAGGTGCTGGCGATGGTCGCCGATCTCCGCCGGAAGGAATTTATCGCCGAGTACAAACCGGTAAGCGGGCAGACCATGGCGACCATCCGCAAGGTCCTCGCGCATCCATTCCATGTGGTCCGCTCGGCCGTGATCGGCACGTTTATCGGCATTCTGCCCGGCGCCGGCAGCCCCATCGCAGCACTGGTCTCCTACAACGAGGCGGTGCGCTGGAGTAAGGACAAGAGCCAGTATGGCAAGGGCGACCTGCGCGGCGTCACCGCGTCGGAGATCGCGAACAATGCCGCCGCACCCGCGGCCATGATCCCGCTTGTTACATTGGGTGTGCCCGGGTCCTCGCCGGCCGCCGTCATCGCCGGCGCACTGATGCTCCGCGGCCTCAATCCCGGCCCGGAGCTGTTCCAGAGCGACGGATCGCTGGTCTTTTCCTTCGGCTGGTCCCTGCTCTTTGCAGGGATCGTGACGTTTATCCTCGGCACCCTGTTCGCACCGCTTCTGGTCCGGATCATCAAGATTCCACTGCGGCTGCTGGCCCCCCTGATCATGCTGCTGGCAATCATCGGGGCCTATGCGATCCGCAACAATATCTTCGACGTCTACATCATGCTGGCCCTCGGGGTCTTCGTGTTCCTGATCCGGCGCCTGGGCTTCCATCCGGGACCCATCGGGCTGGGCCTCATCCTCGGCCCGATCATCGAGCCGTCTCTCGTCCAGGCGATGTACATCTCCGATGCGACGTCGGTCGGGAAGGTCTTCTTTACCGGCACGATCAACGTCATCCTGATCTCGCTGAGCGTGCTGTCCATCGTCCTCGTGGTCTGGACCCGTCACGTGGACCGGGTGAAGACGCGCAAAGACATTGCAGCCGGTATCACGCCGGCCAAACCGGCCAAGCCGGACGGACCGGAGTAGGGAGATGAACATGAAACGACTTGCAGACCGCGATCTCCTGACCGCCATCATGCTGTTTGGCGTCAGCGCCCTTTTCTCGGTCGGTTCCAGTTCCGATCCGAAGGATTGGGCGTTTCCGCTGCTGGCGAACTACGTCACCCTGGGCATCGCGATCGCCTTTCTCGCGAAGTTCATCGTCGCGTCCGTACGTAAACACGTGCCGGACCTCCTCGTGATGACCGCAGACGACAAGGCTTCAGCCGTGGATGTGGTCGTTTTCATGGTGATCGTGCTCGCCTTTCTGCTCGCCATGTTCCGCCTCGGATTCTGGCCGTCGAGCCTGATCATGCTGATCGGGGCGTCGCTTTACCTGACCCGCGAGCGCACGACCCGGAACATCCGGATGGCGATCATTGCGCCGATCTGCATCAGCATCGTGGCGTTTCTGGTGTTTACGCAGGTGTTTTACGTGCCGTTCCCTGAATCGAGCTGGTTCGCCGGCTAGGGCACGCTGGTTTGCCGATCGGTTTCCCGGCCGACTTCACAGGAAGCCGGCTTCGCAGGAGGATTAATCATGTTGGCGTTTGATTTGCGGGCCGAACAGGCATTCGACCCCCAAAAGCATGTCGAGAATATCCTCGGCGTGGTCGAGGACGGTGACGTCACCGTGGCTTGCTGGGAGCCGGGGCAGGTGAGCCCCAACCACTGCCATCCCCACGCCTCCGAGATCTATTTCTGCTTCGAGGGCGGCGGCGTCATGAAGACACCGGACAGAACGGTCGATATCAAACCGGGCGGGTTCGTCGTCCACCCGCCGGGCGAGGTGCATGAATACACCAACGGCCCCGAACGCACGCTGTTGTTTCGGGTGCGCTATGGCGGTGACAAGGTCTCGCGCAAGGTCGACTGGCCGACCAACACCGGGTGGACGCAGTCACCCGAAGACATCGAATATTTCGAGAAGAATCCGGTGGGCTAACGCGGGCGTTAAGTCGTCCACCAGCCGCAAGGGCCGGCGCGCCGAGGATATACTCTCAGGCGGTGGTGCTAATGCTGGAATATTGATCAGAACGTCGGCGGCGTGTTGACCCAGACGATCCTGGCCACGGACTTACCCGGGTTGCTGTAACGGTGCGGACGCTCGGAGCGGAAACAGAAAGAATCACCGGCCCGCAGGCTTATGGCTTCATCGCCGACAACAAGCTCTATCTCGCCCTCGATGACGTACCCGACCTCTTCGCCGACATGTTCCAGGTAGCCGGTGGATTCACCGCCGGGATCAATAATATGGATGTTTCCCTGCAGCAAATGCCCGCTCGCATAGGGAATGAGGCGCTGTATTCGAACACCGTGCCCGCCGCGCGACTGTTCGGTATCGATCAACGGTCGATCATCTGCCCTGGTGACGATGCCCTCCGTCGAATCGTCTTCCGCGAACAATGACGCCACATTGATTTCGAGAGCCCGCGCAATTCGGTGGAGCATTTGAACAGACGGGTTGGCGTGCCCGTTCTCGAGTTTCGATAGAAGGCTCTCCGAGCAGCCGACAATTTCAGCGACGTCTTTTAGCTTTTTGCCCAGCATCATCCGGTGGTGCCGCAAGCGCCCGCCCAGCGCTGCGCCCGGCCGTTCCTGTCTGTCTGCACAGTCGATCTGTTTGCTGCCTGATTGCTCTGCCAACGCCCTACAACCGCTCCTGTGCAAACGCCCGTTTCATAGGCCCAACTCGATGATTCACACGTTCAAGAGTCACGGCGGAACTCCTGCGTCGCGTCGAGCCGCTCTCTCAGATACGCCGCACCGGTCGTCGGTGGATACTTCGGCGGCCGATCATCATCCACACAGGCCGGCAGCACCGTGACGTCGGCATCCGGATTGGGGTCGAGGAAGAACGCGATTGAGTAACGTTCCTGTTCGGGAACGCGGACCCGGTGCGGCGTCGACACGTAGGTGTCGTTCGTCCATCGCATCAGGCAATCGCCGATATTGCACACGAACGCATCTGGCACGCGAGGCGGCTCGATCCAGTCACCCTGGCGCGTGCGCACCTCGAGCCCCGGCGTGGCATCGGGCAGGAGCAATGTAATATTTCCGTAATCGGTATGCTCACCGGCACCGGTCTGCCCCGCGATTTTCGGCTGGGCGTTGGCGGGATAGTGGAGCAGGCGCAGATACCCCAGCGGGCGGTCGAGCTTGTCCTCGAAGAAATTGTCGTCCAGTCCGAGGTCTCGGCTGAGCGCGAAATGCAGCTTCCGGCCGAGCGCCCAGACCGCGTCGTAATACGCCAGCATCGCGTCCCGGAATCCAGGGAGTTCGGGCCACTGATTGACCCCGCGGAACGGCATGCCGGCCAGTATCTCGGGATCATCGGCCGCCAGGTCGAGACCAAGATTAAACGTCTCCTTGAGGTCCCCGGGCTTGTCCGGGTCGAGTGTCTCACCCTCGAACGGCATGTAGCCGAGATTGTTCGGTGACCTGGTCATCGTAACCGCCATCTTCTGCTCAAGCGGCAGGGCAAAGAAGGCCCTCGACATCTCGAAGGCCTCGCGCAGCACGGGCAGATCGATGCCATGGCCGGTGACACAAAAAAAGCCGATACCGCGACAGGCTTCGCCCATCTCGCGGGCCATGTCGTCGATGCCCGGCGAATCTCCCCGGACGATGGCCGACACGTCCAGGACGGGAATTTCAGACTGGGAGTTCATGGAAGATTCTCCATCGCTGGCATACTTGGGTGACAAGACGTGGTGTCCCCCGAAACGACGGCCCGGGGCTTTCTATTGTTGCCTTTGCCAGCGGATCGGTTCGCCGTTCGGCTCGGCAACATGATGCCGGAGCACACCGATACGGTCGGCTTCCAGTTCAACCACGGCACCCGGTTTGATCCAGCGATCGATTTCAAACCCGCAACCATTGTTCACGGTGCCCGAGCCGAGCACTTCGCCCACATTCAGCATCTCGTCCTGGGAGGTATAGGAAACCGCTTCGGGGAAACTCCACTGCATCGGGCCGGGCGTGGATTCGGCCCAGACCTCGCCGTCGATGCGCACCGCCATCTGCAAATCCGCCGGGTCACCCATCTCGTCCGGCGTGACAATCCAGGGACCCAGGCCCCAGGCGAAATCCTTGCCCTTGTAGGGGCCGGTGCTGACCTGCATCTCGCCGCGCTGGGTGTCGCGAGCGGAGAAATCATTGAGCAGCGTGTACCCCATGATGTAGTCGGCGGCCTCGTCGATATTCACGTCCAGCGCGGGCTTGCCGATGATCGCGGCGAGTTCCAGCTCATAGTCGAGCTTCTTGGTGTAGCGCGGCCAGGGAACGGTCGCGTCGTGGCCGAACATCGTGGTCGAGTTGCCCTTGAACGCCGTTGGCTGGTCGTACCAGGCCGGCGGGATCGACAGATCCATCTTGCCGAAAGTGTTCTCGAGATGATCCTCGAACGCCGCGAAATCCCGCAGCACCGGCACCCGCGCGATCGGCGGGCGCAATGTGATGTCGGCCAGCGACCACACCAGAGTCTCGCCGCGCGCACCTTTTGCATCGGGATGCGCCTCGGCCCACGCAACGATCTCGGCCAGCATGTCCCGGTCGGTCCCGTGAAGACCGGCGAACTGCTGCAGGTCGGGCGGGCAAAACGCCTCGGCGCGTTCGTGCGCATTGGCCTGACCGCGGTCTGCCGCCATCGCCGCGTGCACGAAGTTGACGTCGACAACACGACCGGCACCGCGACGCGCGTTCTCGATGGTATCTCCCGACCCACCGTCCAGCAAAACGATACCGAAGCGATCGAACGGCCCGACCGGGGTTTCTACTCTGAAAGTCGCGAGTTTCATTCCGCCGCCGCCTTAACCACGAGGTCGACCTTGTCGGCCTCATCGGTGACCGGGAACGGTCCCTGCTTGATTTCAATCAGGCGCGTGCCTTTCTCCAGGAACTCGACCTCGTGCCCCTCGAGCATCAGAATCAGATCGTTGGGCTTGAGAATGACATCGCCCAGGGCGTCACCTTCCGTCGTGACGACCCCGATGCGCGCGCTGCCGCGCTGACACAGTAAAATCTGGTGGCGCGTCGGATGGTCGGGCAGGGGCACATCGGGCGTGTGGTAATGCGCCGCTGTGGTGCCGCCCGGGTCGCGGTTCAGCATGATGACCTGCAGCGGCCAGTCGTCTCGCGTGATGTGGGCCTTGTTGTGCAGCTCGGACATCGGATCGACATTATAGGACTTCCGGATGTGCTCCTTTTCCTCTTCGGTATCCATGAAGGGCGGGAACCGCTCGAACTCTTCGAAATCGGCGCGGATATGAATGGCGACCACACGGTCGTCACTGGGCGCCTTGTAGTAGGTAACGCTCTGAACATCGCTGGGTGTCGCAAACTCGGACATGGTCGGTTCCCTTCATCGTGAATGAATTCGGGACCGAGACTAAAGTTATTTGAACGATTTTCAAGTCACTTGAATGATGGGGCGGAAACACCATGCTTGTCGGTGGTCCTCAGTTGCGGAAGCGAACCTACTTCTGTTTATGTGCCGATCATTTGTCGACGACGACTAACCCCCAAAGAGTTCGCAAGCCATGTCCAACCCCGCCACCCAGACCTCGCAGACCAACTGGACCGGCGTGTCCTACGGCATCGTGCTCGGCTTCGTCGCCGCCTACTTCCAGTTCAAGGTGCCGCCGGTCCTGCCGGTGATGTTCGATCTCTACGCCTACGACACGATCGTCGCCGGTGGGTTCATGTCGATCTTCGCCATCGCCGGCATGCTGATCAGCGTGCGGGTCGGCCGCGCGATCCGGCGCGACGGCGCCCAGCGTTACCTGATGGCTGCCTTCGGCCTGATGCTCGCGGGCACCGCGCTCGGTCTGGCCTTTCCGGAGTCAGGCTCGGTGATGCTCACCTCGCGGCTGATCGAGGGGTTTGGTGCGGCCGTGCTCGCCGTGTGCATGCCCGCGTTCGCCAACATGAGTGCCGGCCCCGGCCACCTGCCGATCATCATTGCCGCCCAGGCGACCTGGATTCCGGTGGGTCAATTGGTGGCCAACCTCGTCGCCCAGCCGTCGGTCGCCAGCAACTTCTGGCAGCCGGTCTGGTGGTTCGGTGCGGCGGCGACGGTCGCCGTGGCCTTGTGGACCTTCTGGATCATCCGCCGTGGATCAGTGCCGGGTGTCGCGCATGTCCGTGCCGCATCAGCGAACGAAGATGGCACCGCGCCCACCGCCACGCACGCGCCCCTCACGTCAAAAGAGACCCGCGCGTTGTGGGTCGCCGCCGTGTTGTTCTTCCTGTGGCAGGCCCAGTTCATGGGCTACTTCACCTGGCTGCCGGTCTATCTGGTGGACGTGCGCAACTTCACCGCCGACGGGGCGGTGCAGATCAACCAGATCCCGGTGGTCGTGTTACTGGTCTTCTCCCTGATCGGCGGCATGATCCTGAAGACCGGCGTCGGCGTGGTGAAGCTGCTGACCTTCGCGCTGACCCTGCAGGCCCTCGGCTGGGCGATGATTCCGTTCGCCGGCGACCCCATCATCGGACTGACCAGCCTGGTCGTCTGGGGGATCGCGGCAGGCCTGACGCCCACGTCGCTCTGGGCCTTGCCGTCGACCCTGGTCGGCGGGCACCGCGCGGGCACAGACGCCTTCGCCGTCGTCCTGACCGGACGTTATCTGGGCATTCTCGCGGGGCCGCTGATCGCGGCGGGCATGTTCAACTGGACCGGTGACTGGATCACCGTCGCCTATACCTTCGTGGCGATAGCCGGCGCGACGATCATCGGCACGCTCTATCTCGGCACGCGTATCCGCGACCTGAAATCAGGCAACTAGAAAACGCTTTTACGAAACGCCGCTACGGGACCTCTACGGGACCAGGCGATACCCGCCCGGCTCTGTCACCAGGATCCGCGCGTTGGAGGGATCGGCCTCGATCTTCTGGCGCAGGCGATAGACATGGGTCTCGAGCGTGTGGGTCGTGACCCCGGCGTTGTAGCCCCAGACTTCGCCCAGCAGCGTGTCACGGCTGACGACCTTGTCGCCGGCCCGATACAGGTATTTGAGGATCGCCGTTTCCTTCTCGGTCAGGCGCACCTTGCGTTGCTCGCCGTCGACCAGAATCTTCTGGGCCGGCTGGAAGGTGTACGGCCCGATGTTGAAGACCGCGTCCTCGCTCTGTTCATGTTGACGGAGTTGCGCACGCAGACGCGCGAGCAGGACGTTCAGGCGGAACGGCTTGGCGATGTAGTCATTCGCGCCCGCGTCGAGGCCGAGGATCTGGTCGGCGTCGGTGTCGTGGCCGGTCAGCATGATGATCGGCGACTTCACGCCGTTGCGCCGCAAGAGGCGGCAGACCTCGCGCCCGTCCATGTCGGGCAGGCCGACATCAAGCAGGATCGCGTCGAAATATTCGTCCTTGGTGGCCTCCAGCGCGTCGGCGGCACTGGTCGCCTCCGTGGTCACGAACTCCTCGTGCAGGCGCAGCTGCTCCGAGAGGGAATCACGCAATGCGTCATCGTCATCGATCAGCAGGATCTTCTTGCCGTTCGCGGCCTTGGTCTCAATCACATTCGTCATCGCCAAACTCGCCATGTTTATGCGCTCACCTGCACGCCGCGCCAGAAGGCGACGTGGTCGCGGATGTTTTCCGCGGCAGCTTTCGGATCGGGATAATACCACGCGGCGTCGGCATTGACCTCGCCTTCGATATCAACCGTAAGATAGCTCGCTACGCCCTTCCAGGGGCAGCCCGTGGTCGTGGCGCTCTCCTTGAAATATTCGCGCTTCAGCGAGGCCATCGGGAAATAGATATTCCCCTCGACGGTCTCGTAGGTCTCGCTCTCGGCAAGGACGACGTTGTTCCAGATTGCTTGCGCCATGACGGCCCCCTGTTCTCGTTGCCAGACACGTAGCGTGTCGGGGCGCCATTGCAAGAGAATCGGGTGCCTCACGATCGATCACATTCAAGCGAGCGAAGGCGGGTTTCGGGCCGCGCGCTCGTCTCCCGAGACAAGTTCGGTGGCCGTATTGCCGCTGTATTGCCGAAGGGTCACTGTTGGCGCATATTCCGCGTCACCTCGAACCCTGTGAACCAACCGAACTCGTTATGCACCAGCTTCCCAACACGCTCCAGCCCGTCGAACGCGCGATCTCCGATCTGCGCCGGGGTACGACCATTGTCCTGCTGGGGCCGGACCAGGCATTGCTCGTCCACCCGGCCGAGGGCGCTTCTGCGGGCCAGCTGGCACGCCTCGCCGGTCTTTCGAAGAACCCGGCCTCGCTGCTCCTGACCGGGCGGCGCGCGGCGGTGCTCGGGCTGACCGACAATCCCGACGGTGCGGTTCGCGTGGCGCTGGCCGAAGGCATGACCGCCGAGACCGTGCGGATGATGGCCGACCCGGCGGGCCCCCAGTCGGAACCCAACGTGCCCGCTGTCTCGATCGCACAGATCGACCCGGCCACGCGTCCGGGTGCCAATGAAATCGGGGTGATCGAGCTGCTGAAGCTCGCCGGTCTGCTGCCGGCCGCCGTGGTGACGACAGTCCCCGATGAACGCCTCGAATATCTGCCGTCCTGGGCCGAGTCCGAGGCGCTGCTCATGGTCGAGCTCGAGCATGTGCTCAATTATCAGGAGATCGCGGCGCGCACGCTCCAGCGTGTCGGCACGGCGCGGGTGCCGCTCGACGTCAACGACAATGTGGAGATCGTCGCCTTCCGGCCCAGCGACGGCGGCCGCGAGCATCTGGCCCTCGTGATCGGCGCGCCGGACACCGCCGAACCGGTGCTGGTCCGGCTCCATTCGGAATGCTTCACCGGCGATCTGCTGGGCAGCCTGCGCTGCGATTGCGGCGACCAGCTGCGCGGCGCCATCGACGAGATCGGCAAGCAGGGCGGCGGGATCGTCCTGTATCTGGCCCAGGAAGGCCGGGGTATCGGCCTGGTCAACAAGCTGCGCGCCTACACGCTCCAGGACCAGGGCTTCGACACCATCGACGCCAACCAGCAGCTCGGCTTCGAGGCCGACGAGCGGCTCTACCGGCCGGCGGCCGAGATGCTGCATCAGCTCGACGTGGCCGCGGTGCGCCTGCTCACCAACAATCCCGACAAGGTCGCCGCGTTGCGCGAATGGCAGATCGACGTCGTCGAGCGGGTGGAACACAGCTTCCCGTCGAACCAGCACAACGAATTCTATCTGGCGACGAAGAAGGCCCGCGCGGGCCATTTATTCTAGCCGCCCGGCAGATAATGCCGGGCCGACGCAGGTGTTCGACAGGCGCACCGACTGGTGCCGGGCCACAACCCACTGATCTAATGTGATGTTTTAAATCTGCTCCGATGCTGGCGGGCGGCCCCGCGCTTGCAACGTCAAATGCGATATGAGTCTCATCAACACCACCGCGTACAACGAAGGCATTCTTGGCTTCCACGACCCGACCCTCGGCGCGGATGTCGAATCGAAGTTCGACGGCGCAGAATTCTTTTCCACCCTGCTCGACATCATTAACCCGCTGCAGCACATCCCGCTGGTGTCCAACCTGTATCGCGAGATCACCGGCGACCAGATCAGCCCGACGGCCAGCATCCTTGGGGGTGGCCTGTTCGGCGGCCCGATCGGGCTCGCGTCGGCGTCGGCAAACGCCATCTTCGAGTAGGCGTCGGGCGACGATATCCTCGGCCACGCGCTGGCCGCGTTTTCCGACGTCTCGGGACCGGACATCGCGCCCCAGCAGGCCGGCACCCCGATTATTCACGAACAAGCCAACGCCAGCGGACATGCCGCCGTAGATCCGGCCGAAGATACCGCCGGCGATGTGGACACCGGCATCGTCATGGGTGGTCCGTCCGCGCTCGCCAGTCTGAAGCCAGCGCCCGTGGCTTCGAACGCGCCTGTTTCCCTGGCACCACCGGTAAAGACACAAACGACCCCGCTTATTGATCAACCGATAAATAACGCAGCGCAGACCGCCGAATCCCCTATGCCAGCGGGCGTTTTGCCCACCAACTGGGTGAACGAGGCATTGCGCGACGCGGCGACCATGAACGAGGCCGTCCAGAGCGGCGCCGCACCGGCGTTTGGCGAAACGAAGCCCTGGGTCGGCAACGCCATCCTCGACGCGCTGACCAAATACGAAGCGCTGACCAAGGCGCGCACCTCCCCGCCCGCCAATTAGGCCGACAGTCCGGCTGCAACCGGCCCCTCGCGAACCATCAACCGGGCGGCTAGACTCCCGGCATGGATATTCTGGTCACCCCCCAACAAGGACATCGCGGTCGGCTTTCCGTGTTCGGCGAGACGCATGACTGCGCGCTCGGCCGCGCCGGGGTGAGCGGGGATAAACGCGAGGGCGATGGTGCAACACCCATCGGGCGGTTCGCGCTCCGCGAAATCCGCTACCGTACCGACCGGCTCACACTGCCCAACACGGCTATCGCCGCAGCACCCATCGGACCTCACGATGGCTGGTGTGACGATGCCGCCGACCCGGCCTACAACCGGGCCGTCGTCATGCCCTATGGCGCATCGGCCGAAATTATGTGGCGCGATGACGGCCTCTACGATTTGCTGGTGACCCTCGGCCACAACGACGCACCGCCCGTCGCCGGACGCGGCAGCGCGATCTTCCTGCATTGCGCATCGCTGGATGTGGACGGACGGCTCGGACCAACAGAGGGCTGTGTTGCCCTGCCGCGCGATACCCTGCTGGCGCTCGCGCCGCGCCTCACCGCGGACATGATGATCGAAATACGTTCCGATTAAGCCAGTTAGGTTCGCGGCACCCGGGGGCCGAACACGCCGGTGCCGACGCGCACATGGGTCGCGCCCAGTTCGGTCGCCGCCTCGTAATCGGCGGACATGCCCATGCTCAGATTCGCCAGCCCGTTGCGCGCCGCGATCTCGCCCAGCAGTGCAAAATGGGGTGGTGCCGGCTCCTCGGCCGGCGGGATACACATCAACCCCTCAACCGGCAGATCCAGCCCCCGGCATGCCGCGATAAACACATCAGCGTCGGCCGGCAAAATTCCTGCCTTCTGCGGCTCCTCGCCGGTGTTGACTTGAATAAAACAGCGGCGCGATGTGCCCGTGCGATCAAACTCGCGCGCCAGATGTTCCGCCAGTTTTTGCCGGTCGAGGGTCTGGATGACATCAAACAACGCGACGGCATCACGCACCTTATTGGTTTGCAGCGGCCCCACCAGGTGGAGCTCGAGATCGCCCACGTCTGGGCGACGTAGGGCCCAATGGGTCTCGGCCTCCTGCACACGATTCTCGCCGAACACCCGCTGACCGGCCGCCAGGGCGGCATCGATGCGCGCTGCGGGCTGGGTCTTGCTGATCGCCACCAGCGTGACGTCGTCGGATTCGCGCCCGGCGCGCGCGGCCGCAGCGGTGATGCGATCACGGGCCTGTTCCAGGCGCACCCGAATATCAGCTTCGATATCGGCGTCAATTCTAGCTTCACCTGAGTTTTGATCTTCGTGCGACACAACGCCCTCCGTTCCGTTAACGCGATGTTCGTGTGCGCGCCATCGTATTATACTGGTGTCATGGGAAATCGAATCGATACATTTGCAGACCTGATCGCGCCCATCGGCGAAGAGGAGTTCTTCGCCGAGTATCACGATCAAAAACCGCTGCACATCCCCGCACCATCGCCGGACAAGCTCGACGACGTCATGAACTGGAGCGCGTTGAGCGACATCCTCAATATGACCGCGATCTGGAGCCCCAGCAGCCTCAGGCTCTTCCTCGACACTGAGGCCATCCCGGTCGAGAAATATTGCCGTCCTGCGATCGACCGCAACAACCAGCAGACGATGCAACCCGACGCCGAGAAGGTCAAAACCTGGCTTCGCCGCGGCGCCTCGATCGTGGCCAATGACATCGATACGCTCACGCCGGGGCTGATCGCCGCCGCCGACGCACTGGAACGCCGCCTCGGCGCGAAGGTCCAGAGCAACCTCTACTGCTCCTGGCAAACCCACCAGGCATTCCCTACCCATTTCGACACCCACGAGGTGTTCGCGCTCCATGCCGCGGGCGAGAAGGTCTGGAACATCTATGAGGGCCGCCTCCAGAACCCGATCGCCAACGACACGCATAAGAATGTCGATGACGAGTTCAACGCGAAGAATCGCGGCGACCTGCTCGAAGTGGTCACCCTGCGCCCGGGCGACGTCCTCTATATCCCGCGCGGCCAGTATCACGACGCACTCGCCTCCAGCGAGGGCTGCATCCACCTTTCCTTCGGTGTCACCCATGTCATCGGGATCGATGTGATGACTCTACTGTTCGAGCAAGCGCTTGCGGACCCCGCCATCCGGTCCAATATCCCGCTGATCGGATCGAGCGACGATGCACGCGGGGCCTGGGTCGACGACCTTATCGACAGGGTCGCGAAGATCGGCAAGAGCAAGGCTTTCCAGTCCTCCATCGGGCCGCTGCATGACGCGTTCCATTATCACCGCGGCGGTATCGGCCTGCCGGGTGATGCGCTGGAGGAAGGCGGCGAGGATCGTTTCGAGGTCTCGGTCAAAAGCCTGAAGATCGTGCGCCAGAACGGCAAGGCGTTGCTGAAAAGCCCCAAGGGGCAGGTGCCCATTCCCGATGATATCGTCGATCCGGTCGCCTGGATCGTCGATGCCGGTCAATTTTCGAACAACGAGTTCGCCGGCGCCTTTCCGGGTCTCGACGAAGGCGCACGATCGAAACTGATCCAGGACCTGTCTTCGATGCGGGTCATCGCGCCGGTCTAGGCGCGGCGACCCGAAACACATGACCGAACACCCGAACGGCCCGAACGAAGTTCGGGTCTGGGGTCACAACCTGCACAGCATCTGGAACGAACATCCCGGATCAACGAGGCCGTCATGGGGCTATGGTCGGCTAATGCGCCGGCCCCGGGCGATCGCGTGATGGCGATACAGTGTGAAAAATTATTGGCAAATACTAACCGGCAACCAACTGAAATCATGTCATTTTGTGGCCT
>JABJEK010000070.1 GCA_018702955.1 Rhodospirillaceae bacterium | reverse complement strand
TGATTATCGCCTCGGGGGAAGCCGTGGAGAAATATGGCCTGACCCCGATCGCCCGCGTTGTCGGGACCGCGACAGCCGGTGTCCCGCCGCGGATCATGGGTTTCGGTCCCGCACCGGCGACCCATAAGCTGCTGGAGCGCCTCGGTCTCAAGATCGGCGATATCGATATTATCGAGCTCAACGAAGCCTTCGCCGCACAGGCCCTCGCGGTGACCCGCGACCTCGGTCTTGCCGATGATGCCGAGCATGTAAACCCGAATGGCGGCGCCATTTCGATCGGCCATCCGCTGGGCGCGAGCGGTGCGCGTCTGGCAACCACGGCGGCCTATGAGCTGCAGGAGCGCGACGCCAAATATGCTCTCTGCACGATGTGCATCGGGGTCGGCCAGGGTATTGCGACCGTGCTCGAACGGGTGAAGTAGACCGGCGAAACAAAAACACATATCGGAGGGAGGGTTTCATGCATTTCATCATCGTGAATACCGACAAGGACGACGGCATCGAGTTGCGTAACCAGACACGCGAGGTGCATCTCGATTATCTGCGTGGTCACGGCAAGGACGTGAAGCTGCACCTGGCCGGACCGACCCCCAGCGAAGACGGGTCGCGAGTCACGGGATCGCTCATCGTCGTCGAGACGGACGACATTGAGAAGGTGCGCGATTTCGCCGCCGACGACCCTTATTCCCTGGCGGGTCTTTTCACGAAAGTCGAAATTCGTCCCTGGAACTGGACGTTTGGTAACCCCGAAGGGGGACACTGATGCGGTCCGTAATCGCGACGGCACTGCTCGCATGCAGCCTGACGTTCGGCGCGATAACCGGGAACGCTGCCGACCTGCTGTCGGGATTAAAGTCGGCCACGCCGCAGCCGGGGGCCGGTGATCTTCGGCCGGGACTGGGCGTGACCTACTATTACAATGTGTTCAACGACACGAGTGAGATCCCGGATTGGGCGAAGTACAAGGACGGGGTAAAGGGCGAGCCGATCCTGATCCTCGACTACTTCGTGGGTGACGGCGATGTCCTGACCAGCGGTCGGGTGGACGAGGTCGGTGCGGATATCCGCGGCTACATCAGTTTTCCCGTGGCCGGTACCTATACAATCGCCATGCGCTCCAACGACGGGGTCGACCTGAAGATCGGTGGAGTCCGGATCGTGCATGACCCCGGTGTTCACAGCGATCGTTTTTCGGAGCTCACCCCCGTCGAGATCACCACACCGGGCTGGTACCCGCTGCACCTGCTCTATTTCGAGAAACGGGTGACGTCGACGCTGGAGCTCTACTGGCTGAAGCCGGGCGGGTCCGGCCAGCTCGATTTCGTTCCCGAAGAGGCGTTCGCGCATATTCCCGGTGAAGTGCCGCAGAACTAGGCGGGTTGGCGGCGTTAGCTTCCTGAGGCCGGATCGACGACGAGATCTTCCTCATCGAAGGTCAGCATTGCGTTCGCATGATATTCCGCGTCGTCCAGAAACAGGCAGCGTGTCAACGCCTGGACCAGCCGGGGCACGCCGTAGCGCATGGCGGTCGCCGAGCTGGCGGACAACCCGAGACTTGGCTTGGTGCCCAGTGAGAAACAGTGGATATGGTGCAGCCATGGTGCAGTGCCAGGCGTCTTCTCCGTGAACTCGAAGGATTTTCCAAGATAAGGATAGGTGCCCATCGGCTCCCAGTCCTCACCGTCCGGCGGGGTGTAGCAGTCGCGCCACAGCGCGATCTTGTCGGCAATTTCGGAAGTTTCGATCCGCAGGCTGAAATCATTGGCAAAGCCGGTCGCAGCGATGACGAAATCTGCGTGCAACTTATCGCCCGCTGCCGTCTCGATGATCACCTCGTCGTTTGCCATGTATGCCGCCGTCATGCCCGCGCCTTCGCGCATCCGGAAACCCGGCATGTTGGCGGCCCGGTCGAATGTGTCCTGGGGTGGCGGCTGGTTGTTGCGCATGACGTGAACCATCAGGCGCCAGCGCGTGGCGTCGTCCAGGTCGCCGAAATGTTTGAGCCAGGCGACGCTGTCGATCGGTTTGTGCGCGTTCACGCGCGGGATTTCGTCTCGGCGAACGAGAAGATCGACCTTGGTCGCACCGGCTTCGAGAGCCGCGGCAGCGGAATCGAAGCCGCCGGCATTCGCGCCGATCACGATGATGCGTTTGTCGCGAAGTGCCGACACGTCGAATTCCGTGTTGGCTTGGGCGTAGCGATCGGCGGGCAGATTTTCGGTCAGGATTTCCGGGATGTGCCAGACACCGCACCCCTCGAGGCCATTGGCGAGCACGACTTCGCGCGCGAGCACCGTCTCGGTGCGACCGTTCGGTCCGGTGGCCGTCAAAGGCACCCGGATCAGGCTGTCGGGGTTATCGGGTTCGTCCGCGGCAAGCGGGCCTACCTCGGTCTCGCTCCACACCGGCAGTTCGAGAATATCCCGGTACCAGTTCAGGTATTCCTGCCAGTCGGTGCGCGGAATACGGACCAGCGCGTCCCAGGCGTCGGGGCCGTAGCGTGCGGTGAACCATGCGCGCGGCGTGAGGGATGGAATGCCCAGCGCCGGGCCCGTGATGTCCTTGTGGGTGCGAAGCTGGCGCATCCGCGCGTAGGTGATCCAGGGGCCTTCCCGGCCGGCCGGACTACGGTCGACCGCTAGAATGTTCGTCACTTTCTCGCGACCCAGCGCGAACAGGGCACCGAGACCGCTCTGGCCGGCACCCACCATCAGCACGTCATAGACGTGACGTCCCGATTTATCGGTGCGCGGCGGGACCCACTCGGCTTTGGGGTGGTCGAGCAACGCCAGCTCATGGCGGACGCGCGCTTCGAGCGCCTCAAGAGATTCTGCGTGTACGGGATCGGTGTTCATTCGACTGGTTTGCGAACTCGTATCTGTTCTCGGCCTTGTTTATGGCCTCTTTTCGTTGTGGCCCTTCACGCGGGCCGGCGCAGAATTGCAGTGCTGCGCACGTTGACAATTACGTTACAGCCACATGCCTTCCCAAGGGTTATATCTAGAATTCGGCGGGGGTGCCGTGTTGATAGGTGATGGGGAACGGGTTTTGTCCCGAAACGCGAACATATGACCGCGGAGGATGATACGACCGCGCAGCCAGATCATGCCACGGATCGTTTGAGCCTGACGACGCTGATCGTGTTCGGGTCGATCTCGATGCCGATCTCGCTGCTGGCGATTGGCATGTTCATGTTTGTGCCCCGCGTTTATTCGTCGCTCGGCGGGATATCAATGGGTGATGCCGGAATCATCATCCTGGTAACCCGGCTCTGGGATTTCGTAACCGACCCGCTGATCGGATGGTTGAGTGACAAGACCCGGAGCCGGTTCGGTCGCCGTATACCCTGGATTGTGCTCGCTTGGGCGCCGCTGACTTTCGCCGTTTACAAGCTCTTCCTGCCGCCACCCGATGCGGGTGCGTTCTATCTCGGGGTCTGGAGCTTCGTGCTGTTTTCCTCGGGCACTGCGCTATTCATGCCCTACACGGCGATGGGTGCCGAACTCAGCACGGTCTATCACCAGCGCAGCCGCATATTTCTGTATCGCCACCTGTTTGCGGTGGTCGGTACGCTGGGGGCGGCGCTGTTGTTCGTCGTCGCGAACCAGAGTGGCACGGCGTTTTTTCCAGAACGAGACGCCCTCGAACTGATCGCTATCGTGGGACTACTCCTTTTGCCTGTCCCGATCATCGCGACGGCGCTGCTTGTGCGCGAACGTCCTGTGCTCACTACGCATGTGGCTGCCGACACCGACTGGCGTTCCGGCATCCGGCTCATGCTGTCCAACAAACCCTATTTGCGCATTCTTGCCTGCTATTTCGCCAATGGGATTGCCAACGCCTTTCCCGTCACTCTGCTGTTTTTCTATGTGAAACAGGTCATCGAACGCCCGGACTGGACCGCGATCTACCTGGCCGTCTATTTCGTTGCGGCGATTGTCGGCACGCCGATATGGATGTTCGTCGCGAACCGGCTGGGCAAGCATGTGGCATGGCGGTATGCGCTGATCCTGGCAATTCTCGCATTCTCGATCGTACCGTTCTTGGGTTCGGGTGATGTGATTCCGTTCCTGTTCGTCGCCATGGTCGCCGGAATCACGCTGGGTGCCGATCTGGCGATGCCTGCTTCGATGCTGGCGGATGTGGTGGACCAGGATGTGCTGGAGACCGGTAAGCAGCGCACGGGCATTTTCTACGCGGTCTGGGCGATGGCGGCGAAGGCTGCAGCGGCGCTGGTGGTCGGGATTTCACTCAAGCTGCTCGACGTCGTCGGATTTGTGCCCGATATGTACAACGGGGACCAGGCGCTGCTGGTGCTCGCGTTTCTGTTCGGCGTCTGCCCGATCATATTCAAGATTTTGGCCCTGAGCGTAGTGTGGCGCTATCCGCTGACGGCCGACCGCCAGGCTCAGTTGCGCGCCGAGATCCTCGAACGACAGTCTGCCTGAGCACCACGCCCCGGCGGTGGTGTGTCGTTTGCCTGCATGTCAGACTGACGGCTCGAAAAACCGTCAGGGGCAGGGAATTCATGCGCAAGAACCGTCTACGTGAATTATGGGCGGCGGGTCAGGCCGCCGTAAATGGCTGGGTCTCGGTGCCGAGCCCCTACGTGGCGGAAGTCATGTCTCATCAGGGTTGGGACGGGCTGACCATCGATCTGCAACACGGACCGATCGATGTGCCGGATGCGATCCCGATGCTCCAGGCCATGTCGGCGGGCAATGCGGTGCCTATCATCCGAGTGCCCTGGAACGAACCGTCGGTCATCATGCGGTGCCTGGATGCAGGCGCGTACGGGATCATCTGTCCGATGATCAACAACCGGGATGACGCGGAGCGCTTTGTCGGCGCGTGCCGATATCCGCCCGATGGGTATCGTTCAAACGGCGCGTATCGTGGCACGATCTATGGCGGCGCTGACTATCTTGATCATGCGAACGAGGAGATTCTGACCTTCGCCATGATCGAGACCCGCGAGGGTGTGGCGAACCTCCAGGAGATCGCCGAAACACCGGGGCTCGACGCGGTCTATATCGGGCCGACGGATCTGGCGTTCGCCCACGGGCATCCGCCCAGGCACGATAATTTCGACGGCCCGGTTGCGGACCTGATCGCGCAGATCCTTGAGGGCGCCCACGCGGCCGGCATCCGTGCCGGTGTCCACGCGACCCGGACGGACTATTCAGCGCAGATGATCGCGAACGGGTTCGATCTGGTGACCCCGACGTCGGATCTGCGGATGCTGACCGGTGCGGCACCCGAGGTGCTGGAGGCGTTGAAGCCCGGTTGAGCAACCGGCCCTATTGCTTGTCGACGGTTCTGTTGCCTTCGATCACGGCGCCGGCGTGGGAAACCTTGACGTTTATCCTGCCTTCGCTGGCGATTACGCCGGTGTTCAGGTTGTTGTTGATCTGTGCCTCGATCTCAACCAGATGGCCACCAGTCGGCGCCGTCGTGAAATCTGCGGCATTGTCTGTCGAGTTCCACGTGTTGGATGCGAGCCCGGTATCATTTGAGAAGTTGTCGTTCGGGCCGTTCCCAATACCTTCGTCGAACACGAATGAGTGGCCGCCTGAGCCGGCAATCGTGTACAGCACGTTGGAGACCGTCAGGTCGATCGTGCGCGCGCCGAAGTCGATCACAGCTTTTGCATCATACGAACCGCCGTCGCCCACGGAGGAACCGGGCCCCCGGAACAACGGAATTGAGTTGAATGCGTATGTCGCCGTCCCGGTCTCGATGGACTGCAACTGTGCGAATGTCGTGACTTTATTGTTGAATGACCCGGCGCCCTCTTCGACTGCGGCGAGGAGCAGTTGTTGAGCCTGGGTCTGGCTGGTGCCAAGTTGGTTCAGCACGCCGGCATTGACGACGCTGGCCCCGATTGTCTGTCCCGATAATGTGGCCACCTGGCCGAGGCCGATGCCGCCTCCCGCAGCCGGCCTTACGGGGGTGCCGGGACCGTTTGCGGGGCCGCCGACCGGCCCGGACGCATTTGCGCCTCCGGAAGTCGGTCCCGTTGTCCCTGCAGGTCCTGCGGGCTGGACTGCAGCCGAACCGCCACTGTTATTGGGACCCGTGCCGTCGCTGGGCTGATTGTCGCCATCGCCGCCCGATTGATCATTGCCGTTCTGGGCGTCGGGGCCGGCCGCCGGGCGGGAAGCCGGGCGCGCGCCGCCATCGGTACCGAGATCACCGGTCAGGCCGGACACGACTGACGGCTCAAAACGCACCGGGATGGTCGGCGCGGCATCGATGCCGGCGATATTCGTGCCGAAGCCCGAACGCGAGATTTCAACCGATGTGTCTGCATTGGAGACGATGATGCGGCCGGCGCGCTCGTTCGCATTGTTATCGGCGCCTGGCCCGAGCAGCACGATGTCGGCGGAGATTTCGCTGTTGGGGTCGTCCGGGTTTGCCGGGATAACCCGACCCGCGGCCGATGTGCCGCGAATGCCGATCGTCCCGACGGGGGTCTTCACATTCATATTGCGCGGCTCTTCCTTGGCGACGCGACCGGAGACGAACCGGAAGGCGCCCTTCAGAACCGATGCGGTGACTCTTCCCGCGCTGGTCTCGGGGTCGTAGACAAATTCATCGATGATCAACGCGGCGTCGGGTCCGATCGTGAAAATGGTCTCGTCCATCAGCATGATCTGCAGGCCCGATTCCGGGCCCGTCTCGATGGTATCTCCGAGGAAAACCGGATCGCCGCTCTGTACGTTCTTCCCCACCGTGCGGTTTGCCTGTTGCGGCGCGGCGGCAATCAGGACCACGTCGCCGCGCACGGCGGCGGCCACGCCGGCGCGCCCGGCGCTGCCCTGACCATGTGCGACAGGGGCAGATGTCATGGCGATCGTGACGACAGTGAAGAAAGTGGCAGAACGATTGAACATGGCGGATATCCTAAGTTGTTCAGATAGCGTCGAAAAGGCGTTCTCGCACCTAAATTCCCGTGGCGGCGGCCAAGAGGACGAACAAGGCGGCACCCAGGCCGCCTGTCAGCACCCCGGTCGCGATCAGGGTGCCGTGTCCGATCAGCTTCCGGGCATTGTGTTGTGTGGTGATCATCATGCTTTCCATCAGTTGTTATGACCCAAACCTAGCGACGATTGGCGCTGTTGGAAGTGACAGGGGTCACAGTGACGGGCGTCACAGACATGAGGTGGAAGCCGGGGCACTCTGCCCGTGGATTTTAACAGCATCCGGACGACGAATTCATGACCCGCCGACCCACTCACACGCATCATCTGGCGAGCAACGGTATGTTCGAAAACTATGCCAGCCGCGCCGTCTTGCGCATGTTCGTGCGGTGGGGTGCGGCATCCTTTTTGGTCCTCGGGTTGATTTCGTTCGCGTCCGTCGCGCTTTAGGCACATGCGCACCGGCGTTCTCGGGAATCGCATACGGCGCGTGCACTGGGCTAGATTGCAGGCATGACTGCCTGGAAAGCCCGTATCATTCCGCTCCTGATTCTTGTCTTCGCGCTGTTGCTGCGTGTCGAGGATCCGCAACCTGTGCAGCTGGCAAGGCTGTGGACGTTCGATACCTATCAGCGGATTGAGCCGCGGGTTTATGACAGCGCCCTGCCGGTGCGCATTCTGGACATCGATGATGAAAGCCTGGCGCGGATCGGGCAGTGGCCCTGGCCCCGCTCGCGGATCGCTGAGCTGGTGGATCGGCTGCACGAAAGAGGTGCCGCAGTTGTTGTGTTCGACGTGTTGTTCGCCGAGCCGGACCGGACGTCACCGGCCAATGTGGTGGCGGATTGGCCAGACGGCGCCGACGATGCAGACCTGCGGGCCCGGGTCGCCGCATTGCCCGACCATGATCAACTGTTGGCTGAAGCGTTTGCGCGTGGGCGCGTGGTCGCCGGATTTACGTTTACGCGCTCACGCGAGACCGCACCGCCGCCCGCACCGAAGGCCGGCATCGGGCTCGGCGGGTCCCCGCCGCATCCGTTTCTGCCGGCTTACGGCGCAGCGATTGCCAATTTGCCGGCACTCGGGGCTGCGGCGTCCGGCGTTGGCAACATCAATTTCGAGGCCGACGCCGATGGATTGATCCGCAGAGTGCCGCTGTTCACCCAGTATGTGGCACCGGGAACGACACCGACGTATGACGATCCGTTCAAGCTGCCGCCGCTATACCCAACGCTCGGCGCCGAGGCGTTGCGTGTGGCGCAGGGCGCGCAGGGGTTCAATATCCGCATGTCCGATGCGAGCGGCGAGGGTGGGGTCGATGAAAGTTCGGGCATCGCCGATATCCGGATTGGACAATTGCGGGTGCCGACGAGCGGTGATGGTCATGTGTGGCTGCGCTACACCGGTCATGAGGCGGCACGTTACGTGCCCGCCTGGCGGCTCTGGTCGGACACCGAACCCATCAAGGCTGATGACGGTATCGAGGGTGCGATCATACTGGTCGGGACAAGCGCGCCTGGGTTGTTCGATCTTCGTGCGACACCGCTTAATTCGATTATTCCCGGGGTCGAAGTGCATGCAGAGCTTGTGGAGCAGATCCTTAACGGCAGTTTCCTGACGCGTCCGGACTGGACCTTGGGTGCGGAACTGGCCGCGTTTGCGCTGCTGGGTGTTTTTCTGGTGCTGCTGCTGCCCAGACTCGGCGTCACGGCGAGCGCCGTCGTATGCCTGACGGCCATTACGGCCGGTGTGGCAGCGGGCTGGTTCGCCTTTACCAGCGTCGGCGTTCTGATCGACCCGGTATTCCCGGCGCTGGTGGTGCTGGTCGTCTATTTATCGAGTTCGCTGATCACCTATCTGCAATCCGAGACCCAGCGCCGTCAGATACGCACGGCCTTCGGGCAGTATCTGTCGCCGGCCCTCGTTGAACAGCTTGCCGATCAGCCCGAGCGGCTCAGATTGGGCGGCGAGACACGCGAGATGACCCTGCTGTTCTGCGACATCCGCGGGTTCACATCCATATCCGAAGAACATCGTGATGATCCACAGGCGCTGACAACCCTGATCAATCGCCTGTTGACCCCGCTGAGTGCCGAAATACTGGAGCGCGACGGCACGATCGACAAGTATATGGGCGATTGCATCATGGCGTTCTGGAACGCGCCGATCGACGATCCGGCCCACGCCGCCCATGCGTGCGATGCCGCGCTGGCCATGCTGCGCGCGCTTGAGCGGGTCAATGACGCGCGCCGGGCCGAGAACCCGGATGCGGTCGCCATCGCCGTCGGGGTTGGACTCAACACCGGCGAATGTGTCGTCGGGAATATGGGGTCAGACCACCGGTCTGACGTGTCTGCGATTTCTGTCTCATCTGCGTTCCCTTCGGTCACTACGATGAGCCAGAAATCCTCTCTTAGGTAATCCCGCTGATTTGTTCCGTAGGTGCTGACGTTAGACAGGTGAGGTCGCTCAGGACCCGGGCGACCGTCTCGCGGGTCGTGCTGACCCGTGCGGCGATATCGGCATGGACGGGGATCGGCGAGATGCGGGCGGTGTTGGCGCCGTCCTCGGCATGCGCGCGCGCTTCGCGCAGAATTTCCGAGTGCACCCGGTTCAGCGCGCCCAGCGTGCTCAGATCCATGATGCGTTCCGTCGATGTGCGCACGATCTTGGCCAGCTCCTGCATCACACCGATGGCCAGGTCGGGATGGTCGCGCAGCAAATTCAGGAACGTGTCGGGTGAGATTGACGCGACGAGGGTATCAGCCAGCGCGACGACGGCGGCAGATCGGGGCATCCCGTCGAGCGCGGCGAGTTCGCCGAAAACGCCGCCGGGTTCCATTTCGTCGAAGCTGATCTCGCGTCCGGAAATTGAGAAGTTTACGACCCGCACCCGGCCTTCCACGACGAAGAACACATCCCGGGATTCGCTCTCGCGATCGATGATCGTGTCGTTGCCCGTATAGCGGACCCAGCGCGCGCGCTGTTCAAGCGCGGCACGGGATGACTCGCTCAGCGGTTCGAGGAACGGGATATCCGCAAGGCTATGTCCGGGTCCGGTCATGATGGTGCCATCGTAGCGCCGTCACCGATCAAAGGCGAGTTACGGCTATGACGCGGGTGTCGCGCTCGCGTCCGCTTGGCTATTCCGATTGCGTTCACGCCAGCCGACCGTGATCGACATCATGGGCGGCACGATCGCCAGGGTGAGGACGGCCGACAGCGACAGGCCACCGAGCACGACCGAGCCCAGCCCACGGTAGAGCTCCGAACCCGCACCGGGGAACACCACAAGTGGCAGCATGCCGAACACCGATGTGAGGGTGGACATGAAGATCGGCCGGACACGATTCTGGGTCGCGAGCATGATCGCGTCGTCGGCATTCATGTCATCCTCGCGGATATGATAGAGGGTCTGGTGGACCAGCAGGATCGCGTTATTCACGACGATTCCGGTCAGGATCACGAACCCGAGCATGGTCAGCATGTCGAGCGGTTGGTTGACGCCGAGGTTCAGAAGCGCGAGCCCGGCGATGCCGCCGGCCGCCGCGACGGGGACGGTCAGCATGATGATCAGCGGATAAATAAAGCTCTCGAACAGAACCGCCATCACCAGATAGACGATGACGATCGCGAGCAGCAGATCGATAACCAGCTCGTTCCAGGTTTCCAACAACTTGTCGGCGGTCCCGGTCAACCGGATGCTGACCCCTTCCGGCAGGCCCGCTTCTTCCATCGGTTTGACGACTTCTTCCTGAATCAGTTCGAATGCGCCCTGCAGCGGCGTGTCCGCGTTCGGGCGGACCTGTAGCCTCACCGTGCGTGCGCGGTCCGCGCGCCTGACTTCGGTCGGGCCGGAGGTGATCTTCACATCGGCGAGACCCTCGACCGGCACGATGCGTCCGTCGCGTGTCACGACCGGCAGGGAGCCGATGCCCTGAGTTTGATCGATGATGTTGGGCGGGCCGGTCAGAGTCAGGTCAATGCGTTTGCCATCGACGGTGATTTCGGCGACCCGCAGGCCGTCATTAAAGGCGTCGATGGCCTGGCCAAGCGCGCGGGCCGACAGGCCGTTGTCGGCGAGTTGCAAGCGGTTCGGCTCGACCCGGACTTCGGGTGCGGACAATGTCAGACTCGGGATAGGCCGGACCTGGTTGCCCTCGCTGAAGGGGAAGCGCGGTGCCAGGCGGATGAAAACATCGAAGGCGACCTGGTAAATCTGTTCCAGGTCCGATCCGCGGATATCTACGTCGATGGTGCGTCCGCTGCCCAGCGAACGCCCGAACAATGATGGTTGGCTGGGGAAGGTGAGTACGCCGGGGTCCTGCCGGCCTGCGTTCTGCAAGACCGGGATCAGTTCCGCCGCGCGGTTTGGGTCGACTGAGGTGCCGCCGATGAAGGCGCGTCCGGCGAAAGGGACGCGGATGAAGCGCTGAAACTTGGGTGGCTCACCAGCTTCGGATTCCGGTCCTGTCTCGGATGCCCATAGGTTGCGGGTTCGGTTCGCGATCCGCTCGGTGATCTCGGTGACGGTATCGAGATTGTACCCCGGTGGTACATTAACGAAGCCGAACACAAAGTTGCGGTTGCCGGTCGGCAAATAATCGAGCTTCGGCGCGAATGCCAATGTGAACGCACCCGATGCAAGCGTGATGGCGCCAACCACGACCAGCGCGCGCAGTTTTGAGCGCACAACCATCCGGGTGAAATCCTGCCAGAACGTGACGAACCCGTGGGCGAAATCATCAAGCAGCGGAATGCGCATCATCTTCCCGCCATCGGCTGCGCTGTTCACGAGCAGGCGGTTGGCGAGCGCCGGAATCACGGTCACGGAGACGAGCAACGACAGCAGGACGGAAACCGAAATCGCCACGGCGATGTCGCGGAACAACTGCCCCGCCTCGAGTTCCATGACCAGGATCGGGATGAACACCATGACCGTGGTCAGTGAGGAAACGAGCACGGCCGGCCAGACTTGTGAGGCACCCATCTGGGCGGCTTCCGCGCGGGAATAACCCTCCTGGCGAAGCCGGAAAATGTTCTCGAGCACGACGATGGCGGCATCGACGACCATGCCGACCGCGAAGGCGATGCCCGCCAGGCTGATGACATTGAGCGAGCGACCCAGCGCCGCCATGGCGACGAACGAGCCGATCACCGAAACCGGAATCGCCAGGGTCACGACCAGGGTTGGGCGCCAGGAGCGCAGGAACAGCATCAGGATGATGGCGGCGAGGATACCGCCGACGATGATGTTTTGCTGCACCAGGGAAATGGCCGAATTCACATACAGGGTCTCGTCGAACACGTTCTCGACGATCAGGCCAACCCGGTTCAGCGGTCCTTCCGCGAGGTCGGCGACGACGCGATGCACTTCGTCCATCACGGTCAGCACGTTGGCGCCTTGTTCGCGCGTCATGTTGAACGCCATGGCGCGTTCGTCGAACCGGTGGGGCAGCGCTCGTGCTTCCTTGTAGCCGAGTTCCACCTGGGCGATATCGCGAACCGTGATGCGGCCAATCTGGCCGTCCGTGCGCCCTGCGTCCGAACGCAGAACAACGTCGAGGACCTGATCGGTGGTCGTAAAATCGCCTTCGGTGCGCACCACATAGGCGCGTTTTCCTTCTTCCACATCGCCGCCCGAAATTGAGGCGTTCTCGGCGCGCAGCCGATCCACCACGTCGCCGATGGTCAGGCGGAACTGGGCGAGCTGTTCGGGATCGATGATGATCCGCATCTCGCGTTCGGTTTCGCCGAATATGTTGACGCCTGATATTCCCGGTATGCGCTCGATCCGCTCCTGGACGATGTCTTCGAGGAAATCTCCGTAGGTCAGCAGGTCCCGGTCGTTATCCGCCTCCCGGCGCAGGACAAACCATGCGATGGCATTGTCGTCGGTGCCCGACGTGCGCAGGGTCGGCTCGTCGGTTTCCTCCGGATAACCGCTGACCCGGTCAAGGCGGTTTGCCACCAGCAAAAGTGCGCGATCCATGTTTTGGCTTGGTGCGAATTCAAGCGTGATGTCCGCGCGTCCGGTGCGGGCGCGGCTCTCGATCTTGCGCACGCCCTCGATCCCCTTGAGGACCTCTTCCTGGCGGTTGACGATCTCGCGCTCGACCTCAAGTGGTGACGCGCCGGGCCAGAAGGTGTCGACGATGATCACCGGCTGTCGCACGTCCGGTGCCAGCTGGATGGGGATTCGTTGCAGCGCCACCCAGCCGAACATGATGATCATGATGACGACCGCGATGACGGCGATCGGCCGGTGAATTGACGCCGAGATCAAGTTCATCTGGGTCAGCCTCCGCCGCTGCCGTTTGCCGTGGCGCCTGCACCCACATCCTGGAGGCGCTGACCGGGACGCAGTCGCTCATTGCCGCGCACCACGACCAGGTCGCCGGCCTTCAAACCTGAGACCACGACAAGCCGGCTGCCGGTCGCCTCACCGGTCGTGACAGGTCGTGGTTGGGCGCGCCCGTTGTTCGAGACAAAGACCATGCTTTGGCCATTACGCTGCGTAACCGCGTCCTTGGAGACGGTGACGGCATCACGCGATCCGCCGACCGGCAATAACACCGTCACGCTCTGGTTGTCGGCCAGGGGCGCATCCATCCCGGCAAAATCAGGCGTGAAACGCACCGGCCGGGTCCGGGTTCGGGGGTTCTCGACCGGGACCACCGCGCGCAATATGGCCGGAACGGTCTGCCCTTCGCTAACCCGGATGTTCACCACGTCCCCGTCGCTCAGGTTCGCGATCCGCGCAGTCGGCACGTCCGCTTCGATTTCCAGATTAAGGTCGTTGATGATGGTCACGACCGGGTTGCCAATCGACAGATACGCGCCGATTTCGGTGTGCGTTTCGCTGATCACCCCGGGGTAGGGTGCGAGAATCTGGGTGTCCGTCAGGTCCCGATCGGCGCGTTTCAGCTGCGCTTGCGCCTGCGCCAGCTGGGCGCGGGTCTCAGCGACCGAACCCGTCTGGGACGCAACCGCCTGGACCGCATCTTCAAAACGGGCCTGGGAGAAGGCGGCCGACTTGCGAATGCCTTCCAGCCGGTTCAATTCATTCTGGGTCTGCTCGAGATCTGCCCGTTCCGCCGTCAGGTTTGCGCGCTGCTGTGACACGATAGCGGCGTAGCGGTCGCGTTCGAGCTGCATGCGTTCCCGATCGATCTGCGCGAGCACACCGCCCGTCGCGACCCGGTCTCCGACATCGACTTGCATGTTCACGACGGCGCCGCTGATACGCGCGGCGATCGGTCCGGACTGTCGCGCCACGATGCGACCCACGACTGGGGTGGTCTGGCCGATCCGTTCCTCGACGACTTTGTCGAGGACCACGCGTGCGGGTGGCGGTCCGCCTTGTTCGCCACTTGATGGCTTTGCACCTGAATTCGCCGTGGCGGCCGGGGCAGGGCCGCCGGGGCGCTCTCCACCCCTGAAGAAGAAGCGCAGTTCAGATCCGTCGAGAGTCCCGCTCTTGTCGAGATCAATCGTATCGAAGTTTGAGGCGGCCGGGCCCTGCGCCTCGGCCTTCTCGATGACGCCGTTGCTGTTGGCGTCCATCGCCACGGCCGGCCCTGCAAGCGGTTCGGCGGATGCGCTTGCGGCGGCGGCCTTGGGCTCCGGCCGGGGGCCGCCGGCGAAGAAGTGGCGCAATTCATCGCCATCGAGGCTGTCGCTTTTGTCGATATCAATCGTGTCGAAATTGGCCGCCGACGGACCGAGTGCTTCCGCGCGTTCGATCACACCGTTGGTGTTGGTGTCGAGCGCTTGCGCGGGCCCCGACAGCTCCGGTGTCTGGGCCAGAGCGGGTGCGGCGAACAATGCGCCTGCGACGAGAATGGCCGCGCCGGACAGGGGTGCAGTTGGAAGAATTCGAGCGTTCATCACGTAACATCTCCGAGAACGATACCGCGCGGTAATCAGTGGTTGCGCTGCCGGCGAGGAGAACACGCCGAGAGCCAATATATGTCAATTGGCTAAGTCCGATATACCCGCCCCGTCTGTCACAATATCGCCAGCAGGATTGAGGCAAAGCCCGCTTCACTGTTGCCGCAGCGTTCCGGGGGTTACAATGGCGGAACACGCATCAACCCGGAGTCGGCGCATGACGACCCGCTTTTATTTTCACCCGGTCTGCATTGAACATGAACCGGCACCGGGGCACCCGGAATCTCCCGCGCGACTGCGTACCATCGCCGAGGTCCTGGCGGACCCGGCATTCGATGATCTGGAGCGCCACAGCCCGCCGCAAGCGAAGCGCGAACATCTGACCCTGGTGCACCCGGAAGACTATGTGGCCAAGGTGTTCGATCTGGTGCCCACGGAAGGGACCAGCCGGATTGACGCCGATACGCTCATGTCGCCGAAATCCGGTGAGGCGGCGTTGCGCGCCGCAGGCGCCCTGGTCGATGCGGTCGATGCGGTGATGACCGGTGCTGCCGACAACGCATTCTGCGCGATGCGGCCGCCGGGCCATCATGCCGAACCGACCCAGGGTATGGGGTTCTGCCTTTTCAACAGCGTGGCAATCGGGGCCGAACATGCGCGCCAGGCCCACGGGGCCGAACGCGTCGCGGTGATGGATTTCGATGTCCATCATGGCAACGGCACCCAGGCCATGTTCTGGAACGAGCCGGGATTGTTCTACGCCTCGACCCATCAGTGGCCGCTTTATCCGGGTACGGGCGACAAGAATGAAACCGGTGCGCATGGCAACATCGCCAACGCGCCACTCTGGCCCGGGGCGGGATCGGATGATTTTCGAACCGCGATGCGCGATGTGGTCCTGCCGGCCATGAAAAATTTCGGGCCGGACCTGATCCTGATTTCGGCCGGGTTCGATGCCCATCGTCGCGACCCGTTGGCGCAACTGTCGCTTGAGACCGAGGATTTCGCCTGGGCTACTGATGAGCTGCGCCGCCTGGCTGAAGCCGTGTGCGGTGGCCGGGTCGTGTCGACTCTCGAAGGGGGCTACGATCTGAAGGCCCTGGGCGAATCCGCCGCCGCACATGTGGGCGTCCTGATGGGCTGAACCGATTTGACGGCGCGCACCGCTGCCGGTAGAGGATTGAATATGGCTAAGGATGAAACAAAGGTCGAAATTCCGGCTGACATTGCGAAAATGTCTTTCGAGGATGCGCTGGCGCAGCTCGAGGAGATTGTGCGCAATCTCGAAGGTGGCGACAGCGCGCTCGACGATGCGATCGCCGCCTATGAGCGGGGCGCGGCGTTGAAGCGTCACTGCGAATCGAAACTCCGACAGGCGCAGGCGCGGGTCGAGAAAATCTCGCTCGGCGCCGACGGCACGCCGGATACCGAACCGGTCCCTTCGGATTGATCGTGTCCAGTAGCTATGCCGACGCGCTGGCTGCTGTCGCGACGGATGTCGACGCGACGATAGCGGCTCTCCTCGATGGTCCTTCGGGCCAGACCAACGAGGTTGCCAACCTTTGGGGGGCGATGCGCTATGCATCGCTGGCGGGTGGCAAACGGCTGCGCCCCTTCCTGGTGTTGTCGGCAGCGGATATTTGCGACGGTGATCGGCAGGCCGCGCTGCGCGTGGCGGCGGCAGTCGAGATGATGCACACCTATTCGCTGGTTCATGACGATTTGCCGACGATGGATGATGACGATCTCCGTCGGGGGCAACCGACACTGCACAAGAAGTATGATGAGGCGACGGCGATCCTCGCCGGTGACGCATTGTTGACCCTGGCGTTCGAGGTGTTGGCCGACCCCATGACCCACGCCGATCCTGCGATTCGGGCCGAGCTGGTGCTCGGTCTGGCCCGCGCCGGCGGCCCGGACGGCATGGCCGGGGGGCAAATGCTCGATCTGCAGGCGGAACGCCAACCGGTTGAGGATGACGATGAGATCATGCGTCTCGAAGCGATGAAAACCGGCGCCCTGTTCGCCTGGTCGTGTGAGGCGGGCGCGGTGGCGGCCGGCGCGGATGACGCGGCGCGTCGGCACTTGCGTGAGTTTGGTGCCGATTTCGGGCTCGCCTTCCAGATTACCGACGATATTCTCGACGAGATCGGTGACGCTGCGGAGACCGGAAAGGCGGTTGGCAAGGACACCGCACGCGGCAAGGCGACGTTCGTGTCGCGCCATGGCCTGGACGGCGCGCGTACGATCGCGGAACGACATATCCAAATGGCGGTCGAGAACCTTGATTTCTTTGGGGAAAAGGCAGATTTATTGCGGGCCGCCGCCGAACGCTTGATCGATCGGCGCGTATGATTGTATTCAGGGCCGCGATAGGACCCGTTCTTTGAGTGAAAACAGCAAGACACCGTTACTCGATACCGTCCGGATTCCGGCGGATATGGTGGATTTTACACCCGAGCAGCTCAAGCAGCTCGCCGATGAGCTCCGCCAGGAGACGATCGACGCCGTGTCGATCACCGGCGGCCATCTGGGGGCCGGGCTGGGCGTCGTTGAGCTGACGGTCGCACTTCATCATATCTTTGAAGCACCCCGCGACAGGCTGATCTGGGATGTCAGCCATCAATGCTATCCCCACAAGATTCTGACCGATCGCAGAGATCGTATCCGCACCCTGCGCCAGGGTGGTGGCTTGTCCGGTTTCACCCGCCGCGCCGAGAGCGAGTATGACCCGTTCGGTGCCGCGCACAGTTCCACGTCGATCTCGGCCGGGCTGGGCATGGCTGTTGCACGAGACCTGGCCGGCGGTGACAACAACGTCGTCGCGGTCATCGGCGACGGTTCGATGAGTGCCGGCATGGCCTATGAGGCCATGAACAATGCGGGCTCGATGGATTCGCGCCTCGTCGTGGTGCTGAATGACAATGATATGTCGATCGCACCGGCAGTGGGTGCCATGAGCGCCTATCTCTCGCGTCTGATTTCGTCCAAGAGCTACAGGTCGTTACGCCGGGTCGCCAAGGACATGGCCCATCGATTCCCGAAAAGCTTTGAAGAAGCGGCGCGCCGGGCCGAGGAATATGCCCGCGGGTTCGTGACTGGCGGGACACTGTTCGAAGAGATGGGCTTCTATTACATCGGCCCGATCGACGGTCACAACATCGACCATCTGCTGCCGGTGCTGAAGAATGTCCGCGACAGCAAGCAGGACGCGCCGGTCCTCGTCCATGTCGTGACCCAGAAGGGCCGCGGTTTTGAATCCGACAAGGGCGGCAATGAGAAATATCACGCGGTGTCGAAATTCGATGTCGTCACCGGCGCCCAAGTGAAGGCGAAATCGAACGCACCGAGCTACACCAAGGTGTTTGGCGAGAGCCTGGTCAAGGAAGCGGAAGACGATGAGAAGATCGTCGCCGTGACGGCCGCGATGCCGTCGGGCACCGGCCTCGACATCTTTGGGAATGCATTCCCCGACCGCTGCTTCGATGTGGGTATCGCCGAACAGCATGGCGTGACCTTCGCCGCCGGCCTCGCGTCCGAGGGTTTCAAACCCTTTGCGGCGATCTATTCGACCTTCCTCCAACGCGGCTATGACCAGGTGGTCCATGATGTCGCGATCCAGCAGTTGCCGGTGCGCTTCGCGATCGATCGCGCCGGTCTGGTCGGTGCCGATGGCGCGACCCATCACGGCGCTTTCGACATCGCCTATCTCGGCTGCCTGCCGGGTTTTGTGCTGATGGCGGCGGCCGACGAGGCCGAACTGGTCAACATGGTTGCCACCGCCGCGGCGATCGATGATCGCCCGTCGGCGTTCCGCTATCCGCGCGGCGAAGGCGTGGGTGTCGATATGCCGGTGCGTGGCCAGGCGCTGGAGATCGGCAAGGGCCGGGTCCTGCGCGAGGGTACATCCGTGGCGCTGCTTTCTTATGGTGGGCGCCTGCAGGAGTGCCTGCGCGCGGCCGAGGATCTCGCCAGCCATGGATTGAGCGCGACCGTCGCCGATGCGCGCTTCGCCAAACCTCTCGATACAGACCTGATCCATCGCCTGGCCCGCGAGCATGAAGTGCTCGTGACCGTGGAAGAGGGATCGATCGGCGGTTTTGCCACCCAGGTAATGACCGATCTGGCGACGTCGGGCCTGCTCGATGGTGGCGTGAAATTCCGCCCCATGACCCTGCCGGACATCTTTATCGATCATGAAAAACCGGAAGTTCAATACGAACAGGCGGGCCTCACCGCCGCGGGGATCGTCGCGACGGTCCTGTGTGCGCTGGGCCGCGAGGAAGAGGCGACCACCGGCGTCCGCGCCTAGTCGTCGCATCACGACGCTGTCCTCTGGACCTGCGGACTTAGCGTGGGTATCAATTCCCTCAACAACAGATCGAACACGCGCCCATCCGCGGCGCTTCTGCTTGGGAGAGAGCCATGAGTGAACCCTTCATCGTTAATGAAATGCAGGAAGCGGTCCTGGATACGGTCCGGCGGTTTGTCGCTGACGAGATTCTGCCGGTGGCAGGGGATCTCGACGCCAACGCCGATCCGGAGGAAAGTTTCTCCTGGGATATCGTCGAGAAAGCTGATGCGGCAGGCATCCGCACCATGACCCTGCCCGAGGAACTGGGTGGGATCGGCGCCGACTACGTCACCACAGGGATGGTCGTGGAGGAGCTCGCGAAGGGCGATATCGGCATCTCGGTTGTGATGGCCCAGACGCTCAAGATTGCCCAGATCATGATGGTGGCGTTGTCCGAGGATCAGCAGCAGCGCTTCATCCCGCGCTTCCGCGACGATCCGCGCGGGCTTCTCGCCATTGGTATTACGGAGCCTGAGAACGGCTCGAACTATTTCGTCCATGGTGACTGGGCCTTCAACACCCGCGCCGAGAAGGTCGATGGCGGCTGGAAGATCAACGGCATGAAGCATTTCGTGTCGAACTCGAACCGCGCCAACGTCTTCCTGCTGTTCGTGCAGACCGAGAAGGGCAAGGACCTGTTCAGCGGCAGCACCTGCTTCATCCTGTCCAACGAGACGCCGGGCTTTTCGCTCGGTCAGGTTCACAACAAGATGGGTGAGCGCCTCGCAAACAACGCCGAGATGATCTTCCAGGATTGTTTCGTGCCGGACGCCGACGTGGTCGGCGAGGTCGGGAATGGTTTCCAGGTCCTGGCCGACTTCTTGCCAGCCAGTAACGCCTATGCCGGCGCTTCCGTTCTCGGCAACGCGGTCGCGACCTATGAGATGACGCTGGAATGGGCGAAGAACCGGATTCAGGGCGGCAAGCCGCTCATCGAGCATGACGGTATTCGCTCCCAGCTCGCCGAAATGCACATGATGCTCGACATCGCGCGGACCTATATTCGAAAAGCCACCTGGGCGGCGGACAACCGTGCCACCGTGCCATGGGACCCTGCACTGGGCGCATTGCCGAAAGTGTATGCATCGCAGATCGGGTGGCAGATCGCGACCTGGGCCATGGAGATCCATGGCGGCAGCGGTTTCATGAAGGAAATCGGTCTGGAGAAACGCGTGCGTGACGCGGCGGCGTTCCTGCATTCCGACGGCGTTAACCGGACGCTACTCCTCAAGGCGGCGGACTACCTCTACAAGGACTAGCCTCGACCCGTATCCCGGGCCGGACGGCCGCCTACTTATCCTGCGGCTTACCCTTGCGCCGGCTGGCAGCCAGCGCGGGGAGTGCTGTGCCGATGACGACGGCCGCGGTTGCGGCGATAGCGAGTGTCAGGACCGGGGGCATCGTGGACTCCGAGAGTACGTGTTGCGACTTGAATGCCATTATACCGCTTTGATTCTGAGTCATTGGTTAATCATCGCTTGAATATCGGGCGATTGCGCACCGTGAACGTCGGCTGATTTTAAAAGCTGCGGAATGGAATCCGCGTGGCGCGTGATTGCTCGGGACTATCGCCTGAACTTGCAACGCCTCGTGTTCGAACTGCCTATAAGGGCAACTCATGCGGCATTACCACATGATCCCGCGTGATGTCCGCCAGGTCGGTAAGCGCCAGCACGCCCATGGTGCGGCGTAGCTCGGTCTGGAGTATTTCCAGGGCTCGGGTCGCGCCGGGCTCGCCGGCCGCCGAGACGCCATAGAGGGTCGCGCGGCCGATGATCACCGCGTCGGCGCCCAGCGCCAGGCCCTTCAGAATATCGGAACCGCGGCGGAAGCCGGAATCGACGATCACGGTCATCTTGTCGCCGACTTCGCGCACGACCGACGGCAGGACATCGATCGGGGCGAGGGCGGCGTCCGAGGCGATCCCGCCATGGTTGGAGATAATCACCCCGTCGACGCCGTGCTCGGCGCATTTCGCTGCGTCGTCGGCGTGGAGGATGCCTTTCACGATGAGCGTGCGGGGCCACATGTCGCGGATCCGCTTCAGGAACTCCCAATCGAGGCTGTCGTTCTTGAACAGGAAGTCCCGTATACCGGTCGAAGACAGGCCCTCGGGCATGTCGATGTTGTGGTAGCGGGGCAGATGGCCGTCTGCCATCACATAGCGGCCGACCGTGCCGAACAGCCAGCGCGGGTGGGTCGCCAGGTCGGCGATGTTCCGCGGCGTCAGGCGCACAGGCATGGTGGTGCCGTTGCGCACGTCGAATTCGCGGTTGTAGGGGATGGTGGAATCGACCGTCAGCACCAGCGCTTCGAATCCCGCTGCCTCGGCCCGCGCCACGGCCTTGAGCGAGGCCTCCATGTCGCGCCAGACATACAGGTGGTACCAGAGGCGCCCGCCGCCGCCATTCTCGACGATCTTCTCCATCGGCGTGTTCGACGTGCTGGCCACCGTGAACGGGATGCCGGCCTTGGCTGCGGCCTGTGCCAGCGCCGTCTCGCCGCGATACCAGACGAAGCCTGCCGGGCCCGTCGGGCCGATCGCGATGGGCATATCCACGGGCTTGCCGAACAGGGTCGAGCGGGTGTGGCGACCGGATGTGTCGTTCAGCACGCGTGACCTGAGTTTGATCCGCTCAAGCGCGTCGCGGTTGTGGCGCAACGCCACGTCATCCTCGGAGCCCCGGTCGCAGAACTCGAATAGCCCCTTGGTCAGGCGCTTCTTCGCGAGAAGGCGCAGATCTTCGATATTGAGGGCGGCGGAGAGGTTGGCCATGGGAGCCTACCCCTTCCCCATCGGCACGTCGTCGATGCCCTCGCGTTCCTCGAGGCCGGCCATGCCGCGCAGGATCTCGAAGAAGGCGACCGTGTCCTTCTGGCCGTAACCCTTCTCCAGGGCGGCCTGCATGATCTGGGAATAGACCTGGATCATCATGGTCGGCGCGCCGAGCTTCTGGCCCATGTCCATCATCAGGCGCGAATCCTTCAGGCTGATCGCGACCTTGCCCTGCTGGGAATAGTCGGCGTCGATCATCTTCGGGCCCTTGTCGACCATGGTCTTGGAGCTGCACGCCCCGTCCTGCAGGACCGACAGGAGGTTGTTGGAATCGAGCCCGGCCTTCTCGCCGAGCACCATGCCCTCGGCCATGGCCAGGCGGTTCCCCGCCAGGATGAGGTTGATGATCAGCTTGGTGCGCGCGCCCGAGCCCGAGGGGCCCATGTAGTAGGCGGCGCGCGAGAAGCCGGCGAAGGCCTCGCGGCAGGCCTCGAAATCGGCCTCCTCGCCGCCGGCGATGACCACGAGGTCGCCGGCCTGGGCCATGGTCGAGGTGCCGCTGACGGCACTGTCGAGATAGCGGATACCGCGTTCTTTGAGTTCGACCGCCGTGCGCTCGGAATCTTCCGGGCGGGCGGTGGTCGTGTCCATGACGATGAGGCCGTCCTCGGCGCCGGCCGCGAGCCCGTTGCCGTCCTCGAAGATGACCGCGCGCGCGATGTCGCTGGTTGGCAGGGAAACAATCACCCGGTCCACGCCCTTGGCCGCCTCGGCGGGGGTGGCCGCGGGGTGGCCGCCGGCCTCGGCGAGCTGGTCCATACGGGCTGAGTCCACGTCGAAGCCCTGCACGATGAATTGGCGTTCGCGCATATTCTTGATGAAGGCCTGGCCCATCAGGCCCATGCCCACCAGTCCGATACGTTGCGTCATGAAATTTCCCCCCGGTAAGAATTCTTTTGTCGTTGGTTGCGATCCTACAGCCGAGCGGGTCTCTTCCGCTACTCCGCCGCGGCCGGCTGCCAGGCCCCTTCGTCGATCCGGGCCTGCGCGAGTTCATGCAGCAGTTCGGTCAGGGCGCGCACGGCGGGTGCGTCGGCCCGGGTGCGGCTGACCGCGAGAGACCAGCCGAGGCTGGCACCGGCGATCGGTGCGGCGCTCATGCGGCCGGCGGCCAGTTCCCGGTGCGCGGCGCAGCGGGGCAGGACCGTGTAGCCGAGACCCCGGCGGACCATTTCAAAGGTGAGTGGCTGGCCTTCCATTTCCATTGCAGGGGTAAGTGACAACCCCTGCTTGCCGAGCAGGCTTTCGATTCTGGTCCGCACATGGTTTGCCGCATCGAGCATGATCATCGGTGCTTTCGCCAGTTCGTCGAGCGATACCGGCCTGTCGAGCGACAGCCCGGCCTCTTGCGGGCCGACGAGACAGATATCCTCGGAGACAAGCGGGGTCAGCGCGACGCCGGGCATCGCCCGGGGTTCGATCAGGATCGCTGCGTCGAGCTGGCTGTCGTGGAACAGGGATTCGATTACATGGCCGACCGCCTCATGCACCCGCAGGAAGACATTGGGATAGCGCGCGCGGTATTCGGCCACGGCGTCGGCCGACAGCACATAGAACATCGAGGTCGGCAGGCCGAGGGTTACGGTCCCGCCCGGGTCCTGCGCGGTGGCGGAAACCTCTGCGCGCGCCTGTTCCAGCGCTGCGAGGATCGCGCGGGCATGATCGCGAAACAACAGCCCGGCCTCGGTCAATGTGACGCCACGCCGGTGCCGGACAAAAAGCTGAGCGCCGACATCGACCTCCAGCAGGGCGATCTGTCGGCTGAGGGCCGGCTGAGCGATGTTCAGTTCGGCTGCCGCCTGGCCGAGTTTGCCGGCCTGGACGACCCGCAGGAAGTTCTGCAGCACGCGCGTTTCCATGGCGATTCCAGACATCAGTAATTTCTATTGTTAACATGCCTAACATATTCTGTTGCGATGTCTGAATGCGCCGTAGGGTTGCCCTCGCGAGACCGGTAACAGCGAGAGGCCGTCATGAATGCAAGCGATCGAAACCTGGTTTTGGTGCCGGGTCTGATCTGCGACCAGGAGGTGTGGGCCTATCCGCGTGCGCCTCTTTCCGACGTGGCGAACATCATCTATGCGCCCGCTGACGAGACCGACACCATGCAGGGGCTCGCCGAGGCGGTGCTCGATCTCGCCCCCAAGACATTTGCCATCGCCGGCTTCTCCATGGGCGGATATGTGGCGCTCGAGGTGCTGCGCCAGGCGCCCGATCGTGTTGAACGGATCGCGCTGCTGGACACGTCGTCGCGCGCCGACACGCCGGAGAAGGCCGCAGGACGGGAGGCGGCCATCGCTGATTGCGAGGGTGATCGTTTCGATGATCTGCTCGACCGGTTCGTGCCCCAGCTGCTGCACCCCAATCGCCACGAAGATCCACTCTTCGGCCGCGTGCGTGCGATGGGAGAACGGGTCGGCCCCGATCTTTTCGCGGACCGCCACCGGGCGATGCAGACGCGCAGCGATTCTCGCGAGCTGTTGCAGGGCACGAACATCCCCGTCCGCGCCATCGTCGGCCGGTCGGACGCGTTGACCAGCGTCGAAGAACATCAGGAAATTGCCGATCTGGCGCCGCGTGGGCGTCTGTCCATCGTCGAGGATTGCGGACATATGCCGCCCCTCGAACGCCCCCAGGCCGCCACCGCGCTGCTGCGCGACTGGCTCCTCCATGATTAAGGCGCACGCACGGGTGGGTTTGAAACCCACCCCTACGAATTGGATAGATGTTTGTAGGGGCGGGTCTGCGAGCCGCCCGCGGACGGGCCGTGTCCCGGTCCGCGATATGGAGCAGTAAAATGGCACAAAGATTGGCCGTCGATATCGGCGGGACCTTCGTGGACGCGATCGTCTTCGACACGGAAACGGGCGCGCTGCGCCTGGAGAAAGACTTCACCACCCCGGACAACGCCGCCGAGGGGGTGCTCAGCGCCATCGGCCGCCTCGATCTGTCCCTGGCGGACGTGGAGACCTTCGTGCACGGCACGACGCTCGGTTTGAACACGGTGTTGGAGCGCAAGGGCGCTGCCACGGGCATCATCACCAATGCGGGCTTCGAGGATGTCTTCGAGACCGGCCGTTATCACCGGCCGCGCGAGAAGATGTACAAGCTGACCTATGACGACCCGCCGGTACTGATCGCCAAGCGTTATCGTCACGGTATACCGGGTCGCCTGAACGCCCAGGGCGAGGAGATCGAGGCGCTGGACGAGGCCGCGCTGCGCGATGCCGCCACGCGGCTGGTCGACGAACAGGGCCGCGCGTCGATCGCGGTGTGTTTCCTCCACGCCTACCGCAATCCGGTCCATGAGTTGCGCGCCAAGGCAATCATCGAGGAGATGTATCCCGATATTGCGGTGTCCATCTCGGCCGACATCGTGCGCGAGTATCGCGAGTATGAGCGCACCTCGACGACGGTCGTGAACGCCTATGTGAAGCCGATCTTCCGCACTTATATTGCCGGCCTCGAGGAAAACCTCGGCGCGGCGGGCTTCGACGGCGCCTTCTACATCACGCGGTCGGGCGGTGGTGCGCTGCAGGCTCGGGATTCCGCCGACGTTCCGGTCCACACCATCTTCTCCGGCCCGGCGGGCGGCCTGATCGGGACCGTGGCCCTGTCGGAGATGACGGACCGCCCGAACATGATCGCGGTCGATATGGGCGGGACGTCGACCGATGCCTGCGTCGTGCATAACGGCCAGCCGGCACTGAAATATGAGGCCTCGCTGGAAAACCTGCCGCTGATGATCCCGACCTACGACATCTCGACCATCGGCGCGGGCGGCGGATCGCTGGCGCGGGCCGAGAACGGGTTGCTGCGGGTCGGGCCGCAATCGGCCGGTGCTGTACCGGGGCCGGTCTGCTACGGCAAGGGTGGCACGGAGCCGGCCTTCACGGATGCGGTGCTGGCGATGGGCTATCTCGATCCCGAGCAGTTCCTCGGCGGTGAGATGACCTTGGATGCGGCCGGTGCCGAGGCCGCGGTGCGGACTCATGTGGCCGATCCCCTGGGGATTGACCTCGTGGCGGCGTGCCGTGGCATCTACGAGGTGTTGCTGGCCAAGACCGTCAGCGCGGTGCGCGAGATCACGGTCGAGGCGGGGCTCGATCCCCGCGAATTCTCGATGCTCGGCTTCGGCGGCGGTGGCGGCATGTTCGTGCCGCTGGTCGGCCGCGAGATGGGCGTGCGCGAGATCATCATCCCGCAGGCCTCCTCGGTGTTCTCCGCCTGGGGCATGCTGATGACGGACATCGTCCAGGAGTACGCCCAGACTGTGCTGCTGCTGCTCGATGACATCGAGATGGCCGACCTGACCAAGGCAGCCGCCGAGCTCGCCGGCAACGCCCGCGCGGACCTCGCGAGCGCCGGGTTCCCCGAGAGCGCCCAGCTGGTCGAGCATGCCGCCGAGCTGCGCTATTTCGGCCAGGAACATTCCCTGGAAGTCTCAATTGATGGCGCCGACAGCCTGGACGAGGTCCGCAAGCGCTATGACGAGGCCCATCTCCGCCGATACGGCCACGCCATGGAAGACGCCGTGCAACTCGTGAACCTGCGCGTGCGCGGCATCGGGCGCGAGCCCAAGCCGGATCTGCCGCGGATCGACGACCGCGGGGCCAATGCTGCACCTGCACCACGCGCGACCCGCACGGCCTACTGCTTCGCCAAGGGCGATGCGGCCGAATTCGCGATCTACGACCGCGACAAATTGCTGGCGGGCGACATCCTGCCCGGCCCGGCGGTGATCGAGGAGGCGACGACCACGGTCGTCTATTTCAGTGACCAGACAGCCACGATCGACCCGTTTGGGCAGATTGTGATCACACCGGAGACAGACGCATGAGCGCCGCACCCACTCAGAAGGCTGAAACCGTGGACGCCGCGACCATCGAGGTGATCCGCCATTATATCGTCTCTGCGGCGCGCGAGATGGAGCGCACTCTGGTGCGCACCGCCTATTCGACGATCATCTATGAGATCAACGATTACGGGCTTTCGATCTTCGATCGCGAGCTCCGGCTACTCGGGGATTCGACCGGCCTGTCGGTGTTCCTCGGCGCCAACGAATACGCGGTCTTGAAGTGCCGCGACATGGGCCTGTTCGACGATCTGGGTCCGGGTGACGTCCTGATGATGAACGTCCCCTATGTGACGGGCGCACACACCAATGACGCGATCCTCGTGCAGGGCGCGTTCCATGAAGGTGCCCTGGTCGCCTACACCTGCGTGCGCGCCCACTGGACCGATATCGGCGGCAAGGATGCCGGCTACATCCTCGATTCAACCACGATCCATCAGGAAGGCCTGATGATCCCCGGGATCAAGATCATCGAGGGCGGGAAGCCGAACGAGACTGCGTTGCGGATCATGCGTGCCAACTCCCGTGCGCCGATCACGATCATGGGCGACATGAATGCCGAGATCGCCTCGTTGCGGGTCGGCTGCGAACGGATGGAGGAGCTCTACGCCAAATATGGCGAGCCCACCGTCGAGGCGGCGATCGATCGGTTCCTGGATGTGGGCGAGGAACAGGCCCGCGAGGCCCTCAAGGAACTACCGAAGGGCACTTGGGAAGCGGAAAACTGGATGGACAATGACGGCGTGGACCGGGACCGGATGGTGCGGGTTCATGTGAAGGTCACGCTCGACGATGACGGGATGGCGGTTGATTTTTCGGGGTCCAGCGACCGGGTGCGCGGGCCGATCAATCTGGCCTTCGGCATGACCCATTCGGTGTGCCGGATCGTCTTCAAGTCCCTGACCACGCCGGACGAGCCGTCCAACGGCGGCCAGTTCCGGCCGATCAAGGTGATCGCGCCCGAGGGCAACCTGTTCCACGCGGTCTATCCCGCGCCGGTGTTCACCATCTGGGCGAGCGTGGTCGCGATCGAGACCATCTACAAGGCGCTGGCCGAGGCCATGCCCGAGGCGATCCCGGCCAGCTCGGGCGGCGATCTGGGCGACCCGGGCTTCTATGGGGTCGAGCCCTACACCAAGCGCCAGGTCTGGCATCAGACCAATGCCGGGGTCGGCTGGGGCGCGCGCGCCGACATGGACGGGATGAACGCCACCCACCACATCTCCCAATGCACGCTCAAGAACGTGCCGGTCGAGGTGCTGGAGTCGCGCCTGCCGGTGATGGTCACGGAATCGGGCCTGCGGCAGGATTCCGGCGGGCCGGGTCGTAACCGAGGTGGCCTGGGCACCGTGCGTAACTTCCGTTTTCTTGATGGTTTCGGCGCGTTGACGATCCTGAAGAAATCCAAGACCCCGGGTTGGGGCCTCGAGGGGGGTGAGGCCGGGCCGATGAATGTGGGGATTCTCAAACCCAACCCCGATGACCCGGATTGGGAGGAACGCTGGGCCCGCGACATCGTCGTTTATTCCGACAATGATTCCGTCTGGGGCAACACCGATCCCATGCAAAAACATGTCGGCATGTATCGCGGCGAGTTCGGGGTGGGCGACGAGATCCTCTATCTCGCCGACGGCGGCGGCGGCTACGGGCCGGCGATCGAACGCGATGTCGAACGTGTCCGCGATGATGTCATCGACGGCTATGTGTCGCGCGAAGCGGCGCGTGCACGCTATGGCGTGGCACTGACCGACGATCTGGAGATCGACGAGGCCGAGACGAAGCGATTGCGCGGGTAACGCAGATTCGCGGGCGGGTTTGAAACCCGCCCCTACGTTTTGAACCCTTGTAGGGGTGGGTCTGTGACCCACCCGCATTATTCGTGCTAATCCCTCCCGGTGGCACAGCAAAAGACATCTCCGCAGAAGAAATCGCCAAAGACCCGCGCCGACGTGGCGCTGGTGGAGCGCGGTCTCGTGGAAACGCGTACCCGCGCCCAGGCGTTGATTCTGGCGGGCAAGATCTTCTCGGGCGAACGCCGGGTCGAGAAGGCGGGCGAGAGCATCGCCGACGACGCGCCGCTGGAACTGCGCGGCCAGGACCATCCCTGGGTCAGCCGGGGCGGGCTGAAGCTTGATCATGCGCTGGATGAGCTGGGCATAGACATGACCGGCGCCGTCGCCATCGATGTGGGCGCCTCGACGGGCGGCTTCACCGATGTGCTGCTGTCGCGCGGCGCTGCGCGGGTCTACGCCGTCGATGTGGGCCACGGGCAGTTCGCCTGGCGCCTGCGCAATGACGAACGGGTAGTCGTGTTGGAAAAGACCAACGCGCGGCACCTGACGGCGGAACACATCCCCGAACCGGTCGACGCGATCGTCTGTGATGCGAGCTTCATCGGTCTCCAGACCGTGCTGCCTGCATCCATGGCCCTGGCGGCACCGGGTGCGCGGCTGGTGGCGCTGATCAAGCCCCAGTTCGAGGTCGGCAAGGCCGATGTCGGCAAGAAGGGCGTGGTCCGCGACCCGGCGTTGCACGCGGCGGTCTGCGAACGCATCCGTGGCTGGCTCGGTGGGTTGTCCGGCTGGCGGGTGATTGGGCTGGCCGAGAGCCCGATCACGGGCCCTGAGGGCAACAAGGAATTTCTGATCGGGGCAGTTTATGACGGATGAAGTGACGGTTGAGATCGAGGCCTTGGGCCCGCGCGGCGACGGGATCGCCAAGAACCCGGGCGGCCGGGAACGGGGGCGCCTCTATATCGCCGGCGCGCTGCCGGGCGAGCAGGTGCGGGTGCGCCCGGGTAACAAGCGTGGCGACGGGCTCGAGGCGAAACTGCTGGAGATTGTTACGCCATCAAATGACAGGACCGCGCCGCCATGCCGCCACTTCGCGACCTGTGGCGGTTGCAGCGTCCAGCATCTGGCGCTCGATGCGTATCACGCCTGGAAACGGGAACTGGTGACCAACGCCATCCAGAGGGTCGGGTTCGACCCGGAGCTTGTCGCACCCTTGATTGCGACCAAGAACGCCGGGCGCCGCCGCGCGACCTTTGCCGCGTTCCGGCCGCGCGCGCGGGATTCGAAGACCTTCTTCGGGTTCCACACCCGTGCCAGCCGCCATGTGGTCGAGCTGGAAGAATGCCTGATCCTGCACCCGGAGCTGATGGCGCTGGTGCCGAAGTTGCGCGAGGTGCTGGCCGACATCGTGCCGCCCGGCGCGCGCTGGGATGTCTCGGTGACCCTCGCCGACAACGGTTTCGACGTGCTGATCGTGGCCGCCCACGAGCCGGGCCCGGATGCCAGCATGGCGCTGGCCATGTTCGCCGACGCGCAAGGCCTCGCGCGGGTTGCATGGCAACTGGAAGGAACCGGTCGGGACGAGATCGAGCCGGTGGCCTTGCACCGGACGCCGGTGCTGGAGCTCTCGGGCGTGCCGGTGGAGATACCGCCGGGTGTGTTCCTGCAGGCGAGCGCCGAAGCGGAGAAGGTTCTGTCGGCGTTGGTGGTGGAGGCCTCCCAAGGCTCACGCGTGGCCGACCTGTATTGCGGGGTGGGCACCTTCGCCCTGCCGCTGGCCGCTGCCGGTGCAAAGGTCATGGCCGTTGATGGTGATAGTGCCGCTATAGCGGCGTTGGCCCGCGCCGCCGGGACCGCCGGATTCGGTGGCCAGGTGATGGCAGCGCAGCGCGATCTGGTGCGTCAGCCGATGGCTGCGGCGGAGTTCAGGCGTATCGAGACGATTGTCTTCGACCCGCCGCGCGCGGGGGCTGCGGCCCAGGCCGAGGAAATTGCGCAGACGGATGCGGCAAGGGTTGTCGCGGTGTCATGTAATCCGATGACCTTCGCGCGCGACGCACTTACCCTGACCGAGGGCGGTTATACGCTGGAACGGATCACGCCGGTGGACCAGTTCGTCTGGTCCGGGCATGTGGAACTCGTCGCGGTGTTTTCGCGCTAATCCTCGTCATGCGTACTTCGAGACGCGCTCCTGCGGAGCGTTCCTCAGCATGAGGTTTTCAGAAAATTACCCTCACCCTGAGGAGCCCGCGCAGCGGGCGTCACGAAGGGCCAGTGAAACCTACGCCGCCTACTTGTCGTGGAGGCCCGGGTCGGGCAGGCGGTTCATGCCGAAATATTCCTCGTTCGGCAGCATCCCCAGCCCATGGGTCATCCGGTTGGTGTAATTGAAGTACGCCGTCGTGTCGGTGATCTCGAAGATGTCTTCCGGGGTGAAGCCCGCATCGACCAGCAGCTGCCGGTCGGCGTCTCCCGTTTTGGCCGGGTCGGCCGTGAGCTTCCAGGCATAGTCGAGCATCGCGCGCTGGCGTTCGGTCAGGTTCGCCTCGCGATAATTGATCATCAGGATATCGCCCAGCACCGGGTCGTCGGACAGCTCGCGCACGGCCTGGCTGTGGGACGTGATGCAGTAAACGCAGTGATTGTGGGATGACACGACCACGGCAATCATCTCGCGGTCCAGCCGCGAGAGGAGCGCGTCCTCGCCGAGCATCAGCTCGTTATACTTGCCGATGAACGTGCGGAGTTTCTCGGGTCGGAGCGAGAAGGCGCGGATCACGTTGGGGATCAGGCCGAGCTTCTCCTGACAGATGCGCATGTATTTCTGCAGGTCCTCCGGCAGGCCGTCGGGGTCGGGGATCGGTAGCTTCGAGACGTGCTGCAGCTGATCGGGTGTTTCGCGCTTCTTGGCCATGGATAAACTCCGGAAGGGTCGATGTTGATTTTGGCTGATTATAGGCGGGGCAATGGTCCGCCACCAATGCGTCATACGCGGACTTGATCCGCGTATCTCGACACAGACCGAAACGAGATGCCCGGATCAAGTCCGGGCATGACGGTGAAGAATAACCGTCTAGTCCTTGTTGGCGTGGGGGGCCTGGGACTCGAAGGTGCCGATCTGGGCGCGGTGGCGCAGCAGATGGTCGGCGATCACACACGCCATCATGGCCTCGCCCACAGGTACGGCGCGGATGCCCACACAAGGGTCGTGGCGGCCCTTGGTGGAGATGTCGGTATCGTCGCCGTCGCGGCTGACCGTATCGCGCGGTGTGAGGATCGAGCTGGTCGGCTTCACCGCGAAGCGCACCACCAGGTTCTGCCCGGTGGTGATGCCGCCGAGCACGCCGCCGGCATGGTTGGAGCCGAACGCGACGCCGTTGCCGTCCATGCGCATTTCGTCTGCATTTTCCTCGCCGGTGAGTGCGGCGGCGCCCATCCCGGCGCCGATCTCCACGCCTTTGACGGCGTTGATCGTCAGCATGGCTGCCGCCAGATCGGAATCGATCTTGCCGTAGATCGGCTCGCCCAACCCGACCGGCAGGCCTTCAGCGACGACTTCTATGACCGCGCCGACCGATGAGCCCGCGTTGCGGATCTCGTCGAGATATTCTTCCCACTGGCCGGCCATCTTGGAGTCGGGGCACCAGAACGGGTTATCCCCGATCACGTCCCAGTCCCAGTTGGCCCGGTCGATGGCCATCGTGCCGACCTGCACCAGTGCGCCGCGCAGGGTGACGCCGCCGGGGATGAGATGCTCGATGACTTTTCGTGCAAGTGCGCCTGCGGCCACACGGCTTGCGGTCTCGCGCGCCGATGAGCGCCCGCCGCCGCGATAGTCGCGGATGCCATATTTGGCATCATAGGTGTAGTCGGCGTGGCCCGGCCGGTATTTCTGGGCGATCTCGGAATAGTCCTTCGAGCGCGCGTCCACATTCTCGATCATCATCGAGACCGGCGCGCCGGTTGTCTGGCCCTCGAACACGCCCGACATGATTTTCACCGCGTCCGGTTCCTTGCGCTGGGTCGTGAAGCGAGACTGGCCGGGGCGACGCTTGTCGAGCCAGCCCTGAATGTCGGCCTCGGCGAAGGGCACACGCGGCGGCACCCCATCGACGACGACGCCGATGGCGGGCCCGTGGCTTTCGCCCCAGGTTGTGAACCGGAAAATCTGGCCGAAGCTGTTGCCGGCCATGACGTTGCTCCTTGGTTGGGCGGTTGCTTAAGCGTCGTCGGGCTTGAGGCCCGAGAGCAGATCGGCGACTTCGGCTGCGGCATCCACCGCGACCATGCCGACCACGTTATAGCCGCTGTCGACATGATGGGTCTCGCCGGTCACGCCCGAGCCGAGATCGCTCAGCAGATAAAGCCCCGCACCGCCCACCTGGTCGATGGTGACGTTCTGCTTGAGCGGCGCGTTCAGCTCGTTCCATTTCAGGATGTAGCGGAAATCGCCAATACCGCTCGCGGCCAGGGTCTTGATCGGCCCTGCCGAGATCGCGTTGACCCGGATCCCGCTGCCACCCAGATCGACGGCCAGGTAACGCACGCTGGCTTCGAGTGCGGCCTTGGCGACACCCATGACGTTGTAGTGAGGCATCACCCGCTCGGCGCCGTAATAGGTCAGCGTTAGCAGGCTGCCGCCGTCGGGCATGATGGCCGACGCGCGCTTGCACACATCGGTGAAGGAGAAGCAGGAGATGTCGAGTGAGCGCTGGAAGTTCGCGCGGCTGGTTTCGACATACTTTCCCTTGAGCTCCTCCTTGTCGGAGTAGGCGATCGCATGGACAACGAAGTCCAGCTTGCCCCAGGTCTCTTCGATCTCCGCGAAGACCGCATCCATGCTCGCCTCGTCCGTGACGTCGCAGGGCAGGACCATCGATCCGCCGACGGATTCGGCAAGCGGGCGCACGCGTTTCTCCAGCGCTTCGCCCTGAAACGTGAACGCCAGTTCAGCACCATGTTCGGCCGCCATCTTGGCGATGCCCCAGGCGATGGATCGGTCGTTCGCGACCCCCATGATGAGGCCGCGCTTGCCGGCCATTAGTTGCGTTGCAGCGCTCATGAAATCCCCGTTGATCGAACTTGTGCCCCGTGTGTGCGGCATCCTACACCAAAGGGATGGTGCGGCAAGGCCATGGCGGCGTGTTGGAGTAGATGGCATTTTACGTTTGTTCTGATAGGCTTAGCGGGTTCGAACGAGGGTGCGCATGGACGAGAAACGACTCAACAGGCTGGTGGACGAGCTTCAGTTCGCCCGGACGGTGGTCCGGCGCTTTTCTCAGGATCGCGTCCTCGTGGCCGCCGCGTCCCTGAGCTACACCTCGTTGCTGGCGATTGTGCCGCTGTTCGCGATCGCATTTTCGGTGATGATGGCCTTCCCGGTCTTCGACGGGATGACCCAGCAACTGCTGTCTATCGTGCTGAGCTACACCGCACCTCATATCGGCGGCGAGCTGGAGACCTATGTTGACCGGTTCGTATCGAACACCAGCGAGCTGACCACACTGGGCGTCGTTTGGCTGGCGGTGACGGCGGTCATGCTGCTGTCGACCATTGAGACCGCGTTCAACGCCATCTGGCGAATCGAGAAACCCCGGCCGCTCGGCATGCGCCTGATCGCATACTGGACGACCCTGACCCTCGGGCCGCTGCTGCTCGGCGCGGGCCTGTCCGTCAGCACGGCCTTCGCCATGAACAACTTCATGCCGTTGGGGCTCGACTTCGGCGTTATCCGGAACATGGCGTTGCGCATGCTGCCGTTCCTGTTTGCGGTGGGCGGTTTCGCGATCCTGTATCTGGCACTTCCCAATCGCCGGGTCGCGGTGCGTTACGCCCTGTTGGGCGCGCTCGTTGCGGGTATCCTGTTCGAGGTGCTGAAGGCTGTATTCGGCATTTATCTGCAGAATGCCGGCACCTTCGAGAGCGTCTATGGTTCGCTCGCCGCCCTGCCGGTTTTCCTGATCTGGATGTATCTGGTCTGGGCGGTCGTGCTGTTTGGCGCCATCGTCGCCGCGACCCGGCCCGAATGGCTTGCGGCGCGGCGCGCCGAGGATTTCGGGCCGCTAACTCCGTCGCGTGCGCTGCTGCGGGCGCTGCAAACAATCGGATGTCTGTTGGCGGCATCGCGCGACAACCAGACGGTCGATGAGGATCTTTTGCTTGATGCGACCGGCGGCGATGGTGCTGGTCTGGGCCTCGTTCTGGCGCGGTTGCAGGGGTCGGGTTATCTCGCGCGCACGGATGAAGACCAGCCGGTGCTGGTCCGCGATCTCGATGGCGTCACGGTCGCGGATTTATACATCGCGCTCGGTTATGGGCCCGGCGCGCCCTTTCTGGACGCGGATGAAGATCCCCGCTGGACCGCGCCGCTGGCGGAATTGATTGCCGCCTACAACACCGCACGGGACGAGACCATGGGTGCCCTGATCAAGGACATGATCGCCGACGCCACGGCAGGGGGCGACGGACCGCGGGTCGTCAGCGACCGCGGTTGAGCGAGAGCGAACATTATGGCGGCGCAGATGTCGCCGACCGCGTTCTCGCGTCGCTCGACCCTGAGAATATCGACCGGCTTGCGGCTCTCGACCAGTTCCACGTAGGCGGCGCTGCAGCCTCACGTCGACTGGCCGATCGCGCGGGACTGCGCGAGGGGCTGACGGTCCTCGACCTGGGTTCGGGCCTGGGGGGGCCTGCGCGCCTGCTCGCGGATGAGTTCGGTGCCGACGTCACCGGGATCGACCTGACCCCGGGTTTCTGCCGGATCGCGCAGGAGCTGTCTGTCTATGCCGGATTTGCCGAGACCACGCGTTTCTGCGCCGCCAACGCTCTGGTTCTGCCTTTCGCCGACGACAGTTTCGACGCGATCTGGACCGAGCATGTGGCGATGAATATCGGAGACCGGGAAGCGCTCTATCGCGAACTTCTGCGGGTAACGCGGCCCGGCGGTGTGCTGGCGCTGTATGACATGGTGGCGGGCCCGAATGTGGCATCGTTCGTCTATCCGGTGCCCTGGGCCAGCGAAGCGTCCCAAAGCCATCTGATCGATGCTGACGCCTTGCGCCGCGTCGTGTCCGAGGCGGGCTGGACGGCGCGGCATTTCCACGACGAGAGCGCGGCGGCGTTGGACTGGCTCGCGAATGCGCGCCCGCCGAAAGGCGTCGATGGGCCGACCTTGCGCGATGTCATGGGCCCGGACTTTCCGCGCATGATCGCCAACCTCCGTGAGAATTTCGAAGCCGGTCGGCTTGAGGCCGTACAGGCGATTTTCGAAAAGTGAGAGGCATCGATATGATGCGCCGCGTGATCGCAACCCGCACAGAGGCAAGTCTTCGTTATGTCCACGACTGATCCGTTCGCCCAGTTCGATGCCTGGTTTCAAGAGGCCGTCGCCGCCGAGCCGACACTTCCCGAGGCGATGACCCTGGCCACCGTGTCGGCGGACGGGCGTCCCTCGACAAGGATGGTCTTGCTGAAAGACCACGGCCCGGATGGCTTCGTCTTCTACACGAACTTCGACAGCGCCAAGGGTTTGGAACTATTGGGTAATCCTAACGCGTCATTGTGTTTCCACTGGAAAACCTTGCGCCGGCAGGTGCGGATCGATGGGCCCACGGTGCCGGTGAGCGATGAGGAGGCGGATGCCTATTTCGCCAGTCGGCCGCGCGGCAGCCAGATCGGTGCCTGGGCGTCGGAACAGTCGGCGCCGGTTGAGAGCCGCGCGGTTCTCGAAGATCGCGTGCGTGATATCGAAAAAGAATATGACGGCCGCGACGTGCCACGCCCGCCCCATTGGTCGGGTTTTCGACTGGCGCCGTTGCGGATCGAGTTCTGGACCGACCGCCCAGACCGCCTGCATGACCGCCATGTCTTCGACCGGGACGGCGATGGCTGGCGCGAGACCCGGCTTCAGCCGTAAATTTCTGCCGCCGCCGTTGTTTTTCTGCGCCTTTTTGCTTCGGCGATTGATCCAGGCCAATGCCTGCCCGTCGTCATCTTGTCATTCTGACGGATGTGATACCGACAGGAGAATGGAATGCTGACGCGTGAAGGCTGTTTGGCCTTGTGTGAATTGACCGAAGGCGAGGTCGCGGCGATCGCAGAGCACGAGCATGTGCCGGAGATGATCGCCATGGAGATGGGGCAGTATCTTTGCCACACACCGGGCGGTGAGGCGCGAATCAAGCGGATGATCGTGGACGACATTCAGTCTGCCCGTTCCAGCGGAAACATCGCGCATACCGCGAAGTTGGTGGGCGTCTTGCGGCACTTCGTGGAGCATCACTCCAACGCATGAGTCCACATTGCCGGCTTCCCATCGCGGCCCCGGTGGATTACCTAGAAGGGTATGACCGACAGCCGCCGCAGCCTGATCCTGACCGGTGCCAGCCGTGGCATCGGCCACGCCACCGTGAAGCGCTTCTCCGACGAGGGGTGGCAGATCATCACCTGCTCGCGCGATCCGGTGCCGGCCCATTGCGAGCGCGACCCCAACTGGACGTCGCATATCCCCACCGATCTGAGCGATCCGGCCGACGTTGAGCTGTTCATCGGTGAGGCGCTTGAGCTGCTCGGCGACACGCCGTTGAACGCGCTGGTGAACAATGCGGCCGTCTCGCCGAAGACCGACTTCCAGGAGCGGCTCGGTTGTTTGAACGGCCCCATCGATGACTGGCGGGAGGTGTTTCAGCTTAATTTCTTCACGCCGCTGGTCCTCGCGCGCGGCTTCGCGCCGGCGCTGGCCAAGGCCGGAAAAGACGAAGATGCGGAAGCGACGGAGGCTTCTGGAACAGAAGGCGGCGCGTCGATCGTCAATATTACCTCGATCGCCGGGCACGCGATCCACCCCTTTGCCGGATCGGCCTATTCGACGTCGAAGGCCGCACTTTCGGCGCTGACCCGCGAGATGGCGGTCGAATTCGCCGCGCTCGGTGTGCGGGTGAATGCCGTCGCACCGGGCGAGATCGAAACCGAGATGGTCGGCGACGAATACGAGCCCCTGGTGAACCGCATACCGATGCACCGGATGGGCACCGCCGGCGAGGTCGCATCGGCCGTATTTCAGTTGTGCAACCCTGACTTTTCATACGTGACGGGCACCGAGATATTTATCACGGGCGGTCAGCATTTATACTGAGTGAAGATAAACGGAGGAGACACGAGCCATGCCGATTGAGGTACATCGACCCAAAAAGGATGACGTTCTGAAGTGCGTCGCGCGTTTTCAGGATCTCAATGCAACCGACAAGGGCCTGCCCGACCAGGGAATAGACGGTTATCACCGGATGTTCCGCAACGTGATCGGTTTCCAGCAGCCTGAGGGCGAGGAAAGTTTCTCGCCGATCGGTGACGATGCCAAACCGAAGGTTACGCACCTGAAGCCCGGATTTGGCATGGCCTATGTCTCCGCGCGTCCCGGCCAGGGCGTGATGATGCACAACCATGACACCAACGAGACCTTCGTCGTGATGGAAGGGACGTGGATGTTCGAATGGGAAGGCGATGAAGGAGACGACCACGTCATCCTCGAAGAACAGGACGTCGTGTCTTTCCCGCCGGGCATTCAGCGGCGTTTCGAATGCCAGTCGGCGCGTGACGGCAAGGATGAGGGCATGATTCTCGGGGTTATCGGTGGCGACACGCCGTCGGCCGAGTTTTCGCCGGAATCCGTCGAGCGCCTGCAGGCCGAAGGCGCCTGGCCGGACGCAGCGGAGTAACGCTTACCGAGATCACCTCGGCAGCATTGATCCAAAGCAATTCCGCCGGCCGAAGTTTGTTTACGATCCTGTGAATTCAATCCGCAGGAGGCCAGCGAATGGCGATCGATGTGTCCCGTCCCAAGAAAGAGGACGTTCTCAAATGCGTTGCCCGGTTCGACGAGCTGTCGGCCGTTGACGGCGGCCTGCCCGACCAGAAGGTCGAGGGCTACTACCGCACATTCCGCAATGTTATCGGGTTCGAACAACCCGATGGCGGCGAGGAATCATTCTCGCCCATCGGCGACGAAGCCAAGCCGAAGGTCTCTCATCTCAAGCCGGGTTTCGGGATGGGCTATGTCTCGGCCGTGCCGGGTCAGGGTGTGATGATGCACGTCCACGACACCAACGAGACCTTCCTTGTGATCGAAGGCACCTGGAAGTTCGAATGGGAGGGCGACCAGGGCGACGACCATGTGATCCTGGGTGAAAAGGATGTCGTCTCGTTCCCGCCGGGCTGGCAGCGCCGCTTCGAATGCGTGTCGGCACGCGACGGCGAAGAGAAGGGCACAATCATCGCGGTGGTCGGCGGCGATACGCCGTCGGTCGAATGGTCACCGGAAGCCGTGGATGAACTGAAGGCGGCGGGCGCTTGGCCTGATGCCGCCGAGTAGCCGGCGCCGCTGGCGTTAGCCGGCTGGTTTGACGTCTAGTTTTACAGTCGCCAGCCAGTCGAGGCGATCCTCGACCTGCGTCAGCTCGAGGTCGAGCCAGGCATCGAACTGGCCCGGTTCTGCGCCGTAGCGCTGCTTCAGGTCCACGAGGCGAGCATGTTCGGTCTCGCTGATTTCGCGCATCCGCTCGACCTGGTCCTGGGCGTCGGTGTCGGACAGCAGGTGCAGGAAACGCAGCTTCAGCGCGAAGACGAGCTGGGAATTACCGTCCACGGGGCTGCGCAGGTTCGAGATCATCAACGTCCGCAACTCTTCGCGGCCCGCGTCGGTGAGTTCGAGAATCTCATCGGCCGGATCGGGTAGTTCCGTTGCGGGCTTCACAAGTCCTTCGGCCCGCAGGACCTCGATCGACAATCCCATCACATCGAGTGACGGGCCGACGATGCGGCTGGCAAACACACGCACCTCGCGCGCCAGCTCGCCGTAGGTGTGCGGCTGGACCGCCAGCGTGCCGAGCATGCACAGGCGCAGCGCCTCGGTCGGGATGAGTGTCTTGTCGCGATACATGCGCCGCTCAGGCCGCCGAACGCAGGTTCAGGCGCGTCCAGACATCCTCGAACGCGGCGACCAGCGCATCCATCATCTCGTCGTCATGCAGCGGTGTCGGCGCGATGCGCAGGCGTTCGGTGCCGCGCGGCACGGTCGGGTAGTTGATCGGCTGAACGTAGACGCCGTGGCGGTCGAGCAGCTCGTCGCTGGCGATCTTGCACAGCGCCGCGTCGCCGACGAACACCGGCACGATATGGCTGACGGATGGCATGACTTCCATGCCGGCGGCACTCAGGCGGCGCTTGAGAGTTGCGGCCCTTTCCTGATGGCGTTCGCGGATCGAATTGTCGGCCTTGAGAATCTGGATCGCCGCCCGCGCGCCTGCTGCCACATGGGGCGGCAGCGACGTCGAGAAAATGAAGCCGGCGCCGTTGGATCGCACGAAATCAACGAGGTTTGCTGACGCGGCAATATAGCCGCCGACATTGCCGAATGCCTTGCCGAGCGTGCCTTGCACGATGTCGATCCGGTCCATCAGGCCGTCGCGTTCGGCCACACCGGCGCCGCGTTCCCCATACATGCCCACGGCGTGGACCTCGTCGAGATAGGTCAGCGCATTGTGTTTCTCGGCCACCTCGACGATGTCGGCGATCGGTGCGATGTCGCCGTCCATGGAATAGACGGATTCGAACGCCACAAGCTTGGCGCGGTCCGGGTCGACGCCCGACAGGATCTCGTCCAGATGGGCGGCGTCATTGTGGCGGAAGATGGCCTTCTCGGAGCGTCCGTGGCGGATGCCCTCGATCATGGAATTGTGGTTGAGCGCGTCGGAGACGACCAGGCAGTTCGGCAGCATCGACGCCAGGGTCGAGAGTGCGGTCCAGTTGGCCACATAGCCCGATGTGAACAGGAGGGCCGCTTCCTTGCCGTGCAGGTCGGCCAGCTCTTCCTCGAGCAGCACATGGTAGTGATTGGTGCCCGAGATATTTCGCGTGCCCCCGGCGCCCGCGCCACATTTCTCCAGCGCGTCATGCATGGCGGCCAGGACGTCGGGATGCTGGCCCATGCCGAGATAGTCGTTGGCGCACCACACCGTGATGTCCTGGGTGCCGCCATCGACATAGCGGACCGCGCGCGGGAAATCGCCCGACGTGCGTTCCAGCTCCGCGAACTCGCGATAGCGGCCTTCGGCCCGCAGGCCGTTCAGATTGTTTGAAAAATGCTTCTCGTAGTCCATCAGCCGGGGTCCATCAGCCGGTCTCGACGGTGGGGCAAGCCGCCGACGCTCGAATAACACCCTAAATATAGCATTCAGGCGGTATTTTTCCATCGCGGCGAGCCGCCGCAGTCAAAAGGGTAGCTCGCCGCAGTCAAAACAGCGGCGGCCGTTCGTCGAAGCCGTCAGACGCTTGAGTGCGGTTAGGCGGGCATTCCCGGCGGGGGATCGCAGGGCTCGGTCTCCATCTTGGCCGGCATCGAGATTTCGATCAGGTCGAACGTGTCCGATGTGCCCGTCTCGTTGTGGGGCACGCCACCGGGGATGTAAATGGAATCGCCGGCTTCAACACGGACCGTGCCGTCGGCGAAGGCGAGATCGAGATAGCCTTCGAGCATGTACACGAATTGCCCTTCGCAGATATGCGTGTGCCAGCCGGTCGGCTTCACGAGGCCTTCCTTGGCGCGGGTGATCTGCACCCGCATCTTGCCGTTGCTGGCCTCCTGGGTGCCGAGATCGATATAGTCGAAGAAATTGCGGCGGCCCTCGACGAACTGCGGATCGTCCTTGCGGCGAACTTCGTAGCCTGGCGCTTCCGTGCCGTCATCCAATACGACTGCTTCACTCATTGTTCGTGCTCCCTCTACTCTGAAAATTCCAACGCGGTGAATGCCCGCATGGTCACCCGATTATGGGCCTTGAATTGATGCTGTTAGACGAGCCCCTCGGCCTGGACATGCGCCCAGGTTTCATCGAGTGCTGTCGAAAAACGTTCCATGCACACGCCAATCTGCTCTTCCGTGATGATCAGCGGCGGGCATAGCGCGATGCCGTCGCCCGGCAGGGCGCGTGATATCAGGCCGTGGGCCTGGGTCCGCGCCATCATCCCTGGCGCCACCTTGGCGGCGGGGTCGAACATGCCCTTGTTCGCGGGGTCGGGTGACAGCTCAAGCGCGGCAAACAGGCCGATACCGCGCACCTCGCCCACCAGCGGATGGTCGGCGAATTGCTGCATCTGCTCCTGGAAGCTGCCCATGACCGAACGCACATGGCCCAGCAGGTCTCGTTCCTCATAAATGCGGAGTGTCTCCAGCGCGACCGCGGCGGCCACGGGATGACCTGAGTAGGTGTAGCCCGTGTTCCACATACCGAACTTGTCGCTGCCGTCGCGCAGCACCTGGTAGACCTCGTCGGTCATCATCACCGCGCCGATGGGTAAATAGGCCGAGGACAGCGCCTTGGCGATCGACATCAGGTCCGGTTTGATGTTGTAGGTCTCGCAGGCAAACATATTGCCCGTGCGCATGAAGCCGGTGATCACCTCGTCCGCAATCATCAGCACGTCATGCTTTTTCAGGACGGCCTGGACCTTCTCGAAATAGGTCGCGGGCGGCGGGATCAGCCCGCCGGCGCCCATCACCGGTTCGGCGATAAACGCGGCGACCGTGTCGGGGCCTTCGCTGACGATCAGATCGTCGATTTCCTGTGCCATCCGGCCCGCGAAATCCTCTTCGCTCTCGCCCTCCTGGCCTTCGCGCCAGTAATGCGGCGCGGTGACATGCAGGAACCGGTCGAGGGGGACGTCGAAACCTTTGTGGGCATACTCCACCCCGGTCAGGCTCGCCGCCGCCAGGGTGATGCCGTGATAGGCCTTGTGGCGGCCGATGATCTTCTTCTTCTCGGGCTTGCCGCGGGCGTTGTTGTAGTACCAGACGAACTTCATCATGTGGTCGTTGGCTTCGGAGCCCGAATTGGCGAACCAGACCTTCGACATCGGCACCGGCGCCATCTCGATCAGGCGTTCGGCCAGATCGATCGAAGGCATCGACGAGCGATGGAAGAACGAATGGTAATAGGGAAGCTTGCGCATCTGGTTGGCGGCGGCTTCGACCAGGCGTTCGTTGTTGAAGCCCAGCGAGGTGCACCAAAGGCCCGCGAGCCCTTCAATGTAGCGTTTACCTTCCGTGTCCTCGACATAAATCCCGTCGCCCTTGTCGATGATCATGGGGCCGGTTTCTTCATGTTTCTTGAGGTTCGTGTAGGGATGGATGACGGAGGCAACGTCCCGCGCGTGGGGCGAGTTGGGAAGCACAGTCATGGTCTTGCGTCCTTAATCTGTCTTATGGGTCAAAAAAGGCCGCTCGCGGCGGCAACACAGGTGCGGCGGGCCCTGTTCAATCGCCATTAAATGCCTCTTCAGCGCACTTGGCAACCGGTCAGACGGATTGGAATCAGACTCTGTGGCCAACCCATATGACACGCCCGACAAGATCGAGTTCGGTCAGCGGTATCGGGTTCAGGGGCGGATAGGCAGGGTTGTCGCTGCCGATCGCGACGAGCTGGCGCAGCGGGTCGATGGAGAGCCTCTTCACCAGCAATCCGCCGTTGTTGCGCAGAACATAGATGCCGTCGGCGCCCGGCGACCATTCGGTAAGATCGACCAGCAGCGAATCACCTGACGTGATCCCTGGCGCCATGCTGTCGCCATCCATCACGACCACGGTGAGCTGGTTGACGGGGGTCGGCGTCAGGGTCGCAAGCCATGAGGCCTGAAAGGCGATTTCGGCGACGCTCTGGTTGGGTTGTGTCAGCGACTCGCGCGCCTGATGCTGTTCGGGGTCATAACGTGCGACGAGCATGAATGCGTCGGAATCTTCGCCGGTTCGCGCGGACGGTCCGCCGCGCTCGTCGATCAGATCGGTCACGGTGCAATCAAGCGCCACGGCGAGCTTTTCCAACGTATCGTG
>JABJEK010000069.1 GCA_018702955.1 Rhodospirillaceae bacterium | reverse complement strand
GACAAGGCGTTGGCCGGCGCTGTCGACAACATTCATGCGGCGGTGACTAACGGGATCGCGCTCACCGGCGATGCCGAAACAGCAATTTCGGTCGAGCGCCTCTGCCAACAAATTTCTCAGTTACCGCTTGCCGGAGGTGCGCAATGACCGAACTCGCGATCGTCGGCGGCACGCCGGTGCGCACGCAGCCTTTCCCGGCCTACAAGGTGATCGGGGAGACGGAGAAAGAAGCGGTCGCCAAGGTCATGGAAAGCGGCATCCTGTCCCGCTTTATCGGCGGTTGGCATCAGGATTTCTACGGCGGCCCCGAAGTGCAGGCCTTCGAGCGTGAATGGGCCGACGCCTGCGGCGCCCGTCATGCCGTCTCGGTGAACTCGGCCACCAGCGGGCTGTATGCAGCTTGCGGGGCTGCGGGCATCGGCGCGGGAGATGAAGTGATTGTCTCCCCCTACACGATGTCGGCCTCATGCGTCGCACCCATGGTCTACAACGCCACGCCGGTTTTTGCCGACATCGATCCCGCCACCTATTGCCTTGATCCCGAGAGCATTCGTTCGAAGATCACGCCCAACACAAAGGCCATCATCATCGTCCACATCTTCGGCATGGCCGCAGACATGGACCCGATCATGGAAATTGCGGCGGCCCATGGTCTGATCGTGATCGAGGATTGCGCCCAGTGCCCGTTCGCCACTTATAAAGGCCGCCCTGTTGGCACGTTGGGCCATATGGGTGTCTTCAGCTTCAACTATCACAAGCACATTCACACCGGCGAGGGCGGCATGATCACAACGAATGATGATCACTTCACCGAGAGTTGCCAGCTGATCCGCAATCACGCCGAAGCCGTCGTCGCCGGAAAAGGCGTCACCGATCAGACGAACATGATCGGCTTTAACTACCGCATGGGCGAGATCGAGGCTGCGATCGGGCGCTGCCAGCTCGCCAAAGGACCGGGACTGATCGAAACGCGCAAAGAGAACGTCGCGCATCTTGAGGCCGCATTGTCAGGTATTACCGGATTGACCATGCCGACCACCGAACCCGCCGGCGATCATGTCTATTACGTTCACGCGCTTGGTTACGACCCGGACATCACGGATGTCCCCGTCGGCGTCATGGCGGACGCCCTCAAGGCCGAACTTCCGGTCACCGAGCTTCGCGAAGGCGAGGGGGCACTTGTCCGTGCCGGGTATGTCCAGCCGATTTACTCTCTGCCAATTTTCCAGACCGAGCCCGGCGCTTATCCGGCAGGCCTATGCCCAATGACCGAACGCGCCAATCAACGGTTAATCATCCACGAATTCATGCGCCCGCCGATGAGTGCCGCTGATCTGGACGATGTGATTACGGCCTTCACCAAGGTCTTCGACAACCTCGACGCGCTGCGCGCGATCGCCAAAGCAAAGACAGCCTCATGATCGACGGCGGCATCTTCATCGACAAAGACCCGACCAGCGGCCTCGGCGGCGACCCCGCGGTGGCCATCGCGCGGCTCGACCGGTTCGCTGTCGACCGCGCGCTCGCCGCGTCTTTCAAGGCGATTTACTTCGACGAACGTGAAGGCAACGAGGCCACGGCGGAGTTTTGCGCCGCGTCCGGCGGTCGTTTGCTGCCGACAGCGGCCATCAACATGCTTGGCTATGACCCCGGTGCGGACCGCCTTGCCGAGATTGCAAGCGGCCCCTTCCTCGCCGCCGCGCTGTTCCCGACATTCCAGAACTGGACCTGGACGGATTATGTGGTCGAGGTCTTCGCACGCGACTGCGCCAAACTCGGCTTTCCCATTCTGGCCGGAATCTGGAGCCGCCAAGACCTCGCGGCTGTCGCGCGTCATGTCCTACCGGCTGGCGGCAAGGTGCTGGTCCGCTGGATGCGCGGCAGCGGCTACAACAATGTCCCGGACATTATTGCCGTGGCCATGGACCATCCGAATGTCTGTTTCGACATCTCGACGATCACACAGAGTGGCGGCATCGAACGGCTGGTGGAACGGTTGGGTGCAGACCGCCTGTTCCTGGCGTCCGGAATGCCGCTGGTCGCGGAAGGGGCGTCCTATTTCATGCTGGAAGGCGCACGTATTCCAGACTCGGACCGGCGGATGATTCAGGGCGGAACACTCGCTCGGGCACTCGGCATCGAAGCGGATCCGGCATCCGCCCCAGACACGCATCTGTGGCAGACATTCCGTGACATTCCCAAAATCGACACCCACTGGCACACCAGCGGCTGGAATATCATTGAACCGCGCACCAGCTTCGAGGCCATTGCGCAGGATTTCGACGTCTTCAACTATCAGGTCGCAATATCATCCTCGATCCGCGCCCTGAACCACGACATCGTCACAGGCAACGCCGAGACCAAAGACTTTGTCGACAACGATCCGCGCGCACGCGGTCTGATCGTTATCAATCCGCTGGAGATCGAGACATCGATCGGCGAGATCGAGAAGTACCGCAACAACCCGCGCTTCGTCGGAATCAAGACGATCCAGGATTTCTACGGCAAGGACCTCGACGACCCGGCCTATCTCGAAATCTTTGCCCATCTCGACGACATGCCCGGCTGGCCGATCATGGCCCATCTGCCCGGCATGGATCGCCTGGCGCGCCTGAAGCCGCACATCAATTTTGTCGCTGCCCACGCCACTTGGCGTTATTGGGATTTTGTCGAGCTCAAGAATGTCTGGTTCGACATCGCCACCAGTACCGCCGACCGTCAGGATGCCGACATCAAGGGACTGCTCGCGGGCGTGGGTGAAGACCGCATCATCTTCTCCTGTGACGGTCAGCTGATGAACCCGGCCTGGACGCTGGGCAAACTTGCGAGCGCCGATTTGCCGGAGACCGCGTTACAGAAAATTTTCCAGGTGAATGCCCGGGACGCATTCCCGCGTCTGCGCGATACCGGCGATGTATCCGCATGATCGGGGTTGTCAGTTATGGAATGGGCAACATCCGGTCGGTCTGCAACGCGCTCGAACATCTCGGCCATGAACCGCTGGTCGCCAGTGCGCCGGACGACCTCGACAAGGTGGACCGGATTATCCTTCCCGGCGTTGGCGCCTTCCCCGCCGCGATGGAACGGCTCGGCACGACCGGCTTTGCCGATGCGCTGAACACCCAGGTGCGCGCCCGGGGCAAGCCGGTGCTGGGCATTTGCCTCGGCATGCAATTGCTCGGGGAAATCGGAACGGAGTTCGGTGATTGTGCCGGCCTCGGTTGGATACCCGGGCGGGTGGAGATTATCCCGCGCGGCGAAAGCAATCTCCGTCTACCTCAGATTGGCTGGAACGAACTGGAGGTGCGGGAAGGCGCTCAGCTGTTCACAAACATTGAAGGCGATTCCAGTTGCTATTTCGTGCACTCCTATCAGCTGCTCACGACGGACCCATCCGACGTAGTGGCCACCGTCGACTATGGTGGGCCCGTCACAGCGGCGGTGGAGCGCGACAATATTTTTGGGGCGCAGTTCCATCCGGAAAAGAGCGCACGTGTGGGCCTCGCGGTCCTCGACAACTTCGCGAACATCTGACGCAAGTCATGCTGAAGACGCGGATCATACCGGTTCTCTATCTGATGAACGGCCTGATCGTGCGCAGCGAGGGCTTTCGCGAGTTCAAGGTGATCGGCAATCCGATCAATCAGCTGACCCGGCTCAACGACTGGCTGGCCGACGAACTGGTCTATATCGACATCACGCGCGACGGAGACTACGACCTGCGCCGCGATGACATGAAGCTCAAGGGTGCCGGAGATATCGTGAGTATCCTGCAGCAAATTTCCAAAAACGCTTTCATGCCGCTCACATTCGGTGGCCGCATCAAATCCATCGAGGATGTCGACAGCTTCATCCACAACGGGGCGGACAAGGTCCTGATCAACTCACAGGCCTACCACCAGTCCGGACTGGTGACCGAGGTGGCCGAAAAGTACGGCCGTCAGGCCATGGTCGTGGGCATCGATGTGCGGCGCGAAGACAACGGTCACGCGATGTATGTGGATCAGGGGTGCACGCGAGTAAGTGACGACCCGCTAACCTACGCACGGCAGGCGGAAGAGAGGGGCGCCGGTGAGATCATGCTGAACTCCATCGACCGCGACGGCAGCGCAGAAGGCTATGACACAGAGATCATCAGTGCGATGGCGGATGCCGTCGGCATTCCCGTGATCGCCTGCGGTGGTGTGGGCACGTTCGAACATTTTCGGCCCGGGATCGACAAGGGCCATGCCAGCGCCGTCGCCGCGGGAAACATTTTTCACTTCACCGAAAACGCCTACAAACGCGCCAAGAAGCAACTGCATCGGCGCGGCTACAATGTTCGATACCCCTATGACATCTGAGCAGAGAGACGAACACCGATGACCGGTACGATCGAGCCGCGCGTCACCCCGCCGCGCATGGAATACTGCACACGCTGCGTCTACCCCGCTGCGTCCGCCGCAGCCATCGTCTTCGACGAAGAAGGCGTTTGCAGCGGCTGCCGGACCCACGAGGAACAGGCGACCGTCGACTGGGCGGCGCGCGAAGAGATGTTTCGCGATCTGTGTGACGACTACCGTTCACCCGACGGCAGCAATTATGACTGCCTGATCCCGGTAAGTGGCGGCAAGGACAGCTTCTACCAAATTCATCTGCTCACCCAGGTCTATGGGATGAACCCGTTGCTGGTGACCTATGGCGAGAACAATCACACCGAAGTCGGCATGCGAAACATCCAGCGGATGCGCGATGTCTTCGGCTGCGACCATTATCATTTCACAGCCAGCGTCGAGGCCCTGAAGAAACTCAACCGCGCCGGGCTGAAGAAGATGGGCGATCCGGACATGCACGCCCATATGGGCATCAACGCGGTCCCGGTGCAGATCGCCGTGAAGTTCAACATCTCGCTGGTGATCTGGGGCGAGCACGGATTCATGAATATGGGCGGCATGCACTCATATAAAGACATGGTCGAATACACTGCAAAGTATCGGGTCGAACATCTGCTGCGCGGTTATGACTGGTTTGATTTCGTCGGCGTCGAGGGGCTAGAGGAGAAGGACCTGCTCTGGGCCAAATACCCGACAGATGACGAGATCGAGCGCGTCGACGTGCGTGGCGTGTTCATTTCAAACTTCTTTGGCTGGAACCAGGCCGAACACACCCAGACAATGATCGACACTTACGGGTTTGAAACCAACCCGATCCCGTTTGACCGGACCTATGCGCGGGATTCGAACCTGAACAACATCCATGACAACGGCGTTCACGACTACATGAAGTATGTGAAGTTCGGCTACGGTCGCGTCACAGACCATGCCTGCCGGGATATCCGCAACGGCATCCTGACACGCGCCGAGGGTGTCGAGCTGGTGCGTCAGTTCGATCACGTTGTCCCCGGCGACATCACCCGCTGGCTGGACTATGTGGGCATGAACCGAAACGCGTTCGAGGCCATCGCTGATGAGTTTCGCGATCCACGGGTCTGGGTTCAGAATGAATATGGCGACTGGATCAAAGACAATATTTGGGATCACAACTAGACCCCCATGCCCTTGCGCACCGCCCTCCTCTTTCAGGCCGACAATTTCGTCGGCCGCGAGTATCTGGACGCCTTGAACGGCGCGGGCATGCCTCCAGACCTGATTGCCACGGTCGGAAGGATGTCCGATGCCTCGGTTGTCCGCGAACGGGAACGCACAGGTGGCCAATGGAATCCGCCCGCCCCCGAAAACGCACGCGATATTTCGCATTTCGATTCCCTGAAAGAAGAGGCGTTGTGGGAAAGTTTGCGGGACGCGCAAATCGATCTCGCCATCCAGGGCGGCATCGGCATTCTCACTCCCGAGATGCTGGAGGTACCGCGGATCGGCTTCGTGAATGTGCATCCCGGACGCCTGCCGGAGTACAAGGGCAACACCTGTCCGGAATGGGCGCTTTACAATGGTGACCCGATCTTTGCGACCGCACATATCATCGATGCCGGAATCGATACCGGGCCGGTGGTTTGCGAGGGACGCTATGAGGTGCCCGCGGACTGGGACTATTTCGAACTTCGCGCGAATCTTTATCGACATTGCGCGCATGTCCTGATCAACGCACTCAAGATTCTGAATGTGGCGTCGGACAACCCGCACAGCGTTCTAACGGTCCAGGACCCCGATGCGGGCCACTACTGGACGCCCATTCCCGAGGACAAACTGGCCACGGTAATCCAGAAAAACAAAGGGACCCGGAAAGGGCTGTGATGATCCACTCGATCGATGAACATTTGAGCCTCGCAGAGGTCGAGGCGAGCGATCATCACATCGCGGTGTTGTTCGAAATACTCGGCAAACGGCGAGGGCATCACAGAATCAGCCACGGGGCAGCGCCCGGTTTCGAAGCACATCGGGACTTCGTGCACACCCATCCCTATCGACACTGGTTCTTGGTTTCGTATGACGGCGAGTTTATCGGCACGATTTATCTAACGAAGGAGAATGTTTTGGGTGTCTTTGTGGACGACACCCAACTGGCTCACCTGGGGCGCGTTATCGTCTATGTGATTCAGGCCTTCGATCCGCTTCCCGCAATTCCCTCGATCCGAAATGCCAAATACACGATCAATCTCTCGCCCGAGAACACGGCCTATGCCGGGGTTATTGAGGAACTGGGCGGACGTCTCATTCAACAAAGCTACGTGCTGCCCGATGCCGAACCCCGTCGCAAAGACCCGGCAAAGTAATGCACCGACGAATCATCGCAGAACATTCGCAGTGAAACTACGCCCGGCCGATAGCGAAGATTCGAACGACATCTGGGAGTGGAGGAACGACCCGACCACCAGAGCGATGTCCCGAATCGCAACGGTCACATCATGGGAGTCGCATTGCACCTGGTTTGCCGCTGCACAGAAGAACGAAAACAAGGTCATATACATCGGGACCGAGGGAGAAACTGACGCGAAAATAGGCATGGTGCGGTTCGACATAGATCCCGCAAACAATGTCGCGGAAACATCAATCAACCTGAATCCCGCCATGCGGGGAAAAAGCCTGTCCCAGCCCTTTCTGGCCCTCGCCGCGGAAAAGTTCTCACACTATTTCAACGGCGATCTCGTGGCGGAAATCAGATCCGAAAATAGCACCAGCATCCGGATATTCGAGAATGTTGGGTTCGTTGAACATGCCGAAGAACAGGGAATGAAGAAATTCCGCAAACCATCCCGCGCTCGCTGAACGCGGCGCCCACTGGGCCCGTCAAATAAGACATGATCCAAGCAGACATCACTAAATATCTTGAGGGTGCGATCCCGCCCGGCGTCACGATTTCGAGAATCGATCCCGACACCGATCTGATCGGATCCGGCGTGATCGATTCCTTCGG
>JABJEK010000009.1 GCA_018702955.1 Rhodospirillaceae bacterium | reverse complement strand
GCCGACCAGCGAGCCGGTGATGGTGGCGATACTATCGGCAGACAGAGCCTTGCCCATGCGCGGGAGCTTTCCGTCCTCGTCGAGTAAGCCCGCACGATGTGACACACCGATCAACGTCCCCGCCGTGTCGAACATGTCGACGAACAGGAAGGCGATGATCACCGAGATCATACTGATCTGGAACGCGCCGGCGATATCCAGTTGCAGGAAGGTCGGTGCGAGCGACGGGATGGAGAAGTCCAGCGCCGTCGAACCGCCCAGGCCGAAGATGTGGGCCAGGATGGTCGTGCCGATAATCCCGAGCACGATAGCGCCCGGAACAGCGAGCCGGTCCAGAGCGATGATGCCGATGAACCCGATGGCCACAAGGATTACCTGCGGCGAGGCGACCTCACCGAGAGTGACGAGCGTGACCGGGTGATCAACCGTAATGCCCGAAATCTCCATCGCGATGACGCCGATGAACAGGCCGATGCCTGCCGAAATCGACATTTTCAGAGATTTTGGTATCGAGTTGATGATCGCGGCCCTGATCGGCAGGATCGTGATGATCAGGAAGAACACGCCCGACAGGAAGATGACGCCGAGAGCCGTCTGCCATGGCACACCCATGCCGCCGACAACGCCGAAGGCGAAGAAGGCGTTGAGTCCGAGCCCCGGTGCCAGCGCGATCGGGTAGTTGGCCCACAGGCCCATGATCAGACAGCCAACGGCTGCCGCGACACAGGTGGCGACGAACAGCGCGCCCTTGTCCATGCCTGCCGCGGACATGATGTCCGGATTGACGATGATGATGTAGGCCATCGTCAGGAACGTCGTCAGGCCCGCCATCACTTCGATGCGGACTGTCGTTCCGTGATCCGACAGCTTGAATAGGTTATCGAGCATTTGTAAAAGTCTCCCGTGGTTCCCCATGAAATATCCACGCGAGAGCGGAAAGTGCACAAAATCTGTGCACGGCCGAACCTAAAATTTGGCGATTCCCCTCTTGCTGTAAAAACGTTAGCCCGATTCCCGGGGAACCCGTTACCGCTTTATTAAGAATGGTTCGCTACATGTGCACCATGCGAAATACACCGATATTCGTGGGTTTTGCCCTGTTTCTGGCTGTTTCTGCGCCCGTTCACGCGCAAACAACCGTGCAGATAACCGATTCTGACTGCCGCCAGCTCGTGACCCATGTGGCCGCGTCCGATGTCTCTTACCGGCCAGGTATCGACGTGAACGGCAATGCCGTCGCGCCCGCAGATTTGAACGCGCAGCCCCAGATCAACGTTCCGGAGGTGATTTCGATACCCGTGACCATCGATCTGGCAACAAATCTGGGCATCGAGACGCCCTTTCTGGCGCGCCCGACGGTGGGCGAGGTTCAAATCAACCGTGACGGTCGCGTGACCTTCAATGGTCAGCCTATTGGCGGACACGCGCAGCAAGAGCTGGCGAAACGCTGTCAGCAGATTGGCGTTACGAACTAGCGGACCGGCGTCCTCCGGTTTCTTTCCCATCAGGCATGTCGTAAACCCCCGGTCGTATGAATCCGGAGTGGTGTGATGACGGATCCGAGTTTCGACCCCGATGCAATGGCGCGTCTTGATGCGCGCCTCAGTACTGCAATCCAGGCCCATGAGCGTCAGGGCCTCCGGCTGGCCGCCCATCTCCGCGGCGGCACCAGCCTCGCGATATCGATCTGGCTGGTCGTTCTGCTCGGCGAAGCCGGATGGTTCTATGTGCCGGTCATCGCGCTTTTTGTCGCCAGTGCGTATGGGCATTATCTGTTGTCTCGGCGCGGGTTTCGTAGCGACGCGCACGCGTTCGGTTTCTTCCTGTTCGATGTGGTGGTCATCACCTTCGCGTTGCTGGCACCCAATCCATTTTTGGCGGGATTCGAACTCTGGCCGCCGCAGGCATCGTTCCGCTTTGGCAGCTTCAATTACTATTATCTTCTGATTTCGCTGTTTTTACTCGGCAGCTTTTCTGCGCGGGCCATGCTGTTCGCGGGCCTCGCCTGCATCATTGCCTGGGTCGGCGGCGTTTTTTGGGTCGCAGGTTTTCCAGAGACCCTGTTCGCGATCCCCTCATTCGAGACGCCGGCGCTGCGGCTGGAACGTTTCCTCGATCCGCACTTCGTCTCGCTTGATGTGCGCACGACCGAAATATTGGTGATGATCCTGTCGACGTCGGTGCTGGCGACCGCGGTACTGCGCAACCGCCGCCTGATCCGCCAGCAGGTAATGGCAGCGCGTGAGCGCTCGAACCTCGCGCGATACTTTCCACCGAACATCGTCGACGAACTGGCCGGATATGACGGCGCCCTGGAGACCGTGCAGTCGCAGGAAGTCGGCATACTGTTTGCCGATCTGGTGGGATTCAGCCGGTTTGCCGAAATGGTCACGCCGGAAGAGCTGATCGAGATGTTGCGGGCCTTTCATCACCGGATGGAGCGCGCCGTCTTCGAACATGGCGGCACGCTGGATAAATTCCTCGGAGACGGGGTGATGGCGACGTTCGGCACGCCGCGCACCAGCCCGCAAGACGCGGCCAATACGTTGCGCTGCGCGCGCGCCATGCTGACGGCGGTGGACGAATGGAACACCCGGCGCGAGGCGGCGGGGTTTCCCATTGTGCGGCTCTCGGTCGGTGCGCATTTCGGGCCCATCGTCATGGGCGATGTGGGCAGCGAGCGTCGACTTGAATTTGCGGTCATCGGCGACACCGTGAATGTGGCGTCGCGCCTGGAGGAAAGCACGCGCACCGTCGACAGTCGCCTGATCGTGAGTGACGCCCTGATGCGCGCCGTTCAGGACAGCAAGCCGGATGATCTCGCTGCGTTGCGGGAGGGTATTGCACCTCATGGCGGGCTGAGTTTACGCGGGCGTGAAGGCACAGTGGATGTATGGCTGCTTGGCGAAGGCGACGAATCAGACGAATGAACATGGACAGGCGTGCGCGGTTTTTCATACTCTCCCGCGCGCTGGCTCCCGCCAGTGCCAAGTCCCTGTTGGAGAACGTGAATGCGGCGTACCCGTTTGTTTTTGCCGACCCTGAAAGAAACCCCCGCCGAGGCGCAGATCGTTTCGCATCGGTTGATGCTGCGTGCGGGGATGGTGCGCCAGTCTGCTGCCGGCATTTACACCTGGCTGCCGATGGGCCTGCGGGTGTTGCACAAGATCGCCCAGATCGTCCGTGAGGAACAGGATCGCGCCGGGGCCCAGGAGGTCCTGATGCCGACGATCCAGTCAGCCGAGTTGTGGCGGGGGTCCGGGCGATATGAGGATTACGGCAAGGAAATGCTGCGGATCACGGACCGTCATGACCGCGAATTACTCTATGGGCCGACGGCCGAGGAAGTGATCACCGATATCGTGGCCAACGAGGTCACCAGTTATCGCGATCTGCCGAAGAACCTGTACAACATCCAGTGGAAGTTCCGCGACGAAGTGCGGCCCCGGTTTGGTGTTATGCGCGGCCGTGAATTCCTGATGAAGGACAATTACTCCTTCGATCTCGACAAGAACGGCGCGGTTCATTCCTACAACAAGATGTTCCTCGCCTATCTGCGCACCTATGCCCGCATGGGGCTCAAAGCGGTGCCGATGGCGGCGGATACAGGCCCGATCGGGGGCGATCTGAGCCACGAGTTCATTGTCCTCGCCGAGACCGGCGAAAGCGCGGTTTTTTGTGACCAGGCGCTTCTGGATATGGATGCACCGGGTGATGATCTGGACTACGATTCCGATCTGCAGCCACAAGTCGACAAGTGGACGGCGCATTATGCAGCGACGGATGAAATGCACGATGCCGACGCATGCGATGTTGCGGATGATCAACTGATCACCGCACGCGGGATCGAGGTCGGGCACATCTTCTATTTCGGGACGAAATACTCCGAGCCGCTCGGGGCTGCGGTGCAGGGCCCCGACGGGCAGAAGATCACGCTCGAAATGGGCAGCTACGGCATCGGCGTCTCACGGCTGGTCGGCGCGATCATCGAGGCCTCGCATGACGATAACGGCATTATCTGGCCGGAATCCGTTGCACCCTGGACAGTGGGTCTGATCAATCTCAAGGTCGGCGATGCGGACTGCGATGCGACATGTGAGCGGATATATGCCGACCTCGGGGCGGCCGGTGTCGAGGTTCTCTATGACGATCGCGACGAACGGGCCGGTGGCAAATTCGCGGACATGGATCTGGTAGGCATTCCCTGGCAGCTCACGGTCGGCCCGCGCGGTCTCAAGGACGGCAAGGTCGAGGTCAAGCACCGCGCGGACGGAGAGAAATCCGAGTTGGCGATCGATGCGCTGGGCGACTGGATCGACGCACGTGCGAAGTCATAGGGTGGCCACAATCGAGCGGCAGCCTCGTCGTTCTCACGCCGCCACTCCCAAAAGGCGATAAGCGCAATGTTTTCACCCGTCGAATGGATGATCGCTCTGCGATACATGCGGGCCCGACGCGCCGAGGGTTTTATCTCGGTCATCGCCGGGTTCTCGCTGATGGGCATCGCGCTCGGGGTTGCGACCCTGATCATCGTGTTGTCGGTGATGAACGGATTTCGCGGAGAGTTGCTCGACCGCATCCTGGGCCTTAACGGTCATATTGCCGTCGTCAGCTCATCGGGTCCTCTGTCCGACTATGACCCGCTCGCCGAGCGGGTGCGGATGGTCGACGGTGTCGTGTCGGTCACCCCGCTGGTCGAGGGTCAGATTCTCGCGACCAACGGCGGTCGCTCGGCCGGTGCGCTGGTGCGTGGCCTGACGCCGGAGGCGTTGGCCGCCCGGCCATCGATTGCGGGCAACATTCGTTTGGGCTCGCTCAGCCAGTTTGGTGCCGGCGACGGGGTGGTGATGGGCTCGCGCCTGGCGCGCACACTTGGGGTTCGTGTCGGAGACAAGGTCACGCTCGTCTCGCCGCGCGGCACGGTGACGGCGTTTGGTACGGTCCCGCGCATGCAGGCCTATCGGGTGGTCGCGACATTCGAAGTGGGCATGTTCGAATTCGACAGCACGTTCATCTTCATGCCGCTCGAGGCCGCACAGCAATATTTCAGGCTCGGCGATACGGTCAATCAACTCGAAGTCTTCGTCGAAGACCCCGACGCGTTCCTGCGGCAGCGCTTTGACATTGCGGGGGTCGTGGGCCCCGGTTATCGGTTGTTCGACTGGCAGCAGGCAAACAGCAGCTTTTTCAATGCCTTGCAGGTCGAACGCAACGTCATGTTCCTGATCCTGACGCTCATCATCGTGGTGGCGGCGTTCAACATCATCTCCAGCCTGATCATGCTGGTGAAGGACAAGGGGGCGGCGATCGCGATCCTGCGCACCGTGGGGGCATCGCGGGGCATGGTGATGCGGGTGTTCTTCATCGTCGGCACCAGCATCGGGGTGGTCGGCACGGTCGCCGGCGCCATTCTGGGGTTGGTCTTCTCGGAGAATATCGAGGTGATCCGGCGCTGGCTGGAGGCCCTGACGGGAACGGAACTGTTCGCCGCAGAAATTTACTTCCTGAGCCAGCTTCCCGCAGAGGTCGATCCGGGCGAGGTGATCATGGTCATCTCGATGGCGCTGGGACTGTCGATCCTGGCGACACTGTATCCCAGTTGGCGCGCCTCGCGGCTCGATCCGGTGGAGGCGCTGCGCAATGAGTGATGCGGCCCTCGAACTACGCGGTGTCAGCCGCACTTTCCATCAGGGCGGGCGGGATATCGAGGTTCTGCGCGATGTCCAGATGTCGCTGGTGCCGGGCGAGATCGTCGCACTTGTGGGACCTTCCGGGGCCGGCAAATCGACGCTTTTGCACATCGCGGGCCTGCTGGAGCGGCCCGACGCCGGTGAGGTGATCGTCGGTGATGAAGCCTGTTCAGCCTTGCGGGAAGCAGATCGCACCCGGCTGCGGCGTGGCACACTGGGATTTGTCTATCAATTCCATCATCTGCTGCCGGAATTCTCGGCCCAGGAAAACATCATGCTGCCGCAGATGATCGCGGGCACCAGCCGCGCCGAGGCGCGCTCGCGTGCCAATGAGCTACTTGACATGATGGGCCTCGGTGACCGTGCGACCCACCGGCCGGGACAGCTCAGCGGCGGGGAACAGCAGCGGATCGCGATCGCCCGCAGCGTGGCGAACGCCCCGGCGATCCTGTTGGCCGACGAGCCGACCGGGAACCTCGATCCCGAGACCGCGGGTGGCGTGTTCGACCAGATGCTCAAGCTGGTCCGGGGCGCCCAATTGGCCGCCCTGATCGCGACCCATAATCTGGATTTGGCGGCAAAAATGGACCGCACACTCCAGCTGCGCGACGGACGGGTCGAGCCGGCCTGAGTTGTCCCCGGATTGCACGTGATTGGAGGGGCAGTGCGCGCCTCGAATCGCGCTAGTGTCGGCAGATCATGACACATGCCGATTTCGTCCATCTTCGCGTGCATTCTGCCTATTCACTGGCCGAAGGTGCCTTGCGCGTTCCGCAATTGGTGGAACTGTGCCGTGATCGGGAGATGCCCGCGGTGGCGATCACCGACACGAGCAATCTGTTCGGCGCGCTGGAATTCTCGATGGCCGCGGCGAAGGCCGGAATTCAGCCGATCGTTGGCTGTCAGTTCGCGCTCGCGTCGGAACCGGATGAATCCCGCAATGGCTTTCGCGGCAATGCGCGCCCCCCGGCAGACGATCAGATCGTGCTCCTGGCCCAGTCCGAGGCGGGCTACGGCAATTTGCTGCGCATCGTCAGCCGGTCCTATGTCGAGATGGCCGATGACCGGAACCCGGTCGTCACCTTGGACGAGCTGGAGGGTGCGACCGAGGGGCTGATTGCGCTGACGGGCGGGGTGGCGGGCCTCGTGGGGCGCCTGATCGCCGAAGGCCAGATGGACGCCGCGAAGGCGGCTGTTGTGCAACTCAAGACGCTTTTTCCCGGCCGTTTGTATATGGAGTTACAGCGCCACGGCCTTGAGATCGAAGATCGTCTGGAGCCGACCTTCATCGATCTGGCCTATGAGCATGATATCCCGCTCCTCGCCACCAATGAGGCGTTCTTCGCGGACGAGGGCATGTATGAGGCCCATGACGCGCTGCTGTGCATCTCCCAGAGCGCCTATGTGTCCCAGTCGGAACGGCGGCGGGTGACGTCCGAACATCGCTTCAAGTCCGCGGCTGAAATGCGGGCGCTTTTTGCCGATCTGCCCGAAGCCATCGAAAACACTCTCGTGGTGGCACGGCGTTGCGCGTTTATGCCGACCGAGACCGCACCGATGCTGCCACCTTATCCGACCGAGGGCGGGCGCACGGAAGAGCAGGAGTTGCGGACCGAGGCAGAGGCGGGTCTCGAAGCGCGTCTCGTCGCCCATGTGTTTTCCGACGATATGGACGCTGCTGCCCGTGAAGAGGCCGCAACACCCTATCGGGAGCGGTTGAGGTTTGAGCTCGAAACCATTGTTAACATGGGATATCCGGGTTACTTCCTGATCGTTTCGGACTTCATCAAATGGTCCAAGGCGAACGGCGTGGCGGTCGGCCCGGGTCGTGGTTCGGGTGCCGGGTCGGCGGTGGCCTGGGCGCTGACGATCACCGATCTCGACCCGTTGCGTTTCGGCCTGTTCTTCGAGCGCTTCCTGAACCCGGAACGCGTGTCGATGCCTGATTTCGATATCGATTTCTGCCAGGAACGGCGGGACGAGGTCATTCACTACGTGCAGCAGAAGTTCGGCCATGACCGGGTGGCCCAGATCATCACCTTCGGCAAGTTGCAGGCGCGCGCGGTGGTGCGCGATGTGGGCCGCGTCCTGGAGATGCCCTACGGGCAGGTGGACCGGATCGCCAAAATGGTGCCGAACAACCCGGCCAACCCGATGACCCTGCAAGAGGCCATCGACGGCGAGGCCGCGTTGCAGGCGTTGCGCGATGAAGACGAGGCGGTGGCGCATCTACTCGACCTCGCGCTCAAGCTCGAGGGGCTTTACCGCAACTCCTCGACCCATGCCGCGGGTGTCGTGATCGGCGACCGGCCGTTGTCGGACATCATTCCGCTGTTCCGTGATCCGCGTGCAGCGACCCTGTCGACCCAGTTCAGCATGAAATATGTCGAGGCGGCGGGCCTCGTGAAGTTTGATTTCCTGGGCCTGAAAACCCTCGATGTGTTGCAGAAGGCGGTCGAATTGCTGGCCGACCGGGATATCGAGATCGAACTCGAGACCCTGCCGCTGGACGACGAGCGGACATTCAAGATGCTGGCACGCGGCGACACGACGGGCGTGTTCCAGTGTGAATCTTCCGGTGTTCGCGATGTGCTCCGCAAGCTGGGCCCCGACCGGTTTGAGGACATCATCGCCGTTGTCGCGCTCTACCGGCCAGGCCCGATGGACAACATCCCGAGCTATATCGCGCGAAAACACGGCAATGAAGAGGTCGACTACCTGCATGACGATCTGGAGAGCTGCCTGAAAGAGACCTACGGCATCCCGATCTATCAGGAGCAGGTGATGCAGATGGCTCAGGAACTGGCGGGTTATACGCTGGGTGGGGCCGATCTGTTGCGCCGCGCCATGGGCAAGAAGATCCAGTCCGAGATGGATGCCCAGCAGGAGACATTCGTTGCCGGCGCGAAGGACCGCGGGGTCGATGAGGCAACGTCCACCCGCATCTTCGAGACCATCGCCAAGTTCGCCGGTTACGGCTTCAACAAGGCCCATGCGGCGGCCTATGCCCTGATCGCCTATCAAACGGCCTATCTGAAGGCCAATTACCCGGTAGAGTTCTTCGCCGCGTCGATGACCCTGGATATGGGCAACACGGATAAGCTGGCGATCTACAAGCAGGAACTGGCGCGCCATCACATCGACCTGCTGCCGCCGGACGTGAACCGCTCGGGCGTCGATTTCACCGTCGCGCACATCAACGCCGATGCGCCCACCCCTGAAGAAGTGATGAAAAAAGCGTCCGATGATGAGGAAGTGGTCGCGATTGGCGGGATTCACTATGCGCTGTCCGCCATCAAGGGCGTGGGCCAGGGCGCGATGCGCGACCTCGTGCAAGAGCGTGATGCGCAAGGCCCTTTCGACAGCCCATATGAGGTGGTGAGTCGGCTCGATGCCCATGTCATGAACCGTCGCCAGCTTGAACATCTGGTCCAGGCGGGCGCATTCGATAGCCTCGATGGCAACCGCGCGCGGACATTTGACTCGATCGACCAGATTCTGGGGCATGCGCAGGCCATCCAGCGCGAGCGTGAAAGCGGCCAGTTCAGCCTGCTGGGTGATGTCGGCGAAGACGGCGGGCTGCCCGCACCCGAGCCGACGGACCGCGCTGACTGGCCTCAGGCGGACAGATTGCAACGCGAACTCGATGCCGTTGGTTTTTACATGTCGGCCCATCCGCTGGACGATTACGGGACCTTGCTCGATCGCCTGGGCGTGGTCGGCAGCGCCGAACTTGAACAGACCATCGAGCGCCAAGGCGGGGCGGCCAACGTGGTGCTTGCTGGTTCGGTTATCGCGGTTCAGCAACGCACGTCCCAGCGCGGCAGCCGGTATGCGTTTGTGCAATTGTCCGATGCTGCGGGCACGTTCGAGATCACCATGTTCGCCGAAGTTCTGGCCGCGTCGCGCGAATTGCTGGAAAGCGGCAAACCCGTGCTGGTGCAGACGGCAGCGCGGATCGAGGAAGGCCAGCTTCGCCTGACCGGGCAAAGTGTGCGCGAACTGGAGTCCGCAGCGGCCAGCGCGCCGGTCGCGATCAAGATATGGGTTGAGGGCGAAACGCCGATAGGGTCGCTCAAAACACTGATCGATCGCGAGGCGCGCCCGGGTGAGGGCAAGCGTGGCAACGGGCGCATACGGCTCGTCATTCCCGACGGTGAGCAGGACGTGATTGTGCGCCTCGACGGCGGCTATCTGTGTACGCCCGAACTACACCGTGCCATGCGTGCCATTCCCGGCGTCGTGGACGTACAGGAAATCTAGACTTTCTGGTGACTGTCCGCGCTTTACGCCCCCCGGATTTCGTATGTAAGTTTATTTGAAGAACGCAGGAGAAAGAGCATGTCCACGAAACTGATGGAAAAAACCGCCAACGAGGCCGCCGATCGCGAGGTCGGGCATTTCGAGACGCTGGTCGACGACGAGAAGACCCGGGTGACCCTTTGGCACATCAAGCCGGGGCAACAAACCGGCTGGCATCTGCATGATTTTGATTATCTGACGATCCAGCAATCGGAGGGCCGACTGCATCTCGATCATGCCGACGGCAGCCAGCGCGATGTCGACTATGTTCCGGGCAAGGCCGTGATGATCAAGGCGCCGGTCGAACACAACGCCACGAATGTCGGCGACGTCGATATCCGGGTGCTGGAGATCGAATACAAATACTAAGCCTTAGGAGGGGCCCCGCATGTCTGAAAAACTTGAGGAAAAGACCCGTGCGAAGGTGCCGGCGGACAAGCAGGGCCACTACGAGGTGCTGATCGACAACGAGACCACCCGGATTACCTTTCACCATATCGAAAAAGGCCAGAGTTCGGGCTGGCACAGCCATGATCTCGACTATGTCGGCTATCATTTCGGCGACAGCGAAGTGAAGATCGAGCGCGGCGGCGGCGATGCGCCGGGTGCGATGGCGTCGAAGAAGGGTGCCGCGACATTTTACGATGTCGGCGACGGGTTCGAGCACAACGTGACCGTCGTCAGCGAGAGCCCGCTGATCGCCCTGGAGATCGAATACAAGAAGTCTTAGGTCCGAATGCAGGCCTATTCCGGGCGAAACAGCCAATAAGGCCTTGTCATCGGGCCGTCATGGGGGTATCACCCCCGCGATCTCGCATGTGCGGGACATATTCCACACGCAGACCTGCGGCAGGCGGACAGACATCCCCGCTCGTCGATCCGGTGCCCCTCGGGGCGGCAGTCTGCGGAGGCACAACCGGTAAAGGAGGAGACCATGGCGGTCCCAACATTCACGATGCGCCAGCTGCTGGAAGCTGGCGTTCACTTTGGTCACAATACCCGACGCTGGAACCCGAAGATGGAGCCGTTCATTTTCGGCGTCCGTAACGGAATCCACATCATCGATCTGCAGCAGTCGGTGCCGATGCTCTATGCGGCGCTGAACGCGGCGCGCAGCGTGGCGTCCGAGGGCGGCCGGGTGCTGTTCGTCGGCACCAAGCGTGCGGCCAGCGAGATCGTCGCTGAATCGGCACGCAAATGTGGCCAGTATTACGTCAATCAGCGTTGGTTGGGTGGCATGCTCACCAACTGGACGACGATATCCCAGTCCATCAAGACCCTTCGCGAGCTCGAAGAGCAGCTTTCGGGTGAGTCTGCCCTTGGCCTGACCAAGAAAGAAACCCTGCAACTGACGCGCAAGCGCGACAAGCTGGAGATGGCGCTCGGCGGCATCAAGGAAATGGGCGGTCGCCCGGACCTGGTCGTCGTCATCGACACGAACAAGGAAGAACTCGCGATCAAGGAAGCCAAGAAGCTTGGTATTCCCGTGGTCGGGGTCGTCGATACCAACTCCGATCCGGCCGACATCGATATGCCCATTCCGGGCAATGACGATGCGATGCGCGCCATCCAGCTGTACTGCGACCTGTTCGCCGGTGCGGTGATCGACGGTCTGCAGCAGGATATGGCTGCTGCCGGTATCGATATTGGTGAGGCCGAGGCGCCGCCGGCTGAGGCGGCGATTGCCGAAGCACCGGCTGCTGAACCTGCCGCTGCCGAGCCTGCCGTTGCGGAACCTGCCGTTGCTGAACCTGCCGTTGCGGCTGCAGAGGCGGCCCCTGTTGCGGCAACCGAGGCGCCGGCAGAGCCAGCGTCATAAGGCTGATTAATTAGTTATATTAATTAGTTAGAACACTATATTCGAGTGGAGAATCAGCATGGCTGAAATCACGGCTGCTGCCGTCAAGGAACTGCGCGAGAAGTCGGGCGCGGGCATGATGGATTGCAAAACCGCATTGACCGAGAACGATGGTGACATGGAAGGCGCGATCGATTGGTTGCGTAAAAAGGGACTATCTGCCGCTGAAAAGAAGGCGGGTCGGGCCGCTGCGGAAGGTCTCGTCGGCATGGCGGTTGATGGCACGACGGGTGCCCTGGCCGAGGTGAATTCGGAGACCGATTTCGTCGCCCGCAACGAAATTTTCCAGGGCTTTGTCACCAAGGTGACCGCGTTGGCGCTGGTTCATGGGAATGATGAAGCAGCACTCAAGGCCGCGGTGATCGATGGCGGCAAATCTGTCGATGAGACGGTCGTCGAACTGGTCGGCACGATCGGTGAGAACATCGGTTTCCGCCGGGCAACCAGCCTTTCGGTCGGTGCGGGTGTTGTCTCGGGCTACGTCCACAACCAGGTGGCACCGGGGCTTGGCAAGATCGGTGTCCTCGTGGCACTCGAATCCACCGGTGATGCCGCCAAGCTTGATGAGCTTGGCCGTCAGCTGGCGATGCATGTGGCCGCAGCACAGCCGCAGTTCCTCGATATCGCGTCCGTTGATGCCAGCGCGCTCGATCGCGAGCGTGAAGTGCTGGCCGAACAGGCGCGTGCTTCCGGAAAACCGGAAGAGATCGTCGAGAAAATGGTGGAAGGGCGCCTGCGCAAGTTCTACGAAGAAGTCGTGCTCAACGAGCAGACATTCGTGATCGACGGCGAAACCAAGGTTTCGAAAGTTGTCGAGGCGGCGGCAAAGGAGATCGGCGCGCCGGTCGCACTGGCCGGGTTTGTGCGCTTCACGTTGGGCGAGGGTATTGAACGCCGGGAAGACGATTTCGCCGACGAAGTGGCGAAGCTCGCCAACTAGTTCGCGAACCGGCCGAACGGAACGGTTGTCCGATGGCAGGAACATCTGAGTTCAAGCGTGTTCTCCTGAAGGTTTCAGGTGAAGTGCTTATGGGGGATGGCGAATTCGGCCTCGACCCCAAGATGGTCAGCCGTATCGCCAATGACATCGCGGAAGTCCAGAAAACCGGGGTCGAGCTCTGCCTGGTCGTCGGCGGCGGCAACATCTTCCGGGGTGTGTCCGTGGCCGCCCAGGGCATGGAGCGGGCCAGCGCCGACTATATGGGCATGCTCGCGACCGTGATGAACGCCCTGGCGCTGCAGAGTGCGCTTGAAGAATGCGATGTGCCCACCCGCGTGCTTTCAGCCATCCCGATGGCGACCGTGTGCGAACCCTATATTCGCCGCCGCGCCGTTCGGCACATGGAGCGGGGCCGGGTGGTGATCTTTGCTGCCGGCACGGGCAATCCCTATTTCACGACGGATACGGCGGCAGCGCTGCGTGCGTCGGAAATGGATTGCGACTGCCTGCTCAAGGGAACGAAGGTCGACGGCGTCTACAGCGCCGACCCGGAGAAGGACCCGAGCGCCGAGCGGTTCGACAGTCTGACCCATTTCGATGTGCTCCAGCGCGATCTGAAGGTAATGGACGCGGCGGCAATCACGCTGTGCCGCGAGAACAATATTCCGATTTTGGTGTTTTCGATCCAGAATGCCGGAGAGGTGAAGCGCGTGCTCGATGGCGAGGGCCGTTTCACGATAGTCAGGGGAGAGAATTAAGTGTCGGCTGATGAAAATGACCTCAAGCGCCGCATGGATGGTGCTCTAGATGCGCTCAAGCGTGAATTTGGCGGTTTGCGAACGGGCCGTGCCTCGACGTCGCTGCTGGAGAATGTCCAGGTGGATTGCTACGGCTCTGGGATGCCCATGAACCAGGTTGCCTCTGTCAGTGTTCCCGAACCACGGATGCTGAGTGTTCAGGTCTGGGACAACGGCAATATCAAGGCTGTGGAAAAGGCGATCATCGATTCCGAGCTGGGCCTGAACCCCCAGACAGAGGGCAATCTGATCCGGGTGCCGATCCCCGAGCTTAGCGAGGAACGGCGCGAGGAAATGACCAAGGTTGCCGCCAAATATGCCGAACAGGCGCGTATCGCCGTTCGTAATGTTCGGCGTGACGGCATGGATTCCCTCAAGAAACTCGAAAAGGACGGCGAGATATCCCAGGATGAGCACCGTGCGCGGGGCGACGACATCCAGCAGATGACCGACGGCCACATCTCCAACATCGATACACTGCTCGAAACCAAAGAGCAGGAGATCATGCAGGTCTGACCTGATGGCCGACGCCGGAGACGAACAGGACCGGGTGCCTGCACATATTGCGGTCATCATGGACGGCAATGGCCGATGGGCACGGGCCCGTGGCCTGCCGCGAACGGCCGGGCACGCGAAGGGCGCGGAAGCCGTCAAGCGCACCCTCGATGCGGCCGAAGCCCTGAGCGTGAAGTATCTCACCCTGTTTGGCTTCAGTTCCGAAAACTGGAACCGCCCGAGCGATGAAGTCGTTGATCTCATGGGATTGCTGCGCCGCTATCTTCAGAGCGAGACGGCCGATCTGCACCAGCGGGGTATGCGCATTCGCGTCATCGGTGACCGGGCGCGTTTTTCCGACGACATTGTTTCCCTGATCGAGGGCGCAGAGGAGATGACCGCGGGCAACACCGGGCTCAACCTGACGGCGGCACTCAGTTATGGCGGGCGACAGGACATCGCGGCGGCGACCCGCGCGCTGGCGCAACAGGCTGCCGACGGCGAGCTGGATCCCGCCACGATTGATGAAGGGATGGTCTCGCGCCATCTCTGGACCCGGGATCTGCCGGATCCCGATCTCCTCATCCGGACCAGCAATGAGCAGCGGATCAGCAATTTCCTGCTTTGGCAGTGCGCCTATACCGAAATGGTCTTTGTCGATGCGCTCTGGCCGGAATTCGGTCGCTCTCATCTCGAACAATGCATCGACGAGTTTAACCGGCGCGAACGCCGTTTCGGCGCCGTGGCCGGTTGAAGCTTTTGAGCACACCACCTAACCATCCCGTTCCGTCTGCCACCCCGGTTCGCGGTGCCAGCAATCTGATGATGCGGGTGCTCTCGGCATTGGTGCTGATACCGGTGGCGCTGTTTGCCGTCTGGTTGGGTTCACCCTGGTTTGCCGCGATGCTTGCCGTCGTGGTTCTGGCAGCCGGTGCGGAATGGCGGGCGATCGCTGTCATCGAACGCACCGGATTGCGTATGCAGTCGATCATGGTGCCGTTGTTCGTGCTGGTCGCGGGAGAAGTCGCAGGGCCCGTTGCGGGATTGCTCGTGCTTGTCGTCGGCCTGGCGCTGACCATTGGTACGTTCTCGGCAACCTGGAACGAGCGAAACTGGGCCGTCGTTGCACATGTCCACCTCGGCCTGGCCGTGGTCGCCATGTTGTATTTGCGCCTGCAACCCGGAACCGGGTTCGACCTCTTGGTGTTCCTGTTTGTCATGGTCTGGATGTCGGACATCGGGGGTTATGTTGCCGGGCGCCTGATCGGCGGACCGCGGCTGGCGCCGCGTATCAGCCCAAACAAAACCTGGGCAGGTGCGGTCGGGGCCGTGTTGTTCACACTCGCAATGGCGGCCTTGATGGCGCGCCTCGCAGGGGTGCCGTCGGAACCTGTCCTGGGCATCGCGTTTGTTCTGTCGCTGGCGACCCAGTGTGGTGACCTTTTTGAATCCTGGATTAAACGTCACTTCGATGTGAAGGATTCCGGAACCCTCATACCCGGGCATGGCGGTGTACTCGACCGGGTCGACGGACTACTCTTCGCCGCACCCGCGCTGGCGTTGATCGCCTTGCTGTTCGGAACGGATTTCATCCTATGGCGTTGACCCAGATCGAGACCCCGTCGAGCGATGTGGCGCGCCGAATTTCCATTCTCGGCGCCACCGGCTCGATCGGCAAAAGCACAGCCGATCTTATCCGGCGCAACAGGGATCGCTTTGATGTCGTGGCGCTGACCGCCAACAAAAGCGCGGCAGAACTGGCGGCGTTGGCGCGAGAGTTCGACGCCGAACTGGCGGTTGTCGCCGACCCGTCGGCTTACGATGCGTTGCGCGAAGGCTTGGCGGGGAGCGGGATCGAGGCGGCGGCCGGCCCGGATGCGTTGAGTGCCGCCGGCGGTGTTTCGGCAGACCTCATCGTTGCCGGAATTGTCGGTGCGGCGGGGCTGGATTCCACACTTTCGGCGGTCGGGCAGGGCACGCTCGTTGCGCTTGCGAACAAGGAAAGCCTGGTTTGTGCCGGTGATTTGGTGCTCGCGGCGACAGAACGTTCCGGGACACGCCTTCTGCCGCTTGATTCCGAGCACAACGCGATTTTCCAGGTGTTCGAGACCGAGAACGCCGGCGACGTCGAAAAGCTGATCCTCACCGCGTCCGGTGGACCGTTCCGGACCTGGTCGCGGGAACGCATGGCGGCGGCAACGCCGGACGAGGCGATCGCGCACCCCAATTGGGATATGGGCCGCAAGATTTCCGTGGATTCAGCGACGATGATGAACAAGGGCCTGGAGCTGATCGAGGCTGCCTATTTGTTCCCCGTCGGCGTGGATGACATCGACGTGCTGGTGCATCCGCAATCCGTTGTCCATTCGATGGTTGCCTATGTGGATGGTTCGGTTCTGGCCCAGATGGGGACGCCGGACATGCGTGTGCCCATTGCCCATGCGCTGGCCTGGCCCGCGCGCATGGAGAGCCCTGCGGCGCGACTGGATCTGGCGGCGATTGGCTCGCTTGAGTTTGAAGAGCCGGACCATGAGCGTTTCCCCTCCATTGCACTTGCGCGCAGCGCCCTTTCGGCGGGCCGCGGCGCGACCGTGGTTCTGAATGCGGCCAACGAGGTCGCGGTCGAGAGTTTCCTCGACGGCCGGATCGGGTTCCTCGAAATCGCCGAAACGGTGATGCGGGTGCTCGATAAGGTCGATGGCCACGAGATCGCCTCGCTTGAGGATTTCAGATCGTTGGATCGTGAAAGCCGACATGTCTCGGAAAACCTTGTAAAATCCGCTTCTTAACGCCACTTCAAGCATTGCTCGCCATGCTATTGGTGGGCATGTGAAAAGGGATTGAATCCGCATGGGCGGTATCGTCGTCACAATTTTCTGGTTTCTGGTCGTACTCACGCCGCTCGTCTTTGTTCACGAGTTTGGCCACTATTGGTTTGCGCGGCGCGCGGGCGTGCGGGTGGAAGTTTTCTCCGTTGGTTTCGGCCGTGAGTTGTTCGGCTATACGGACAAGGCCGGTACACGCTGGAAATTCAGCCTCATCCCCTTCGGCGGCTACGTCAAAATGTTCGGTCAGAGCGATCTCGGCCCGGACGATGACGGCGATGAAATGACCGCAGACGAGCGCGCGGTCGCCTTTCATCACAAGAAATTGTCCCAGAAGACCGCGATCGTCGCCGCGGGTCCGTTGGCGAATATCCTGTTCGCGATTGGCATCTTTACGATTTTGTTCGCCACCGCCGGTCAACCCTTCACACCGGCCCAGGTTTCGGAAGTCGTTCCGGGCTCTGCCGCAGAAGCAGCTGGGCTGCAGTCCGGCGATGAGTTCCTCGAGGTCGCCGGTCGCACGATCGCGCGCTTCGAAGAGGTGCAGCAACTCATCCGGCTTCATCCGGGAATTCCCGTCGACATTGTCGTGGATCGTGACGGAAGCCAACTCGATCTGGTTGCCACGCCCAGCGTAAACGTCATACCCGACGGCCTGGGAGACGAGGCCCGCATTGGCGTTCTGGGAGTTCGCGGGCTGGAGCGGGCCTTCGAACGCCACAGCGTGCCGTGGGCCGCATGGCAGGGAGTTCGTGAGACAGTTCGTCTGGTTTCGGTCACGGTGACCGCGATCGGGCAGATGTTTGGTGGTGAACGCAGCGCGCAGGAACTGGGCGGACCAGTGCGAATCGCGCAGATGTCGGGCAGCGCGGCAGACGCCGGAATCGCCACGTTGGTGATCTTTGCGGCGTTCCTGTCGATTAATCTCGGGCTGATTAATTTGCTGCCAATTCCCCTGCTTGATGGCGGACATCTGGCGTTCTACGCGTATGAAGCCGTGTTCCGCAGGGCTCCAGGGCGTTGGGCACAGGAGCTCGGTATGAAAATCGGGCTGGTTTTCGTGCTCGGGCTCATGCTATTCGCCACATTCAATGATATCGTCCGCCTTCCGGTTGTGCAGCGGATAGTTGAGCTGTTCACCTGACCCTAAGGGTCTGACTGGAAAGCAGAAACGGGCGGCCGAATGGACTGGGACGAGCGCGTGTATTTTCGCACTTGTAAGAATGTTTTAGCAGTCGTGCTGGCGGCGGGTGGTGTGTTCGCCCTGTCCGCGCTGACGCAACCCCTCAACGCACAGACCCGGTCGGGCACTGTGGTTGAGGAAATTCGTGTTGTTGGTACGCAGCGGATCGACCCCTCGACGGTCAACGCTTACATGCAGATAAAGCCGGGTGATAAATACGATCCGGCCAAAGTCGATGACTCCCTCAAAAACCTATTCAACACCGGCCTGTTCGCGGACGTCACGTTGCGCCGCGAGGGTGACGCGGTCGTCGTCCAGGTGGTGGAAAACCCGATCATTAACCGGATCGCGTTTGAGGGGAACCGCAAGCTCGACAACGAAGCGCTCCTGAGCGAAGTGTCATTGCGCCCGCGCGTCGTCTACACGCGCACAAAAGTGCAGGGCGATGTTCAGCGGTTGCTCGATATCTACCGGCGCTCGGGCCGGTTCGCCGCCACGGTCGATCCCAAGGTCATTCAGCTGCCGGAAAACCGCGTCGACCTCGTGTTCGAAATCGAGGAGGGTGGCAAGACGGGCATCCGCGCGATCAACTTCATCGGGAACAGCGAGTTTTCCGATGGCAGTCTGCGCGAAACCATCCAGACGACAGAATCGGCCTTCTATAATTTCCTTACGAGCAACGATACGTATGACCCGGACAGGTTGTCATTCGACCGCGAGCTGCTGCGCCGTTTCTACCTCTCTGAAGGCTATGCCGATTTTCGCGTTGTCTCGGCGATCGCGGAGCTGACCGAAGACCGTGATGATTTCATCGTCACATTCACCCTCGACGAGGGGCCGCAATACAACTTTGGCACCCTTGAGGTTGCAAGCGAATTACGCGGTGTCGAGGGCGCCGAGCTGGGTGGCTTGATCGCCGCCGATGCTGGCGATACCTACGACGCGAACGAGGTCGAGGAGACGATTCAATCGATCACGGAATCGCTCGGTGAGCGAGGATTTGCCTTCGTCGATGTGCGTCCCCGGGTGGACCGGGATCGTGATGCCCTGACGATCGACGTGACGTATGAAATCCGCGAGGGGCCGCGCGTGTTCGTCGAACGAATCGATATCGCGGGTAACGAACGAACCCTGGACGAGGTCATCCGGCGAGAGTTCACCATCGTCGAAGGCGACGCGTTTAACACCGCCAAACTTCGTCGTACCCGTCAGCGTCTGCAGGATCTTGGGTTCTTCTCGCGTGTCGACATCAACAACACGCCCGGAAGTGCGAACGACCGCACGATTGTCAGCGTGAATGTTGAAGAGCAATCGACAGGAGAACTTTCCATCGGTGCTGGGTTCTCGTCAACGGCAGGCGTACTGACCGACATTGCGCTACGGGAACGCAATCTGCTTGGTCGGGGCCAGGATCTCCGTGTGAGCACCACGCTGGCGACCAAGCAACAACAGATCGACTTGAGCTTTACCGAGCCCTATTTCCTCGATCGTGATGTCGCAGCGGGCTTCGATGTATTTGTTCGAACGACGGATTTCAGCGACCGGAGTTCGTTCGAACAGAGCGAGGTCGGGTTCGGACTGCGTGCCGGCTATCAGATGACCGAAAAGCTTCGGCACACCGCGCGTTACCGGTTTACACGCGACAGCATTGACGACATCCAGACCGATGCATCGGACGTCGTTAAGGCACAGGAAGGCACCTTCACAACATCATCGATCGAGAATGATTTCTTCTTCGATGAGCTCGACAGCAAATTTGAGCCGACCGATGGCTACTCATTGTCATACAGCGTTGACCTCGCCGGATTTGGTGGTTCCGAGAAGTTCCTGCGCAATGAGGTGGGCGCCAACTACTTCGTGCCGCTGTTTGGCTCTTCGTTTATCGGAAGTGTGGGGGGGGAAGCCGGACATCTGGCGCCGTTGGATGACGACGAAACGCGGATCTCCGAGCGGTTTTTTCTCGGCGGAAGTCGATTGCGCGGTTTTGAGGTCGGCGGCGTTGGCCCGCGCGATCTGGTGACCGATGATTCAATCGGTGGGACACAATATTATCGCGGTTCGGCAGAGATCGGGTTTCCGCTTGGCTTGCCGGAAGAATTTGACATCAAGGGTGCGGTGTTCAGCGACATGGGTAGTGTTTGGGGGAGTGACGATCCGTTCCCCAATATTGCAGATGATGCGAGCCTTCGCGCGACGGCCGGCATCGGAATCAGCTGGGGCTCACCTGTCGGTCCGGTCCGGATAAACTTGGCCCGCCCGCTCATGAAGGAAGATTATGACAAGACCGAGTTCTTCAGTTTCAGCTTCGGAACCCGGTTCTAACGGAGTGAAAACCATGCGGATCCAAATGCTCGCTGCCGCCATTGTGTTTATCACGGGCTCGGTTCTGACACTGCCCGCACAGGCGCAGGACGTCGAGAAGCCGCCGGTTCCCTCGATTGCGATCGTCGACGTGGAGAAGATTTTGCGGGAATCTCTGGCTGTTCAGTCGGCACGAACGCAAATCGACAAGATCGCAGCTGATTTGCAACAACAGATCGCAACCGAGGAAGAAAAGCTTCGTTCGGAAGAGCAGCAGCTTCAGCAACAGCGTGCGATTCTGACGCCCGAAGTCTATTCGGACCGCCGTCAGGGACTGCAGGAGCGCGCGGCGTCATTGCAGCAACAGGCGCGGTCGTTGCGCCAGACGCTGGACCGCGGCATGGCTCAGACGATGCAGCGCATCCAGCTTGTGCTGTTCGAGGAAGTCGGAAAACTATCGGAAGAGCTCGGGGTTAACCTTGTGCTTCCGCGAACCCAGATCGTGGTCGCCTTCGACTCGTTCGACATTAGCGAGCAGTCGCTCAAACGTCTGAATGATCGCCTCTCCGAAGTCGAGATGTCGATTGGTGCCAACGACCCAGACAAACCGGCGGGTAAATGATCGAAACTGATGGCTGACGCGCGCTTTTTCGAGAACGAAGGCCCCATTTCAATTGCGGACCTCGCCGAGGTGGCGGGCGCCACGTTAAGCGAGGGTACCGACCCCGACATGTTAATCGAGGATGTGGCCCCGCTCGATGTCGCCGGCCCCGGTCACGTCAGTTTTCTCGATAACCGAAAATATGTTTCTGCCTTCGAGGCTTCGAAGGCCGCCGCGTGTATCGTGTCGCCGGCGTTCGCCGACCGAGCGCCGAAAGGTATGGCGCTGTTGCTCAGCGAAACGCCGTACCGTGGATATGCGCGCATTGCGCATGCGTTCTATCCGGGGTCATCCATCCAGTCCGGCATTCATCCCGCTGCATTTGTCGACCCCACGGCAGTGTTGGGCGATGATGTTTCGATAGGCGCGAACGCGGTCATCGAGGCCGGCGCTAGTCTGGGCGCGGGCGCGGTGGTCGAAGCGGGTGCCGTCGTGGGTCGGGGGGTCACGGTCGGGGCCGGTACCGTGATTGGTGCTGGTGCGAGTATTTCCCATTGTGACATCGGCGCGACGTGTGATTTGCATCCCGGTGTCCGCATCGGGACCCGGGGGTTCGGGTTCGATATGTCGGCCGAAGGTCACCTGGATGTACCCCAACTCGGGCGGGTCATTGTCGGTGATAACGTCGAGATTGGCGCGAACTCGACGATCGACCGCGGCGCCGGTCCGGACACCGTGATAGGTGACGGCTGCAAGATTGATAATCTGGTGCAGATCGGGCACAACGTCCGCTTGGGCAAGGGCTGTGTTGTCATCGCACAAGCCGGAGTGGCGGGAAGCGCGACCCTTGAGGATTTTGTCATCCTGGCCGCGCAATCTGGTGTTGCCGGGCATATAACGGTGGCACCGGGTACGCAGCTTGCGGCACGCAGCGGAATGATGCGGGACTCCGAACCGGGGGCAAAGCTGGCGGGTAACCCCGCCATCCCGGCCAAGGAATTTTTCCGCCAGATGGCCGTTCTTGCCAAGGTCACAAAGGACCGTGGCCGCTAGACTTTGAATGAAACTTGCTGGTTAGCGATTATGGATACGAAACTCGATCACTCCCAAATGAATGACAACGCCCGCGAGGCCGTCGACATCCTCGAGGTTATGGAGATGATCCCGCATCGCCAGCCATTCCTCATGCTTGATCGTGTCGAGGATATCGTCATTCGCCAGAGCGCGACGGGTATCAAGAACGTCACGATCAACGAACCATTCTTTCTCGGTCATTTTCCGGTCCGCCCGGTCATGCCGGGAGTTTTGATCATCGAGGCGATGGCACAAACGGCGGCGGTGTTGGTCGTTGAGACCCTGGGTGAAGACGCGCTCGGCAAACTCGTCTATTTCATGACCATCGATAGTGCGCGGTTCCGCAAACCGGTGGTCCCCGGCGATCAGTTGAAGCTGTTCGTCTCCATTCAACGCAACCGCGGCAATGTCTGGAAATTCAGCGGCGAGGGGAAAGTGGGCGACACGGTCGTCGCCCAAGCGACCTATTCCGCGATGATCATGGATTCATAGATGAGTGACATTCACCCTACTGCGGTGATCGAGGACGGGGCGAAGCTTGGGGCCGATGTTCAGATTGGTCCATATTGCGTCGTCGGTCGCGAGGTCGTGCTCGGAGACGGCGTGCAACTTCACAGCCATGTCGTCGTCGGTGGCCGAACGGACATAGGGCCGGAATCCGAGGTCTACCCGTTCGCATCAATCGGCCTCCCGCCGCAGGACCTGAAGTTTTCCGGCGAGGAATCCGAACTTCGGATTGGAGCCAGGGTCCGCATTCGAGAGCATGTGACCATGAATCCCGGGACATCCGGCGGCGGCCTGATCACCAGCGTCGGGGACGATTGCCTGTTCATGGTGGCCTCCCATGTCGCCCATGATTGTCATGTCGGCAATAACGTCATCCTGGCCAACAACGCGACACTGGCCGGCCACGTTCATGTCGGTGACTTTGCAATCATCGGCGGGCTCGCGGCGATCCATCAGTTTGTACGCATCGGTGCACACGCGATGGTGGGCGGCATGTCGGGTGTCGAGCATGACCTGATCCCTTACGGTTCGGCCATGGGGGAGCGCGCGCGCCTGCGCGGATTAAACCTCATCGGCCTGCAGCGCCGTGATTTCTCACGTGACGATATTCAACACCTGCGCACCGCCTATCGTCTCCTGTTTGCGCAGGAAGGCACGATGCAGGAGCGGGTTGACGATGTGGTCGAAATCTACGCCGAGAATGAGGGGGTGATGGAGATCGTTGACTTTGTTCGCGAACAATCCTCGCGCGCGGTCCTCCAGCCCAAATCCACGAATGGCGCCTAAGCTCGGTATTCTCGCCGGTGGCGGCCCCTTGCCGGGGCTCTTGATCGAGGCCTGCGGGGCAACGGGCCGGCCGGTCTTCGTTATTGCATTTGAAGGTCAGGCGGATCCGGATGTGATTGGCAGCGCACCGCATGCCTGGGTGCGACTTGGCGCGGCGGACGATGCGCTGGGGCGGTTGCGGGCCGAAAATGTCGAGGAGATCGTGATGGCCGGGCCGGTGCGTCGGCCGACACTCAAGGAACTGCGCCCGGACCGCCGTGCGGCACGCTTCCTGGCGCGTGGATTGCTGAACAAGGGTGACAACGGCCTGCTCGGCGCCATCGTGCGCACGCTTGAGGAAGACGAGGGGTTTCGTGTCGTCGGTGCGGATAGTGTCCTGCAGGAGATGCGGGCAGCCGAGGGCACCCTTGGCAAGGTCGCGCCCGATCCCGATGACGAAGTCGATATCGCCTATGGCGTGCGCGTTCTCGACGCGACGGGACATCTGGACATCGGTCAGGCGGTTGTTGTGCAGCAGGGTATTGTCCTGGGCCTCGAGGCCGCCGAAGGTACACGGGGGCTGCTGGAACGCTGTGGGACATTGCGGCGTGAAGGCCGTGGCGGGGTGCTGGTGAAACTGCCCAAGCCGGGCCAGGAAATTCGCGCCGATATGCCCACGATCGGACCGGATACGGTTGCGGATGCGGTTGCCGCCGGACTGGCTGGAATCGCTGTTGGGGCCGGGAACACGCTCGTGCTTGATCAGGCCGGTTTGGTGGCTGCCGCGGATGCCGCCGGAATTTTCATCGTCGGGATTCGTCCGCGTGATTACCTCGAAGGCGGCGCGGCCGCCGGATGAGCGATCTCGGCTCAAAAGGGCCGGCAGACGGCCTGCATGTTTATCTTATCGCGGGTGAGCCCTCGGGCGACGTGATCGGTGGACGGTTAATCGAAGCGCTCAACGTGTCGGCAGGCCCGAATTTCAGGGTTTCCGGCGTTGGCGGACCGGAAATGGAGGCCGCCGGGCTCAAGAGCCTGTTTGGCTATGGCGAGCTGGCGATCATGGGCCTCTTCGAGGTCTTGCCGAGTGTGCCCCGGCTGTTGCGTCGGATGCGGCTCGTGGCGGCCGACATAGAACGGCAGAAGCCGGATGTCATCGTCACGATTGATTCACCGGGCTTCGTATTTGGTGTGATCCGCCGCCTGCGGTCGCGTGATTGCCCACGGGTACATTATGTGGCGCCGACGATATGGGCCTGGCGCGCGGGCCGGGTGCGCAAGTTCCGAAAGCATTTCGACCACCTCCTGGCGCTGTTCCCCTTCGAGCCGCCCCTCTTCGACGCGGCGGGGCTGGCGAGTACGTTTGTCGGCCATCCGGTGGCCGAGGGTAATGTCGATGCCGGTGATGGGGCAGCGTTTCGCAAACGCCACGGCATTGCGCCCGACGCGACCGTGCTCTGCGTGCTGCCGGGGAGCCGCCGGGGTGAAGTGTCGCGGCTGTTGCCGATTGCGCGTGAAACACTGGCCCGGGTGATGCCGGATCATCGTGATGTAACCCTCGTCATCCCGGCCGCAGCGAATGTTCGGGCGTTGATCGAACAGACCGTCTCCAGATGGCCGTGGCCCGTCGTGATCGCAGATGGCGCCGAGGAGCGCTACGACGCCTTCGCGGCGGCGGATCTGGCGCTGGCGACGTCCGGGACGGTGACGCTCGAGCTGTCATGGGCGGGGGTCCCGACGATCGTCATGTACAGGGTTCCCTGGCTGACCGGCGAGATTGCCAGACGTATGATCCGTATTCGCTACGCCTCGATCGTCAATATCGTCGCTGATCGGGAGGTGCTACCGGAGTTCCTGCAGCCGCGCTGCCGGCCGGAACTGATTGCGGCCGCGCTGCGTGATTTGATTTCGAACCCGAAACGCCGGGCGGATATCGGCGGGGAGGCGCGAAAGATTTCCCGGGATATGGAGCCGGGCGGCGAGCGGCCGAGCTCTCGGGCAGCCCGCGCGGTGCTCGATATTGTCGCGGCCCACCGCAACCGGTAAAACCGAACAGCAGTTACATTCGCACAGAAAAAAAGGGTGCCACCATGACCGGGACTGACGCGTATCGACTTCTCCACACGATGATCCGGGTGAAGGACCAGGATAAATCGATCGACTTCTACACCCGCCATCTCGGCATGAAGGTCATTCGCCAGAAGGAATTCGAGGGTGGCCGATTCACCAACACCTTCATTGGCTACGGCGACGAGAGCAGCGAGGCGGTGATCGAGCTGACCTACAACTGGGATCAGGACGAACCCTATTCCCACGGCTCCGGTTTCGGCCATCTCGCAGTCGGCGTTCCCGATATCTATGGAACCTGCGAGGCGTTGGAGGCCGAGGGTGTTAGCATCCCGCGTAAACCGGGCCCGATGAAACACGGCACGACCGTGATCGCCTTCATCGAGGATCCCGACGGCTACAAGATCGAACTGATCGAGCAGAGCTAGGGCCATGAGTGAGACCAAACGTACGGCATCCGAATTGATTGTCGACCCGAAGACTTTGCCGGAGGAATCGGGCACTCCGTATCCTGCACCCCACGACCAGCTGGTTGTCGGCCGGCACCGAACCCGCCTGTCGCCCGCGCTTGGTCTCTCGAAATTCGGGGTGAACATCGTGCGGATCGAGCCAGGTGCCATGTCGTCGGCGCGTCATTGGCATTCGGAGCAGGACGAGTTCGTCTACATCCTCGAAGGTGAGGCGACCCTGGTCACCGATGAGGGGGAAACGACGCTTTCAGCCGGTATGGCAGCCGGTTTTCCGGCAGGTAACCCCAACGGGCATACCCTGGCCAACCGTTCCGACAGTGATGTGCTGGCGATGGAAGTTGGCGACCGGCCCCGGGTCGAGGACGTGACCTATCCCGACATCGACATGGCGAATGCCGTGCGTGACGGCAAACCGCGCTTTATTCACAAAGACGGTTCGTCCTTCGACGATTAGGTCAGGAAAGCAAACGGCCCTCCGAAAGAGGGCCGCCGCACAATTCTAAATCTTTATGTCTAGCGCTTGATGTCTAGCGCTTGTCGATTGGCGGATACTCGCGCTCGGTCGGGCCGGTGAAGAGCTGACGCGGGCGGCCGATGCGCTGGCCCGGATCCTCGATCATTTCCTTCCACTGGGCGATCCAGCCTACGGTGCGGGCCAGGGCGAACAGCACGGTGAACATGCTGGTCGGGAAGCCGATCGCCTTGAAGATGGTGCCCGAGTAGAAGTCGACATTCGGGAACAGCTTGCGCTCGACGAAATAGTCGTCCTCCAGCGCGATCCGCTCGAGTTCCATGGCGAGTTCGAGCAGCGGGTCGTTCTCCACGCCCACTTCCGCAAGGACTTCGTCGGCCGACGCCTTGAGTACACCCGCGCGCGGGTCGTAATTCTTGTAGACCCGGTGACCGAAGCCCATCAGGCGGAACGGATCGTCGGGGTTCTTCGCCCGCTCGAGGAATTCAGGGATGTTTTTCTTGTCGCCAATTTCCGCGAGCATCTCCAGCACGGCCTGGTTGGCGCCGCCATGCGCCGGGCCCCACAGGGTCGCGATGCCCGAGGCGATGCAGGCGAACGGGTTGGCGCCCGACGAACCGGCGAGGCGGACCGTCGAGGTCGAGGCGTTCTGCTCGTGATCGGCATGCAGGATGAAAATCTTGTCCATGGCGCGCACGATGGCCGGGCTCGGCTTGTATTCTTCCGCCGGCACCGAAAACGTCATGTGCAGGAAATTCTCGGCGTAGCTCATGTCGTTGTTGGGATACACGAAGGGCTGGCCGACCGTGTACTTGTAGGCCCAGGCGGCAATCGTCGGCATCTTCGCGATCAGCCGGTGGGACGCGATCAGCCGTTGCTGCGGGTCATTGATGTCCGTGGAGTCATGATAGAAGGCCGACATGGCACCCACGACGCCGATCAGGACAGCCATCGGATGGGCGTCGCGGCGGAACCCGCTGAACAGGTTGCGGATCTGCTCGTGGAGCATCGTGTGGTTGGTGATCGTCGATTCGAACTCGGTCATCTGCGTCTGGTTTGGCAGCTCCTGATGGAGCAGCAGGTAGCAGACTTCGAGGAAGGAGCTGTTCGCGGTCAGTGCTTCGATTGAGTAACCGCCGTGGCGCAGGATGCCTTCTTCACCGTCGATATAGGTCAGCGCTGAATCGCAGCTCGCCGTCGACGTGTAGGACGGATCGTAGGTGAACATGTCCGTTTCGGCGTATAGCTTGCGAACGTCGATGACGCGCGGACCTTCCGTGCCCTCAAGGATTGGCAATTCGACAGTTTTGTCGCCGATGGTCAGGGTCGCGGTATCCACCACTTTCGCTTCACTCATATAACTCTCCACCAAAATTTCGCGCGCGACATGCAATTCGGCATATCCGGCGAGCCAGACTTATGTTGCGCCGCACTCTAGTCGGCAGGGGGCCATTGGGCAATATTGCAAGGCCACCGGTTTCACGCCGTGAGACCTAATCTGCGGCGATTTCGAGCCGTGCCAGGGTTTCATCCCGGCCGAGCACCGCCATGACCTCGAAGATACTCGGCGATACATTACTTCCGGTTAACGCGGACCGCAGGGGTTGCGCCACCTTGCCGAGCTTCAAACCCTTGGATTCCGCGTATTCCCGTGCGATTCCGTCGAGTTCATCCTCGCCCCAAGATGTAGCCTTTTTCAGCAATTCCGCAAGTTCGTTGAGGGATTGACGGGCCTCGGGGTCGGCGAGGTTGTCACGCGCCTTCTCATTCATTTCGATGGGAGCGTCGACCAGGTAAAGTCGTGATAAATCAAACAGTTCGTGCGTATTTTTGGCACGTGACGCGAGTCCGGGCATGCCCGCAACGAGCCGTTTCTCGGCGTCGGGAGAAACAGTTATTCCTGCGGCATCGGCATCGACCAGCACCCCGGCGGCCATTCTCGCGGGATCCGTGGTTTTCATGTACTGGGCGTTGAGGTTGAGAAGCTTGTCCATATCGAAGCGTGCGGGTGACCGCCCGACGCTATCGAGATCGAACCATTCGATGGCCTGTTCGCGAGAAATAGTCTCGTCGTCGCCATGGGACCAGCCGAGGCGAAGCAGGTAGTTGCACATGGCCTCGGGCAGAATGCCCATCTCTTCATAGGCCTCGACCCCCAGCGCGCCATGGCGTTTGGAGAGTTTCGCGCCGTCTGAGCCGTGAATCAGCGGAATATGAGCGAACTCCGGTACATCCCAGCCGCAGGCTTCGAACACATGCAACTGGCGGAACGCGTTGTTCAGGTGATCATCGCCGCGGATCGCGTGGGTCACGCCCATATCGTGATCGTCGACAACGACGGCGAGCATGTAGGTCGGCGTGCCGTCGGAGCGCAGGATGATGAAATCGTCCAGGGTGTCGTTGGCCTTGGTGACGTTACCCTGCACCAGGTCGGCGATGGTTGTTTCGCCTTCGTGGGGCATCTTGATGCGGATTACAGGCTCAATGCCGGCCGGCGCCTCGGACGGATCACGGTCACGCCAGCGACCGTCATAGACCCGCGTGCCACCGCCTGAATTCTTGGCGTTCTCCCGCATTTCGGCGAGTTCCTCGGGCGTGCAGTAGCAATTATAGGCCTTGCCGTCGGCGACGAGATTCTCTGCCACTTCGCGATGCCGGGCAGCACTTTGGGATTGATAGGTCTCTGCACCGTCCCAATCGAGCGCCAGCCAGCGCATCGAGTGAAGGATCGCCTGAATGGCCTCGTCGGTGGAACGTTTGCGGTCCGTGTCCTCCACCCGCAGCAGAAACTTGCCCCCGTGATGCTTGGCGAAAAGATAGTTGAACAGGGCGGTGCGTGCGCCGCCGATGTGCAGAAAACCGGTGGGTGACGGGGCAAAGCGGGTGACAACGGACATGGCGGTCGGCTCGATCTGGGGCGGGGAGAACTGCCGTTCGTATGGCGGTGTGTGGCACGCGCGTCAAGACGGGGGTGCGGTCGGCAACTTGACGTCCGCCCGTAATCGGGTGGACGCTGCGTTCGAAATCATGCTTCGCGCAATGACATCCGCCGCTTTTGTGCGCGCGCCGTCCGGCCTGCGAGACGGGCTCTGGTCGGCTTTCGTCGCCGAGCGAGACCGCTGGGTGCTATGGCTGCCCGTCGCGCTCGGGATCGGAATTTGGGTCTATTTCGCGCTTCCACGCGAACCCGTCTGGTTTGCCGGGCCGATCTTGTTGGCTGTTTCGGTTGCCGGTCTGGTCGCGCTTGGCCGCGGCACTTCGCTACGGCTGATGATGGTCCTGACCCTGTTTGCCGCGATGGGTTTCTCGGCGGCGCAGTGGCGCGCGCACAGCGCGGCGGCGCCCGTCCTGGATGAAGCGCAGGTCACCACAGTCGTGACGGGCCGGGTGGTCTCTGTGGAGCCCGCCGCCCGCGGCCCTCGCGTGATACTCGACCATGTGCGTTTTTCAGGCACGGGCGCAGCTGTACCCGAGCGGGTGCGTGTTCGCCTCCGGGTAATTGATGACGCGGTTCGGCCAGGCGATCAATTGCGTGTGCGCGCACGCTTGTCACCGCCGCCCGACGCGTCCTATCCCGGTGGCTATGACTTCTCCCGCGTAGCCTGGTTTCGCGGAATAGGCGCGGTTGGTTTCGCCCTTGCGCCGGCCGATATATCGCCGGGGGTGTCCAGTGAAGGCCTCGTTGCGGGGTTCAGGTCGATGATCGAGCGCGCGCGGGTCGGCATCGCGACGCGGATTGCCGACGGCATCGACGGCCCCGCAGGCGGCGTGGCGGCCGCCCTGGCAACCGGCCAGCGTGGCGGTATCCCGGAAGATGTGCGCGATGATATGCGGGATTCCGGACTCGCGCATTTACTGGCGATTTCCGGTCTGCATCTCGGGCTGGTGGCGGGCTTCGTGTTCGCGCTGGTGCGCGGCGGGCTTGCGCTCTGGCCCCGAGCCGCACTGGGCTGGCCGCTTAAGAAGATCGCTGCCGTCACCGCGCTGGCCGCCGCTGCGGTCTATCTCATGTTGGCCGGGGCGACGATCCCCACCCAGCGCGCCTTCGTGATGACCGCGATCGTGCTCGTCGCGATCCTCGTTAATCGCACCGGCATATCCCTGCGGCTGGTGGCGTGGGCGGCGTTGATTATCCTGCTGTTGCGGCCCGAAGCCTTGTTGAGCGTCAGCTTCCAGATGTCTTTCGCGGCGGTCATCGCGCTCGTTGCGGCCTATGAAGGGCTCGCGGGGCGGTTCCGGCGGGTCGCCGCGACCAGCCCGTGGACGCGCCGGGTCCTGATGTATTTTGCGGCGATTGCCTTCAGTTCGCTGATCGCGAGTCTGGCGACCGCGCCGTTCGCGGTGTTCCACTTCAACCGGTTCGCCCCCATGGGGCTGGCGGCGAACCTGCTGGCGGTGCCGATCACAGCACTTTGGGTCATGCCGCTGGAAGTGTTGGCGCTGCTGCTCATGCCGCTGGGGCTCGAAGGCATCGTGTTGCCGGCCCTCGGGTGGGGCGTCGAGGCCGTCCTCTGGATCGCGCGCACCGTGGCGGCCTGGCCCGGTGCGGCCATCACCGTGGCGCAGCCGACAATGGCCGGGATGATCCTCGCGGCGTCTGGCGGGCTCTGGTTGTGTCTATGGCGTCGCGGCTGGCGATATGCCGGTATCTCGCTGATTGTGGCCGGGCTGGCGACCGCGGGCGGCGACGACCCGCCGGATATCCTGGTTTCAGGGAACGCCAACCTCATCGCCATCCGGTCGGATACCGGCGCAACATACCTCTCGAACCCGCAGGCCTCCCCCTTCGTGCGGGATATCTGGCAACGCCGCCTCGGGGTACCGGCGTTCACCCCGTTCGGTGCGGTTGGCCTGAATTGCGACGCGGTCGGGTGCAGCGAACAGTTGGCGGGACATGTTGTGGCGGTCGTCGAGAATGCCCGCGGCTTCGAGGAGGAATGCCGCCGGGCGGATATCCTGATCTCGACCGAGCCGATCCCGCGAAGCTGCCGGGGGCCGAATGGGCCGGCCGTGACAATCGGGCGGTTCGACGTCTGGCGGTCTGGGGCTCACGCGGTTTGGTTGTCGGATGAAAACCAGCCGATCACGGTCTGGCGGGCACGCGAACGCGACCCGGGCCGCCCCTGGATGCGGGCAACCCAGCAACCGAAACGTAACGCGGGAAATTAGTACTGGCGGAGAAGCCCGACGAGTTCGCCCTGCACGGCGACCTGGTCCGGGCCGAAAATACGTGTCTCATAAGCCGGGTTCGCGGCTTCGAGTGCGACAGAATCATTCCGTCTGCGCAGGCGCTTCAGGGTGACTTCCTGTCCCTCGACCAGTGCGACCACGATCGAGCCGTTGTCGGCGGTATCGGTGCGCCGGATGAGGACGGTGTCGCCATCGAGGATACCCGCGTCGATCATCGAATCGCCCTCGACCTCGAGGCAGTAGTGATTGCCGCGCCCGAGCATGGACGGCGGCACGCTGATATGACGGGTCGGGTCGCGCAGCGCCTCGATGGGCGTGCCGGCGGCGATCTTGCCCAGGAACGGGAGTTCGATCTCGGCCGTGCCGGTTGAATCATCCGATGACGCCGGGCCGGTCATCTCGGAGGGTGCAATGACAGGCGAGGTCTCAGTATCCCGACCGCCCTCGATGACGTGGGGTGCGAAGGGGGCGGTCTGTCCAGCAATAGCGCCGACACCGGTCTCGTCAGGCAGGCGCAACACTTCGAGCGCGCGGGCCCGGTGGGCGAGGCGGCGGATGAATCCGCGCTCTTCCAGCCCGGTGATCAGCCGGTGGATACCGGACTTGGACTTGAGCCCGAGGGCGTCTTTCATCTCGTCGAAGGAAGGTGCAACGCCGGTCGCGTTGAGCCGTTCGTTGATGAAGGTGAGAAGCTGGTGCTGCTTGCGCGTCAACATATGGTCTGGGCCCCCAGTAACCCGGTCCGAATTCGGACTATTTCTAAATGCGGCAGTACCACAACATATGGAACAAACCGCAAACATCGACGCATGTTCTAGTGATGTTCTTTTGACTCGTCAACCAAGCTTGTCGGGTTGGGCTCGGTTTGGCCCGCCTGGCGGCCGCGGTAATCGTCCAGCGCCCTGTTCAACAGATGCGCCAAACCGTATGTGCCAACGACGTATCGGCTTGTGATTGATTGCGCCAACCGCAGCGAATTGCGAACGCGCCCCAGCCGATTTCTGGACTTGTATCGGATGCGAACCGGGTAGCCGCCTTCAAACTGATCGATATCCTTGAAGAACACTTTTCTAAAAGGCGTTTGGGCGTGGTCCTCGTGAATGACCATTTGGCGCCAGCCTAGTTTGAGCAGCGCCAGGAGAAAGAACATGGTGAGCCCCACGCCGCCAATGAACAGCAACCATCCTCGGAACTGGTTCAGGTTTGCGTCGTCCTGGAGCAATATCCAGAGCCCGAAACATGCACACGGTATCAGCAAGAAAATCGGGACGATGTAGTCCCGCGTATAGGTCGAAACGAAAATCGGGTAACGGCTGCGCCAGAGAATTTCGACAAGTTCGGTCCTGGTGACAGCCTTCTTCTTCGACACAGTTTAAATCCGCACGTTCCCGTCCCCCAGCCGCACGAACGCGACGGGGTCGCCGGCCTTGGCCGCCGGCGCGTGGGGCGGCCGGACGACGAGGCCGTCGGACGCGGCCAGGCGCGAGAACATGGAACTGTCCTGCCTGGAGAAAGGCGTCGCGACCAGCGTGTCGCCGTCGCGGGTGAGCGTGGCGCGAAGATAATCCTCTCGCCGGTCGTTCTCGCCCAGTTCGACACCCAATGTGGCGGTCTCGAAGATAGGCTCGGTCTCGTTTGTGCCCAGCATCTTCGCCAGCGCGGGCTTCAGGAACAACACGCCGCAGACGGTCGATGACACCGGGTTTCCCGGAAAACCGAGCATGGGCACGTCACCCAGGCGGCCGAACATCAGCGGTTTACCGGGTCGCATGGCGATCTGCCAGAAGTCCAGTTCCAGTCCGATGTCCTGCAAGGCGTCCTGCACCAGGTCATGCTCGCCGACCGATGCGCCGCCGGTGGTCACCAGCATGTCCGCGCTGCGTGCGCTTTGGGCAAGCGCGCTGATGGCGGCCTTGTCGTCGGGCGCGATGCCCAGCGTGACCGGCTCGCCGCCCGCGGCCCGGATCAGGCCTTCGAGTGCGAATGTGTTGGAGCTGACGATGCTAGTGGGGCCGAGTTCCTCGCCGGGCAGGGATATCTCGTCGCCAGTTGCCAGCAGTGCCACGCGGGGCCTACGCCTGACCTGTAGCCAGGGATGGTTCATGGAGGCGGCCAGGCCGATGTCCCGCGAGGTGAGGATTGTGCCCGCCGTCAGCAGCACGTCGCCGGTTTCAAAATCAAGCCCGGCCTTGCGCACATACCGCCCGGTAGCAGAGCTTTCCTTCACGGTAACGGTGTCGCCGTTTCGGTCGGTGTCTTCCTGAATGACGATGGCGTCGGCGCCATCGGGGAGGGCCGCGCCGGTGAAGATGCGTACCGCTTCACCTTTACCAACCACACCTTCATGAAGACCACCGGCGGGAACCGCGCCCACGATCGTGAGGTTGACCGGCACGTTGGTGACGTCTTCGGCGCGCACGGCGTAGCCATCCATCGCCGAGACGGCCAGCGGCGGCTGGGTCACCCGTGCCGCCACGTCCTCTGCCAACACCCGGCCGTGGGCATGGGTGAGGGCCACCTGTTCGGATGCCATGGTCGGCAAACCGGCGAGGATGCGGGCACGCGCGTCGGCGACGGGCATGAGTGTCTGGGTCATTCGTCCGCATCTCCCGCCATTTTGATGGCCGTAAAACTACGATGGGGTCGGATGGCGATGCGCCAGAAAACGAGCCCGGCGATGACGCCGTAGATGAACGTCCCCATGGACAGCACGAGCGTTGACCCCATGTCATTCAGGTCCGGGACTCCACCCGAGAGCATGGTCACGTCGATGATTTTCCAGAAGATCAGGATCATCAGGGCGTTCCGGATATACCGGGTGGGTCGCAGTTCGCCGAGCCTCAGGAGGCTTCTTGATGACGGGACGGCGATGACCAGCATCGCGCCGGCGACGATGAGGTAGAATTGCAGAAATCCATTGGGCATGTAGGGCGTGCCCGGCGCGAGGTTGAAAAAACCCATCACTGTTCGCGCCCACTCGACACCCACCAGAACCGCCGGCGCTGCGAGCGCGGCGACGACCAACAGAGCCATGGCGAGGTTCTTGTTCATGCGGCGTCGTAAGTGCCCGATTTGCCCCCGGCCTTGTGGAGCAGGCGGACATCCGTGATCAGCGTGCCCCGGTCCACCGCCTTGACCATGTCGTAGACGGTGAGCGCGGCGACGGTCGCCGCCGTCAGCGCCTCCATCTCGACGCCGGTCTTGCCGTCGACCCGCACGGTAGCCTCGATGACCACGGCGTTGGCTCCGTCGTCGATGGACAACTCGACGTCGGCCTTGTTGATCAGCAGGGGGTGACATAGCGGGATCAGCTCGGAAGTCTTCTTCGCGCCCATGATGCCCGCGATCCGGGCTATCGACAGGACATCGCCCTTCTTGACCGCGCCGTCACGGATCAGCGCGATTGTCTCGGGCTGCATGATCACCCGGCAGCCGGCGGTCGCCGTGCGGCGGGTGACGTCCTTGTCCGAAACGTCGACCATGCGGGCGTTACCATCCGCGTCGATATGCGTGAGTTTGTCGCCGCTTTGGTTAGCGTTATCGGGTGCCATATCAGGCGCTTTCCTGCAGGGTTTCGCCGGGCGCCAGAAGATCGCGGACGGCGCTGGAGATATCGTCCTGGCGCATCAGGGATTCGCCGATGAGAAAACACCGCGCGCCGACACCGGACATACGCACCAGATCGTCGGGCGTGAACAGCCCACTCTCGCAGACCAGCACCCGGTCGGACGGCACGCGCGGGGCGAGTTCTTCCGTCGTCGCCAGATCGACGGTGAGGGTCTTGAGGTTTCGGTTGTTGATGCCGATCAGGTCGCCGTCGACGTCGAGCGCCCGGTCGAGCTCCTCGGCATTGTGCACCTCGACCAGCACGTCCATGCCCCAATCATGGGCGGCGGCGGCGAGCTCGGCGGCCTGGGAATCCTCGATGCCCGCCATGATCAACAATATGCAGTCCGCGCCCAGCGCGCGGGCCTCGACCACCTGATAGGTGTCGAGCATGAAGTCCTTGCGGAGCGCAGGTAGCGATACCGCGGCGCGGGCGGCGATCAGGTCCTCGTCGCGGCCCTGGAAATAAGGTGTGTCGGTCAACACGGACATGCAGGTCGCTCCGCCGGCCTCATAGGCCTTCGCGATCGTCGGCGGATCGAAGTCTTCGCGGATCAGCCCCTTGCTTGGGCTGGCCTTCTTGATCTCGGCGATCAGGCCAAAGCGCCCGGCCGCGGCACGCTCGGCCAGCCGGCGCGCGAAGCCCCGGGTCTGGCCTGCGTTGCGGGCGCGATCTTCGAGCGTCGCCAGTGACGTCTCGGCCTTGCACGCGGCGATATGCGCGCGCTTGTCGTTGTTGATCTTGGTGAGCACGTCAGACATTTCACGTGCCCCGGTTGGTGATCTCGACGAGCCGCGCGAGGCAATCACGCGCGGCACCGGAATCGATCGCCTCGCGGGCGATCAGCGCGCCGCTCAGGAGGTCTTCGGCCTTGTCGGCGATCATCAGGGAGCCGGCGGCCGTCAGGATCACGGCGTTGCGGTACGCGCTCGGCTTGCCGTCGAGCAATTCGTGTACGGCAGCGGCGTTGTAGGCGGCGTCGCCACCCTTGATGTCTTCGAGTGTTCCGCGCGGCAGGTCGGCGTCCTCTGGATTGACTTCATAGGTCGTCACCTTGCCGTCCTTGAGCTCGGACACGCGGGAGGGCCCCGTCGTGGTCAGCTCGTCGGTGCCGTCGGATCCGTGCACCACCCAGGCGCGTGTCAGGCCCAGATTGCCGAGCACATGGGCCATGGGTTCGGTCCATTGCGGGGCGAACACGCCGGTCATCTGGCGTTTGACCAGGGAGGGGTTCGACAGGGGGCCGAGGAGATTGAAGATCGTGCGGGTCCCCAGCTCGACGCGCGGCCCGGCGACATTGCGCATGGCGCTGTGGTGGCGTGGCGCCATCAGGAAGCCGAGATTGTTTTCCCAGATCGATTCCCGAACCAGTTCGAAATCCGCGTCGATGTTGATGCCCAGCTCGGTCAGCACATCGGCCGCGCCGGTTTTGGAACTCAGGGCCCGGTTGCCATGCTTGGCAACGGGCACGCCGCAACCCGCCACGACAATCGCGGAGGCGGTGGAGATGTTGAGCGTGCCGGTGCCGTCGCCGCCGGTGCCGACGATATCCATCGCACCCTCGGGGGCGTCGATGATGTGAGCCTTGGCTCGCATGGCACGCGCCGCGCCTGTGATTTCGCCGACCGTCTCGCCGCGCAGGCGCAGCGCCATCAGGAAGGCGCCGATCTGGGCCGGCGTGGCGTTCCCGGACATGATGATGTCGAAGGCCATCTCGGCCTCGTCCTCGCCCAGCGTGCCGCCGTCGGCGACCCGCGCGAGAAGCGGTTTCAGATCGTCCATATCAGAGCTCATAACGCCATCATCTCTCCGGCGCGCGTGTCGTCGCCATACGCTTCCACCGGTTGGCCGGTTGCAAGTTCAACAAAGTTTGCCAGCAAATCATGGCCCGCTTCCGTCGCGATGCTCTCCGGGTGGAATTGCACGCCGTGGATCGGCAGGTCCTTGTGGCTCAGGCCCATGATCACGTCGTCAGACGTGTGGGCGGTGATTTCGAAGCAATCCGGAAGCGTTGCGCGATCGACGGCGAGCGAGTGATACCGGGTGGCCTCGACCGGGTTCGGCAGCCCGCGAAACAGGCTCTGGCCGCCATGACGCACCTGATCGACCTTGCCATGCATCGGTTCGGGCGCGCGGATGATCTTGCCGCCAAAGGCCTGGCCGATGGTCTGATGTCCCAGGCAAACCCCGAGCACGGGCATGCGTGCTTCTGCTGCCTTCGCCACCAGGTCGAGACAAATGCCGGCATGATCGGGATCGGACGGCCCGGGCGAAATCACGATCGCCTCGGGGGCAAGTGCGAGCGCCTCGTCCGGCGACAGGGTATCGTTGCGCCGGACATCACAGGTCACCCCGAGCTCACCCAGGAAGTGGACGAGGTTGTAGGTAAAGCTGTCGTAGTTATCGATTAAGAGAAACATCTCAACGGGTTGTCCGGCGTTCTTGAGTTTCGTGCCGCGACCCTACCAGTGCATGATCGCGGGGCGGAGACTTATAACAGCGTTGTCCGGGGCGGCAAAGCAGAGTGGGCGTGCTCGATTGGTCGCGGAATTTTGTGGGCGGGGGTCTAACGGGGCCGAACACGTGCGAATCTGTCATAAGCGTGCCCCAATTGTCTGTCTTCCTGGCGGGCCATCCCAGAAACGAGTCGCCACGCCATGGCCAAATCGGCCCGCAAAACCAAGCCCACGCCGCGCAAACCGGCCAAAAGGAAGCCCCGCCGGGTCAAACCAAGGCCGCCGCGTCTGCTGGGGCTGGTGTGGGTCACGGCGGGTGCGCTGAGTGTTGCGGTCATCGCGCTCGTGGCGATCTTGATGTTTGGACCCGGCACGCGCGATACCTCGGTGCCGCGCGTCGCGACCGTTCAGGTGCCGGCCGCCCCGGCCTATCCGCCGGCACAAGCGGGAGTACAACCACCACCGCAGGTCGCCGCAGTGCCGCCACAGGTGCCGCCTCAGGTATCGCCCTCGGTGACGGCCCCGGCAAAGAACTGGCTGCTGAATGCCACGCCGGCCTCCGTCGCACCGGGCCAGCCGATGATCGCGATCGTGATCGACGATATGGGGCTCGATCGGTCACGTTCTGAGCGGACCACCGGCCTGCCGGCACCGCTGACGCTCGCCTATCTCGCCTATGCCGGTAATCTTGACGCCCAGACCGGGGCTGCCCGTGCGGCGGGACATGAATTGCTCGTCCACGTGCCCATGGAGCCCGGACCCGGCGCGGATCCGGGCCCCCATGCGCTTCTGACCAGCCTGACGCCGGAAGAGCTAGATCGCCGGATCGATTGGAACCTGTCTCAGTTCACACGGTTCGTCGGCATCAACAACCACATGGGCAGCAAGGCGACGGCGGATCGGCCGTCGATGGCCGCCGTGATGTCGAAACTGCGCGGCAGGGGCCTGCTCTTCCTCGACAGCCGAACGTCAGGCGCGACCGTGGCCCACGCCGAGGCCGAACGTCAGGGAATACCGGCGCTGCAACGCGACGTGTTTCTCGATCATGACCCGTCGCCGATCGCGGTGCGGGCCGCCCTGGATCAGGTCGAGGAGATCGCGCGCCGCCGGGGACATGCGATTGCAATCGGCCACCCCAAGGATGCGACGATCGAGGCCCTGGCCGAATGGCTGCCGGATGTGCGGGCGCGTGGATTTGCGCTGGTCCCCGTCAGCGCCGTGGCCTTGCGGCTCGTCGCTGACAAAGAGCGCGCGCGAAATTAGCGACCAGGATTTCGGCAGATAGCTTCGTGCTTCGTCGTTATGGCCCGGCAGCTTACATCGCCCGTCACCGATCGGGGTGATATGCTCTGTCGCTAATTGATCAACTGATAAATGAGGGAGTGGCCCATGGCCGATGAACCTGTCACCGTTGCCGTGGTCGAGTTGAAGGTCGAGGCGACCTATCTCCAGCTCTCACGCGAGGCGCGCGCCGCCCACTGGCTGGCGCTGCAGGAAATCATCGCCGGGCATCCAAAAGTAAGCGTCGTCTGGCACGACGCGGACGCGCTTAGCGGTGAATGCTCCGACTTCGTGATCTGCCACTTCCAGTCGCTGTTCGATTACCACTGCATGTGGGAAGAAATTAAGGACGGCCCGTTGTTCATGACGCCGTATTTCCACATCACCCGGGTGCTGATCGGCATGGAAAACGCCTTCGTGGCGTATGACGAGGCGATCGGGATCGAAGTTGGTGGATCCGCTTGAACCGCGTCTAATTGACGAAACGGTGGGCCTGTTCGGCCGCGCGGATGAGCGCGCGAGCCTTGTTCTGGCTTTCCTGATACTCGGCCTCGGGGTCTGAATCCGCGACCACGCCGCCGCCGGCCTGAACATACATCATGCCATCCTTGATCAGCGCCGTGCGCAGGGTGATGCAGGTATCCATGCTGCCGTCGGCCGCGAAATAACCGACCGCGCCGGCATAAAAGCTCCGGCGCTCGTCTTCCAACTCGTCGATGATTTCCATCGCCCGGATTTTCGGTGCGCCCGACACCGTGCCGGCGGGAAAACCCGCGGCCAGGGCGTCGACCGCGCGGGTGCCGGGTTTTACCTTCCCCTGCACGTTGGAGACGATGTGCATGACATGGCTGTAGCGCTCGATGGTGAATTCTTCCGTGACCTCGACTGAGCCGATCTCGGAGACGCGGCCTACATCGTTTCGGCCCAGATCGAGCAGCATCAGGTGTTCCGCCAACTCCTTGGGGTCGCTCAGAAGTTCTTCGGCCATTGCCGCATCGGCATCGGGCGTGGCGCCACGCGGCCGGGTACCGGCGATGGGCCGCACCGTGACCGTGTCGTCGCGCAGGCGGACGAGAATTTCAGGGCTCGATCCGACGAGGGAGAAACCCCCGACGTTAAGAACGAACAGGAACGGCGAGGGGTTGAGCCGGCGTAACGAGCGATAGAGCGCCGTCGGTGGCAGATCGAACGGGAAGCTGAAACGCTGGGAGGGCACGACCTGGAAGACATCACCGGCGCGGACATACTCCTTCGCCGCCTCGACCATGGCGTGATATTCGCCCTGACTGCGGTTCGATACCGGGGTGATCTCGATCTCGGAACCCTCGGGCACGGAGGCGATCCGGGGCATGCCCCGGTCGAAATCCTCGACGGCCGCATCAAGCCGGGCGCAGGCATCCGCATAGGCGCGGTCGCAATCGACGGCGGGATCGGCCCAGACCGGTGTGACCAGCGTGACCTTGTCGGCGACGTTGTCGAAAACGGCGATGATCGTGGGGCGGAAGAACACCGAATCCGGGATATCGATCGAATCCGGGTTGTCGTCGGGCAGCCGTTCCATGAGGCGTACCGCGTCGTAGGAGAAATAGCCGAACAATCCCGCCGCCATCGGCGGGAGTTCCGGCGGAATTTCGATCCGGCATTCGTCGACAAGCGCCGAAAGCAGATCGAGACTGCGGCCCTCCATCGGTTCGAACATGTCGGGTGACGTGCGGGCATTGCGATTTATCTCCGCGCTTTCGCCGGTGCAGCGCCAGATCAGATCCGGTGAGAATGCCAGAATCGAATAACGGCCGCGTACGGCACCACCCTCGACCGATTCAAGCAGGATCGAATGTTGTTCGTCATCGGCGAGCTTGAGCAGCGCCGAGACCGGCGTCTCGAGGTCGGCCACCAGTTCCGTCCAGACGAGCTGGGGTTCACCGTTGGCGTAGCGTGCGGCGAAGGATTCGGTGTCGGTAGCGGTTTGCAGGGTCACGTCGGTGCGCCGGATTATCTTTGCGGTTGGAACGCGTCTTCAAGCGCATCCCGGTCGATGTCGACACCGATCTCGTCCTGTAACGCGATCGATAACTGGGTCACCAGATCGTTGGCGATCTGTCCGGTCAATACCGCAGACATGTCCGCGCGCGCCGGGTCCGTCATATCGGCGGGCTCGATGTCGATCAGCTTGGCGACGGCGGCACCGTTGGAGAGCGGCTGTTCGACGATTTCCCCACGGTTGGCCTCGAATACCGAGGCGATCAGTTCGGTGGAGATGGTTGAGCCGTCGCCGGTGCGGTCAAAGGCCGGTGTGCGTTCGAACCGGGCGTTGAATTCGCCGGCCAGAGTCTCGAGGCTTTCGCCGCCACGCGCCCGGTCCGCGATTTTCTGTGCGGTTTCTTCGGCGATCGCGGCGACGCGATCGGCCTTCCATGCGGTGATCGCCAGTTCGCGAACCTCATCGATCGAGGGGATGCGCGGGGCAACGATTTCATCGAGACGCACCACGATGAACCCGCCGTCGCGTCCTTCGATCGTCTCGGTAATTCCGGTGGCGTCGATCGTAAACAGGCGCTGGACCAGTTCGGCGGTCACGGCACCGTCCGGGTCGGCCTGCTCGGTCCGCAGGTGGCCGGTGCGCGCCACGCCGTCGACCCGGGTGCGGGTGAGGTTGCTGTCGCGTGCGACTTCTTCGAGCGACGCTCCGCCCGCAAGCCCGTCCTCGACGTCATTGAGGACGTCGAAAATCCCGTCGCGCGCTTCATCCAGCGCCAATTCGGTGCGCAGTGCCTCGCGGACCTCTTCAAACGGGACTGTACGGCCCGGCTGGAAGTTCTGTGCGCGCACGAGATGCCAGCCGAGGTCGCTCTCAACCGGGGCACTGATCACGTTGGCTGCCAGACCAAAGGCGGCGTCGGCCAATTCGGCGATGGGCACATCCGACGGGCTGACGCTTCCGAGGTCCACGGGTGGCAGTCCGGAGACCTCTTCGGCGGCCTGCACGAAAGTCTTGCCGTCCTGGATCAGGGTCGCTGCGCGCTGGGCATCTTCGCGCGACAGGAAGGTCGCTTGCGAGACATCGCGGATCTCGGCCTGAAAAAACTCGTTACCGCGCAGCGCATATTCCTCACGCAGATCTTCTTCGGGGATGACGATTTCCCGCGCCAGTGTTTCCACATCCATGCTGGCAATGGCCGCGACCCGGAACTGGGGTGTTTCGAACGCGTCCTTGTTGGCCTCGTAGAAACCGAGAAGCTGGGCGGCGTCGGGATCGCCGACCTGTGCGTCGGGGCGTGGCGGCACGATGACCAATTCGGCGACCCGGCGCTCGCCGCGACGCTTGAAGATGGCGTCCGTCAGCGGCGCCGGTGCGGCGACGGCGTTACGGATGGTGTCGATATACTGGGTGCGCAGGAGATCCAGGCGTACCTGGTTCACGAACTGATCTTCGGACTGATTGCTGTGTAGCAGATAACGCTCGAACTGGGCGCGTTCGAAGCGTCCGCTCTGACCCTGGAACTGGGGCAGGGCGCGGATGGCCGTTGCGGCGGCGTCGAGGGATGTCGTGACCCCCAACTGCTGCGCTGCCTGATCAAACAGGGTGCGGGTGACCAGCTGGGCAATGGCCTGGTCGAGGAGGCCTGCCTGAATGGCTGTCTGGGTGTCGAGCTGCTGACCGGTGAATTGTGATGCCCGCTGAATCTGATCGTTGAACTCGCGCCCGACCTGGTGGACTGTAAAATTGGTGTCGCCGACTTCGACGACCGACGCAGCACCGGATGTTCCTCCACCTCCATGACCGCCGCCGCCGCCGCCGAAGTCGGTCCCGAAGAACAGGACGAAGGTCGCGGCGAGCGCCAGGAGGACGCCGCGCATGACCCAGCTTTTGGAAAAGTTCCGGAGGGATTCGAGCATTTTGTTGTCACCAGTTGGTTCGGGTCCGCAGCCCGGCTGCGGGCGGCGCATGATAGTGATCGCGATCCGGTGTCTCAAGCGCCACAGCGGACCTTTCGCAAGGGGCCGGTTGGCGGCGCGTTCGCGGCTATGCTAGAGCACCTTCTGGCCGATGTAGTGGCCTGCTAACGCAATGAAAAGCAACAATTTGGTGAAGATATGGCCGCGCTGAAGAAACTGATCGCCGGAAACTGGAAAATGAACATGCTGGCGTCGGCAGGCGTCGGACTGGCACGCGATATCGGTGCGAACGCGCAAGACCTGACCTGCGAGCTTCTGGTTTGCCCACCCGCGACGATCCTGCGTCCGGTCGCTGAGACGCTGGCCGATACGGCTGTCGCCGCCGGTGGGCAGGATTGTCACGAAGCCGAAAGCGGTGCGTTCACCGGCGACGTATCGGCGGCGATGGTCGGCGATGCGGGTGCGAGCCATGTGATCCTCGGCCATTCCGAGCGACGACATGGCCTGGGCGAGACCGATGCGCGCGTTCGGGCGAAAACGCTCGCAGCGCATGCGGCCGGGCTGATTGCCATCGTCTGCATCGGCGAGACCGAGGCGGAGCGGGACGCGGGTCAGACGCTCGATGTTCTGAGTACGCAATTGGCCGGTTCGCTGCCCGATACCGGCGTCACCGGCGCGAATACCGTTGTCGCCTACGAGCCGGTTTGGGCGATCGGGACCGGCCGGACCCCGACTTTGGAAGAAGTTGAAGCCGCGCATGGACATATCCGGACAACCCTGGAAGCCGCGCTTGGGGCCGAGGCCGGCGCAATTCGCTTGCTCTATGGCGGCTCCATGAAACCCGAGAACGCCGAAACGCTTCTTGCCGTGGCAAACGTCGATGGCGGACTGATCGGTGGCGCCAGCCTGGACGCCGAAAGCTTCCTCGCGATTGCCGCCGCGGCCGCGTCGTAAGCTTTTGACAGGATTGGGACTGGAATTGCGGCGCACAACCGACTAAATACCCGCCAAGCAGTTGCGGTGCGGCGATCCGTCGGCACCGCGCATATCAGAATCGGCCGAGAATATGGAAACCATCATACTGGTCATTCACATGCTGATTGGCGTGGCGCTCGTCGGCGTTGTGCTGATGCAGAAGTCCGAAGGCGGCCTGGGCGGCCTTGGTGGCGGCGGTGGCGGCGGCGGCGGTGCCAGTGGCGGCATGGGCGGATTGCTGGGCAATCGCCAGACGGCCAACCTGTTGACCCGTTCGACCGGCGTGTTGGCCCTGGCCTTCATGGTTACCAGCATCGGCCTGGCGATTCTCGCCAATGACGGCGGCAGCACGGGGACGCTCATCAACGAAGCGCCGCCGGCACATGGTGGCACGATGATCCCGGCACCGACCCAACCGGCGGTTCCGACGACTCCATCGGTTCCGACGTCCGAGTAGATGGCGCGGCGTCCCGAGTCGAATTTCAAAGGCGGCTTTCAAGCCGCCTTTTTCTCTGCCAAATGCCGGTATCTCAACAGCTTGCTGACTGTGGATGAATCCCCTTTGGCGGGCCGCGATCAATTGAGTACAAGATAGTCATGGCGACACGGTTTATTTTCATCACGGGTGGTGTCGTTTCCTCTCTGGGTAAGGGGCTGGCTTCCGCAGCTCTGGGTGCGCTTCTTCAGGCGCGTGGTTACAGCGTGCGCGTCCGCAAACTGGACCCTTATCTGAATGTTGATCCGGGTACGATGAGCCCCTTCGAGCATGGCGAGGTCTACGTCACCGACGACGGGGCCGAAACCGATCTCGATCTTGGGCATTACGAGCGGTTCACAGGGGTGGCGGCGACCCAATCCGACAACGTCACGACAGGACGGATTTATTCCGACGTCCTCGGTCGTGAGCGGCGTGGCGACTATCTGGGCGGCACGGTTCAGGTCATTCCGCACGTCACCGACGCGATCAAGAAGTTTGTCACCGCCGATCTGCATGGCGAAGACTTCGTGATCTGTGAAATCGGCGGCACTGTCGGCGACATCGAAAGCCTCCCGTTTCTCGAGGCCATCCGCCAACTCGGCAACGAACTGGGCTCGGAGCGGGCCATGTTCGTGCATCTGACGCTGGTGCCGTATCTATCTGCTTCGGGCGAGCTCAAGACCAAACCCACCCAGCATTCGGTGATGGAACTGCAGCGCGTGGGTATTCGGCCGCATGTGCTCCTGTGCCGCTGTGACCGGCCGATTCCGGATGGCGAGCGCAACAAGATCGCGCTGTTCTGCAACATTCGCCCCGAGGCCGTGGTGCCGGGGCTCGATATCGATACGATCTACCAGGTGCCGATCGAGTATCACGAGCAGGGGTTCGACACCCAGGTACTCAATCATTTCAAGATCGACCCCGGTGCGCAGCCGAATCTTGATACATGGCGTGAGATCGTCGGGCGTATTCGCGAGCCCGACGGCGAAGTGAACATCGCGGTCGTGGGCAAGTACACCGATCTTCCCGACGCCTACAAATCACTGTCGGAGGCGCTGGCGCATGGCGGAATTTCCAATCACGCGCGGGTCAACCTCGACTGGATTGCGTCGGAGATATTCGACACCGAAGACACCGTCGAACATTTGAACGGTGTCCACGGAATTCTGGTTCCGGGCGGGTTTGGCGAACGTGGCGCGGAAGGCAAAATTCGCGCGGTTCAGTTCGCACGCGAGCATAAAGTTCCCTATTTTGGCATCTGTTTTGGCATGCAGATGGCCGTGATCGAGGCGGCACGCAATCTGGCCGGTCTTTCCGGTGCGGGCTCGACGGAATTCGGGCCCTGCGGTGACCCCGTGGTCGGCCTGATGACGGAGTGGCAGCGCGGCGAAGAAACCGAGCAGCGAGCGGCGGGCGACAATATGGGGGGCACCATGCGCCTTGGCGCCTATCCGGCGGCGCTGGGCGACCGGACGCATATCGCGGAAATCTATGGCCTGAGCGAGATCGCGGAACGTCACCGGCATCGCTACGAGGTCAACATCAACTATCGCGATGTCCTGGAAAAAGCCGGCATGACGTTTTCCGGCACGTCGCCCGACGGCCTGTTGCCCGAAACAATCGAACTTGAAGACCATCCGTGGTTCATCGGCGTGCAATTCCACCCGGAATTGAAATCCAAGCCGTTCGAGCCCCATCCGCTGTTCAAATCCTTTGTGGCGGCGGCCCTCGACCAATCCCGGCTGGTCTGAGCGATGGCTGAAACGCGGCATGTGCGTGTCGGCGATGTCACCCTCGGCGGTGATCTGCCGCTGACCCTCATCGCGGGGCCCTGTCAGCTGGAATCCCGCGCGCACGGGCTGGAAATGAGTGCCGCACTCAAGGAAATGGCGGACCGGCTTGGTATTGGCCTGATCTACAAGACCAGCTTCGACAAGGCGAACCGCACCTCGATCAAGACGGCGCGTGGCCTTGGGATCGAGCAAAGCCTCCCGATCATGGCCGAGATACGTGAAACGACCGGCCTGCCGATCCTGACCGACGTGCACGACCCCGGCCATTGTGCCCAGGTCGCCGAAGTCGCGGATGTCCTGCAGATACCTGCCTTTCTGTGCCGCCAGACGGATCTGGTTGTGGCGGCAGCCGAGACCGGACGTGCGCTGCATATCAAGAAAGGCCAGTTCCTCGCCCCCTGGGACATGAAGAACGTGGTCACCAAGGCCTTCGAGGCCGGCAATGACAATGTCCTGGTCTGCGAGCGCGGCGCCAGCTTCGGCTACAACACGTTGGTCGCGGACATGCGTTCGCTGCCGATCATGGCCGCCCAAACGGGCTGTCCGGTGATTTTCGATGCGACCCATTCCGTGCAGCAACCGGGCGGGCAGGGCGCCACCAGCGGTGGCCAACGTGAATTCGCACCGGTGCTGGCGCGCGCGGCGGTTGCCATCGGTGTTGCCGGGGTTTTCCTGGAGACCCATGAGGACCCGGACAACGCGCCCAGTGATGGCCCGAACATGATCCATCTACGTGATCTGCCGGGGATCGTCGAAACGCTGCTCGAAATCGACCGTATCGCCAAGGCGAACCCGGTTTCGGTTACCTGATTTAACCTGCAAACAAACGGAATTCACGATGAGCGCCATCGTCAACATTATCGGCCGCGAGATTCTCGACAGCCGCGGAAACCCCACCGTCGAAGTGGATGTCACGCTCGAGAGCGGTGCTTTTGGCCGGGCAGGCGTGCCGTCAGGTGCCTCCACGGGTGCCCACGAGGCCGTGGAGCGGCGCGATGGTGATACGGCGCGGTATGGCGGCAAAGGCGTGCTTGGCGCCGTCGAGGCCGTCAACACGGAGCTTTTCGAGGCTCTGTCGGGGCTCGACGCCGATGAACAGGAACATGTCGATCAATTGATGCGCGATCTCGACGGCACCGATAACAAAGGCCGCCTCGGGGCGAACGCGATCCTCGGTGTGTCCCTGGCGGTCGCCAAGGCGGCTGCCGAAGATGCAGGTCTGCCGCTCTATCGCTATGTCGGCGGCAGCCATGCCCGGACCATGCCGGTGCCAATGATGAACATTGTGAACGGCGGAGCCCATGCCGACAATCCGATCGATATTCAGGAGTTCATGATCATGCCGGTCGGGGCGACCGATATGGCCGACGCGGTGCGCATTGGATCGGAGATATTTCAAACACTTAAGAAGCAACTTTCAGAAGCAGGGCACGGTACCAATGTAGGCGACGAGGGCGGGTTTGCGCCGAACTTGCAGAGCGCGGACGAAGCCCTTGGGTTTATTTGTAAATCCATCGAGGCTGCCGGATACAAACCCGGTGACGACGTGGTGCTGGCGCTGGATTCGGCAGCGACCGAATTCTATGCCGACGGCACCTACGATCTGGCGGGAGAAAACAAGTCGCTCGATTCAGGCGCGATGGTCGAATACCTGGCAGACCTGTGTGCCCGTTATCCGATAACGTCCATCGAAGACGGCATGGCGGAAGACGATTGGGACGGCTGGGTCGCGTTGACCGAGGCGATCGGTGACAAGGTTCAACTGGTCGGGGACGATCTGTTCGTTACCAACCCGGTGCGTCTGCGCGATGGGATCGCGAAGGGGGCCGCGAATTCGATCCTGATCAAGGTCAACCAGATCGGCACGCTCTCCGAGACCCTTGATGCGGTCGAGACCGCCCATAAGGCGTCCTACACCTCCGTGATGTCCCACCGGTCGGGCGAGACCGAGGATGCAACGATTGCGGATCTCGCGGTCGCCACCAATTGCGGACAGATCAAGACCGGCTCGCTGAGCCGCTCGGACAGGTTGGCGAAGTATAACCAACTGATTCGGATCGAAGAGGCGTTGGGCCCGGCGGCCAGTTATGCCGGCCGCTCTATTCTCCGCTAACGATCCTGCGTTAGCCCGTCTCCCGACGGTTACGTGAGAGTGGATCGCCGGGAAGGATGAGTCCAAAACGAGAACTCTGAGTCACTTTTGCAACAGATGTCTCGTTCTGCGCAAAGAATTGAATATTAACAACAATCTGATGTTGACGGTACGACTCGGCCTGTGATTCGTTGAACACATGGCAGTACTCGACGAGATACGAATTCGCGCCCGAAGCGCCTTGTGGCCGATCATCGGGGCGTTGTTGCTCGCCTATTTTTCCTACCATATGGTCCAGGGTGATCACGGTTTGCTCTCGTTGCTGCAGCTACGGGCGAAGGTCGAGCAGGCGCAAACGGTGCATGCTTCTCTTCAGGCCGAGCGTTCGCTACTCGATGCCCGTGTGGCGCTACTGCGCCCCGACAATCTCGATCCCGACATGCTCGAAGAGCGCGCCAGGGTGATGCTCAACTTTGCGCATCCCAACGAGATCGTCATCCTAGAGTAGCTTTGGTCGCGCAATATCCGCGAACATGATTGCATCCTCGAGTTCGAATATTTCGCGAACCTTTTGCCGAATTAACTGAATTTCGGTAAATTTCTGCTTTTTCCCTGAAATTACACGTCTTTTTCCGTTTCCACACTTGTCGGCTTTAGCCGTTTCACCTACTTGTCGAGAAGGCGAGGGACGCCGATCACTGTTGTAGGGGGGGAGTGTGATGGCGCGAAAGCCAGCCACGAAATCGTCACGGACAAGCAAACGGTCGGCATCGAAGGGGGCAACCCCGCGAAAAAAATCAGCCGCATCCGATAAGCCGAATTACAAATCATACAGCGCCGAGAAGTTACTCGAACTCTACGGCGAGATGCTGCTCATCCGCCGGTTCGAAGAGAAAGCCGGCCAGATGTACGGCATGGGCCTGATCGGTGGCTTCTGCCATCTCTATATCGGGCAGGAGGCCGTCGTGGTCGGCATGCAGGAGGCCCTGCAACCCCAGGACTCCGTGATCACGACTTACCGTGACCATGGCCACATGCTGGCATGCGGCATGGACCCCAACGGTGTGATGGCAGAGCTCACGGGTCGCGAAGGCGGGTATTCGCGCGGCAAGGGTGGCTCGATGCACATGTTTTCGAAGGAGAAGAACTTCTACGGCGGCCACGGTATCGTCGGCGCCAATGTCCCGCTTGGCACAGGTATCGCCTTCTCCCACAAATATCAGGGGGATGACGGCATTTGCCTGACCTATTTCGGCGATGGCGCCCTGAATCAGGGCCAAGTCTACGAATCCTTCAACATGGCCGCTCTCTGGGACCTTCCCGTTATCTACATTATCGAGAACAACCGCTACGCCATGGGGACGTCGGTCGCGCGTGCCTCGGCAGAACCTGACCTGTTTAACCGTGGTTCGGCGTATGGCATCCCGGGCGCCCAGGTCGACGGGATGGACGTCGTAAAAGTGTTCGAAGGTGGCAAAAAGGCCGTTGACCATGTGCGGTCCGGCAAGGGGCCGTTCATTCTGGAGATGCAGACCTACCGTTATCGTGGGCACTCCATGTCGGATCCGGCCAAGTATCGGACCAAGGAAGAGGTCCAGAAGATGCGGACTGAGAAGGACCCCATCGAGACCCTCAAGGCTGTGCTGATCGAACTCAAGGTCGCGGATGAAGACTCGCTCAAGGCCATCGACCGCGATGTCCGTGAACGGGTTAACGCGGCGGCGGACTTTGCTCAGGAAAGCCCGGAGCCCGATCCGTCCGAGCTCTACACCGACATTCTGATTGAAGCCTGACCCAGGCGCGGGGCAGGGAGGACAACTGATATGCCGATCCAGGTATTAATGCCGGCGCTTTCGCCGACCATGACCGAGGGCAACCTCGCACGCTGGCTCAAGTCCGAAGGTGACAGTATTTCACCCGGTGATGTGATCGCCGAGATCGAGACCGACAAGGCGACCATGGAGGTCGAAGCGGTCGACGAGGGCACGCTGGGCAAGATCCTCGTCGCCGAGGGCACCGAGGATGTGGCGATAAACACGCCGATCGCGGTGATCTTGCAAGATGGCGAGAGCGCAGCCGACATCGGCGATGCGGCGCCGGCTGCCGAAAGCGCGCCGGCTGCTGAAATTGTAGCGGCGATTGCAGACGAAGCACCGTCGGCACCTGTTGCGGCAACGCCTGCGGCCGAAGCCGATTACGACGGCCCGACCGTCGAAGTGACCGTGCGTGAGGCACTTCGCGACGGTATGGCAGAGGAAATGCGCCGCGACGACAAGGTGTTCCTGATGGGCGAGGAAGTCGCGCAGTATCAGGGGGCCTACAAGGTCAGCCAGGGCCTGCTTGAGGAATTCGGCGATGGCCGGGTGATCGACACGCCGATCACCGAACAGGGTTTCGCGGGCATGGGCGTCGGTGCCGCCTATCACGGCCTGCGCCCGATTGTGGAGTTCATGACCTTCAACTTCGCGATGCAGGCGATTGACCAGATCGTCAATTCCGCGGCGAAGACCCTCTACATGTCCGGCGGCCAGATGGATGTGCCCATCGTGTTCCGCGGCCCGAATGGTGCGGCGTCTCGCGTCGGCGCGCAGCATTCCCAATGCTATGCAAGCTGGTACGGCCATGTGCCGGGCCTCAAGGTCGTCGCGCCGTATTCAGCGGCGGATGCCAAGGGGCTGCTCAAGTCGGCGATCCGTGATCCCAACCCGGTCCTGATCCTTGAGAACGAAATGCTTTACGGCACTACGTTCGACGTGCCGGACGACGATGACTACACGGTGCCGATCGGCCGCGCCAAAATTGTCCGCGCCGGTGGGGATGTGACCATCACCGCTTTCTCGCTGATGGTCGGCAAGGCTCTTGAGGCCGCAGAAATGCTGGCGGCAGAGGGGATCGAGGCGGAGGTCATCGATTTGCGCTCGATCCGGCCGCTCGACACCGAGACTGTCGTTGAGTCCGTCAAACGCACGAACCGTATCGTCTCCGTCGAGGAAGGCTGGCCGTTCGCCGGGATCGGTTCGGAAATCGGCATGCGGATGATGGAAGACGCATTCGATTATCTCGATTCTCCGGTCGTCCGTGTGACGGGTGAGGATGTGCCGATGCCGTATGCGGCCAACCTCGAGAAGCTGGCGCTGCCGCAGACGGAGAAGATCGTCGCGGCGGCCAAACGCGTTTGTTACAAGGACTGACGCATTGTGCGTCGCGGTATATCCGGCTCTTGGCACATGCGGCCAAAAGCCGAGACTATTGAAGCAGAATGTTGCGTGGATGGGCTTGAGGCCTATTCAACTCGCAACACGCGGAAGCAGAACCGGGGATATGATCCCGGCTGATCGAATCCAGGGGAAGCACTGATGCCTATATCCATTCTTATGCCCGCCTTGTCGCCGACGATGACCGAAGGCAACCTCGCGCGCTGGCTCAAGGCCGAAGGGGATGCCGTCGCCCCGGGCGATGTCATTGCGGAAATCGAAACCGATAAGGCGACCATGGAGGTCGAGGCCGTCGATGAGGGGGTTCTCGCGAAAATCCTGATCGCCGAAGGTGCCGAGGAAGTTGCCGTCAACACGCCGATCGCGATCCTTCTGGAAGACGGGGAGGACGATTCAGCCCTTGATGGCTTCGACACGGGTGGGGCAGCACCCGCACCGGCTGCAGAGGCACCCGCGCCGCAAGCAACGGAACCAGCCGCCGCGCCAGCCGCCACACCAGCGCCAGCCGCCACCCCCGCCGCACCGGTCGCCGCATCGGGTGATCGGGTGATCGCCAGTCCGCTGGCGCGCAGGCTCGCGGTTCAGCAGGGGATCGATCTGGGACAGGTGACCGGCACCGGCCCGAACGGCCGGATCGTCAAAGTGGATATCGAAAACTTCTCGGGTGCGCCTGCGGCTTCAGCTGTCGCGTCGGCGGCAATTGTTTCCGTCGAAGGCGACGCCCCCTACGAAGTGTTGCCGCTGTCGAACATGCGCAAGGTGATCGCCGAGCGGATGACCGCATCCAAGCAACAGGCGCCGCATTTCTATCTGACGGTGGATTGCGAGATCGACCGGTTGCTGGAAGCGCGCAAGAATTTGAATGCTCGCGCCAAGGACGGTGAGTTCAAAATCTCGGTCAACGACATGATCATCAAGGCTGCTGCCGCGGCGCTGATCGAAGTGCCGCGTGCGAATGCGGGCTGGTCCAACGAGGGCGTGCGTCTCTACAAGCGCGCGGATATTTCGGTTGCCGTGGCGATCGACGACGGACTGATCACGCCGATCGTAAGAGGGGCCGAGGGCAAGGGCCTGAAGGCGATCTCGTCGGAAATGGCCGATCTTGCTGCGCGCGCCCGTGACAACAAGCTGGCGCCGGAAGAGTTTCAGGGTGGCACCTTCTCCATCTCGAATCTCGGCATGTACGGGCTGAAGCAGTTCGATGCGGTCATCAATCAGCCCCAGGGCGCCATCCTGGCGGTCGGCGCGGGCGAACAGCGCCCGGTGGTGCATGACGGCGAACTGGCCGTCGCCACGGTCATGTCGCTGACCCTGTCGGTAGATCATCGCGCGCTCGATGGGGCCATCGGTGCCGAGTATCTGGCGGCGCTCAAGAGCCTCATCGAAGAGCCGCTCGGGCTCCTCCTGTAGTCCTTTTTCTCGCGACGCTTTCGCGTGAACAGAATTTTTCGAGGTTGAACCAATGGCGGACAAGAAATTCGATCTGGTGGTAGTCGGTGGCGGGCCCGGGGGCTATGTCGCGGCGATCCGTGCTGCGCAGCTGGGTATGAAGGCGGCGGTAATCGAGGCCAATCATTTGGGTGGCATCTGCCTCAACTGGGGCTGCATTCCGACCAAGGCGCTTCTCCGTACCTCGGAAATATATCACTACATGCAGAACGCCGAGGCCTACGGGCTGAAGGCCGACAATGTGTCGTTCGATCTCAAGAAGGTCGTGGAACGCTCGCGCGGTGTCGCGAACCAGCTCAACCAGGGTGTCGGCTTCCTGTTGAAGAAGAACAAGGTCGAGGTGATCGACGGCTGGGGCAAGCTCGCGGGCGGCAAGGCCGGCGCGCGCAAGGTCGTCGTGGAGAAGGACGGCAAGAAAGTCGCTGACGTCACGGCCAAGAACGTTTTGCTGGCCACCGGCGCACGCGCGCGGAACATCCCCGGCATGGAGGTCGATGGCGAGCAGATCTGGAGCTATCGCGAGGCGATGGTGCCCGAGACATTCCCGAAATCGCTGCTGGTCGTCGGCTCCGGCGCGATCGGTATCGAGTTCGCCTCGTTCTATCGGACCCTTGGTGCAGAAGTGACCGTGGTCGAGGTTCTCGACCGGATTCTGCCCGTCGAGGATGAGGAAATCTCCGATCTCGCGGCGAAGGCCTTCGAGAAGCAGGGCATGAAGCTGATTACCGGGGCGACGGTGAAGTCGCTCTACAAGCAGCCGGACAAGGTTACTGCCACGGTCGAGAAAGACGGCAAGTTCCAGAATATCGAGACCGAGCGCGTCATCATGGCGGTGGGTATCGTCGGCAATGTCGAGGATATCGGCCTCGAGGACACCAAGGTGGTGGTCGAGAAGTCTCACATCGTCATCGACGAATGGGGCCAGACAGCCGAGCCGGGCATCTGGGCCATCGGCGACGTGGCGGGCCCGCCATGGCTTGCCCATAAGGCGTCCCATGAAGGGATCATCGCGGTTGAACGCATGGCCGGTGAGAAGGGCATTCACCCCCTCGACACCAGCCGAATTCCCGGCTGCACCTATTGCAGCCCTCAGGTCGCATCCATCGGCATGACCGAGGCCGCGGCGAAGGCGGCCGGCCGCAAGATCAAGGTCGGGCGCTTCCCGTTCCAGGGCAACGGCAAGGCGATCGCGCTGGGCGAGCCCGAGGGCCTGATCAAGACGATCTTCGACGCCGGCACGGGTGAGTTTCTGGGCGCCCACATGATCGGGGCCGAGGTGACCGAGCTGATCCAGGGCTATGGCATCGCCAAAACGATGGAGACGACCGAGCACGAACTGATCGAATCCGTCTTCCCGCATCCCACCCTGAGCGAAATGATGCACGAGTCCGTGCTTGACGCTTACGGGCGCACGATCCATTTCTAACCTATGACTTCGACCCCCGTTCGCGACAAGCGCACCGACGCAGCACTCCGGCATCCCGAGAAGCGCAACCGGCCCGACAACCCGATCCAGCGCAAGCCGGAATGGATTCGTGTGAAGGCGCCGACCAGCAAGGCCTATCACGAGACCCGCAAGATGATGCGCGATCTCAACCTGGCGACGGTTTGCGAGGAGGCGGCCTGCCCGAATATCGGCGAATGCTGGGCCAAGAAGCACGCCACCATCATGATCATGGGCGACACCTGCACCCGGGCCTGTGCGTTCTGCAACGTGGCGACCGGCGTGCCCAAGCCCCTCGATCCGAGTGAGCCCGCGAATGTCGCGGTGGCCGTGGGTGGCATGGCGCTCGAACATGTTGTGCTGACATCCGTTGATCGCGATGACCTGGAAGACGGTGGTGCGGATCATTTCGGCCAGGTCGTGCGCGCGTTGCGCGCCTCGGCGCCGGGCACGACCATCGAGATCCTGACGCCTGACTTCAAGGACAAACCGGGCGCGATCGATGTGTTGGCCCAGGACCCGCCGGATGTGTTCAACCACAATCTGGAAACCGTGCCGCGGCTCTACCCGACGATCCGGCCCGGCTCGCGCTACTTCACCAGCCTCGACCTGCTGCACCGGATCAAGGACAAGGTGCCGAGCATCTTCACCAAGTCGGGCCTGATGGTCGGTCTCGGCGAGACCCGCGAGGAAGTGGGGCAGGTGATGGACGATCTGCGTGCCGCGAATGTCGACTTTCTGACCATCGGTCAGTATCTGCAGCCGACCCCGAAGCATGCGCGTATTGATAAGTTCGTCACGCCCGACGAGTTCGAGGGCTACGCCAAGATGGCGCGTGGCAAGGGCTTTCTCCTGGTTTCCGCCACGCCGCTGACCCGGTCGAGCTATCATGCGGGTGATGATTTCGCGAAGTTGCGCGATGCCCGCGAGGCGAAGCTCGCCGCGGCGGGCTAACAGGCAAGACCACATTCAGCGTGCCGTCTCATAAGGAAAATCGAGTTCTTCCCTACACCCCCGACCAGCTCTACACGCTGGTCGGCGATATCGAGAGCTATCCCGAATTCCTGCCCTGGTGTATCGCCGCGCGAAACCGGAAGCGCGAAGACGCCGCGGACCATTCGATCATCTGGTCCGACCTGGTGGTCGGCTTCAAGTTGATCCGCGAACGGTTTACCTCGAAAGTCACGTTGACACCCCGCCTCGACACACAAGATGCCCGGATCGACGTGGAATATGTCGACGGACCGCTCAAGTTCCTGCGCAACCACTGGATTTTCGTGCCGCGCGAGGACGGGGCCTGCGAGATCGATTTCTATGTGGAATTCGAATTCCGCAGCCGCATTCTCGAGCGGATGATCGGCGTGCTATTCCACGAGGCGATCAGCCGGATGGTGGGTGCGTTCGAGAAACGCGCGGCCGAACTCTATGTACCCGTGGGGCCGGCAAACCCCTAGTCGTCTTCCGGCCGGCGGCAGACCGCCTCGACCTTGTTGCCGTCCGGATCCAGCACGAACGTGCCGTAATAGGTCGGGATGTATTCGGGCCGAAGCCCCGGCGCGCCGTCTTCGCGTCCGCCATTCGCCATCGCCGCCGCGTGAAAGGCGCGTACGGTTGATCGGGAGTCCGCGATCAGTGCGAAATGCGCGCCGTTGTTGGCGATCACAACTGCTTTCTTATCGATGGGCTCGCTGATCCACAGCCATTGTCGGCCGCTGCCGTTGCCAAAGGCGACGGCGAATCCCTTATCCATGACGATTTCCAGACCGAGCGTGGCGAGCGTTGGTTCGTAGAAGGCCATGGCGCGCTTGATGTCGCGCACCCCGATCGAGGCGTGATCGAAGATGGCCGAGAAATCCCGGCTGTCGAATGCGGCCTTGTTTGTATCGCTGTCGGACATGATCGCTCCTGCTGCTTTGGCGGGTTCAGGTTTTCCCCTGCACGGTGCGACGCAGGATTGTGAAGGCCGTCTGGACGGTCGAATCACGCACGTCGGCGCGGTCCCCGGGAAAGACTTCATGATGGGCAATCGTGGGACGACCGCGCCCGGCACAGGCGAAATGCACAAGGCCGACGGGCTTGTCCCTGGTGCCGCCGCCGGGGCCTGCGACGCCGGTGACGGAAATCGTGATATCTGCCAGGGATTTGGAGAGTGCACCCTCGGCCATGGCGCGCGCGACCTGTTCGCTGACGGCGCCATGCAGCGTGATCAGCATCTTGGGCACGCCGAGCATCTCCATCTTGGCCTCGTTCGAGTAGGTCACGAAGCCGCGCTCGACCACATCGGATGACCCGGCAATTTCTGTCAGACAACCGGCGATCAGGCCGCCGGTACAGGATTCTGCCGTGGCAATCTTCATGTCGGCCCGCCGGCACAGTTCCAGTAGTTCGGCGGCGTCATGGAGGAGTTGGGCATCGAACATCGGATTATCCAAACAGGGTAGGAAGGGTGCCGGCCGTTCCAAGCCAGACCGCGATGAGCCATGTCAGCGCACCGGCATAGACGCCCGCGCCGATATCGTCGGCCATGATGCCGACCCCGCCATGCAGCTTTTCGAGGTCCTTCAGCGGCCATGGCTTGGTGATATCGGCGAAGCGGAACAGAACGAACGCCACCACATAGAAGCGCCAGTCGAAGGCGATGGGCAGGATCGCCAGCCACTGGCCAACCACCTCGTCGATGACCACGCGCTGGGGGTCCTTCAGGCGATGGTGTGACGCCAGCCGTCCGCTGGCCCACACACCCACGACAAACCCGATCAGGATCAACGCCATCAGCAGGAATTGCCCGCCGATCATGACCGCAATGACCGCAAACGGGAGTGCGGCGAGAGATCCCCAGGTGCCGGGCGCACCCGGCAGGTCACCCGCGCCGAACCAGGTGGCGAGCAGGCGCGCCATTTTCGGTTCGGTTGGGTCCGTTTGTTGGTCCGATGTCATAGCTCTGCCTCAACGGTGATCGTCACGCTTGCCTGCGCGGCGATGCCTTCGCCGCGTCCGGTGAACCCGAGGCCCTCGGTCGTGGTCGCCTTGACCGATACGCGGCCAACGTCGATCGCCAGTATATCCGCAACCCGCGCGCGCATGGTATCGCGGTGCGGGCCGATGCGCGGCTGCTCGCAGATGATTGTCAGGTCGACATGGACCAACGCGCCGTGTCGTTGGCGTAAAAGGTTCGCCGCGTGGTTCAGGAACTGGCTTGAATCCACCCCGTGCCATTGGGGATCCGACGGTGGGAAGTGGGAGCCGATATCGCCGTCTCCGATTGCGCCCAGGATGGCGTCCGTCAGAGCGTGGAGCGCGACGTCGGCGTCGGAATGGCCGGCGAGCGCCTGGCTGTGCGGGATATCGACGCCGCCGAGACGCACGCTGCCACCGGGACCGAAGGCATGAACATCGAAGCCGGAACCGACCCGGGTTTCGCGCACGCCGTGCAGCCATGCGGCAGCACGGGCCATATCGTCGTCATGGGTGATCTTGATATTATGTTCCTCGCCGGTGACGACGGCGACGCTGAGGCCCGCGGCCTCGGCGATGGACGCGTCATCGGTAAAGTTACTGTTCCTGGCCGCACTCTCATGTGCCGACAGCAACGCTTGAAACCTGAAGCCCTGGGGCGTTTGCGCACGGAACAACCCACTGCGATCGACCGTCTCGACGACCGCGCCGCCATCGACCCGTTTGACCGTATCCGTCAGCGGCAGGGCCGGCACCGCACCTTCGGCCTCGCCAAGGGCATCGATGACCCGGTCGATCAGGGCGGGCGAGGTGAGCGGACGGGCGCCATCCTGGATCAGCACGCGTTCGGGCGCTGCGCCCGCGGCAAGTGTTTCGAGGCCGTTTCGAACTGATTCCTGCCGGGTATCGCCGCCGAGAACTGGCGGGCCTATATCCAGGCCCAGACTGACATCCGCGAACCGCGCGCGATCATCGGGATGAATCACCGCGTATACGCCAGAAATTGAGGGGTGCGCGATGAACGTCTCAAGCACATGGCGCAGGATGGGGCGTCCGTGCAGGTGTCGATACTGCTTGGGCACGTCGCCCGGCATGCGGGACCCGCGGCCGGCGGCAACAATGAGGGCAACGGTTTCGGGCACGTTTGGCCACTCCAGGCGAAATCTGGGCGCACGTTAGTCGCACACCTTTGGCTTGCCAAGGCGTCGTACCGAAATCGGCTGACGGTACAATCACATATGACACCGGGACGTGCGAGTGACCGGCGCGGGCGAGGCACGTATGATGTGTCCATGGGTGGATCGATCACATTGGGTATTGCGGCGCTTTTGACGCTGTTGCCGGCAGCGCTGCTTCCGTTCGGCCGCCGGGATGCGCTCGCGCCGCGCGGTGGTTTCCTGTTCTGGTTATTGCTGGCGGTTGCGACTGTCGGCCCGCTGGCCCTCGATATTTCCGTCGCCGGCGGGATATGGCGGACGGGTTTCAGCGCCACCTTGTGGACGATTATTGCCGCGACCATGGTCATCTATCTGGCGGTTTGTATTCTGTCGCAAGCCGCGCGCCGCCTGAGCGGATTGTTGCTGCCCTATCTGGTGTTGCTGGCGCTCGTCGCGCTGGCATGGTCATCGGTTCCCGAAGAACCGTTGTCGGGCAATCTGCTGACGGCGTGGTTGCAGGTCCATATCGGCGTATCGCTGGTCACTTATGGGTTAATCAGCATCGCAGCCGTTGCGGCGCTGGCGATCTGGGCCAAGGAACGGGCGTTGCGCGCCCACACGGTCTCGGGATGGTCCGAGATTCTGCCGGCGGTCGCCGATGCGGAGTATTTGCAGATCAGGCTTTTGGTGGCGGCGGAAGTCGTGCTCGGAGCCGGGCTGTTGACGGGTGTGGCGACCCAGTTGTCCGCGACCGGCGAATTTGTCGAACTGGACCACAAATCCACCCTGTCGGTGGCGACATTCGTGATTATCGGGCTCCTGCTGTTACTCCATCGGGGCAGCGGACTGCGTGGCCGCCGGGCGGCCCGTATTGTGCTGTTCGCGTACCTGCTGATCACGCTGGCCTTCCCGGGTGTGAAATTCGTCACCGATGTGGTTATGGGTTAGGAAATGCCCAGATAACTCTTGTTGCGCTGCACAATCGGCTCTATTGTGCTCAAACGATAATCATACGGCGTATGTGCGTAAAAAATGAGCAATATTTCCTGTGATCTCTCAAAACCCCTTGAAATCGGGGCCGTTAGAATCCCAAATCGTGTGATTCTCGCCCCGATGTCGGGTGTGAGCGATCGACCGTTTCGGCGTTTGGCGTCGAGATTCGGTGCCGGACTGGTGGTTTCCGAGATGGTTGCCAGCCGGCAGATGCTCCTGAACACGCGCCAGTCTTCCCAGCGGATGCTGTTTGACGAAAACACTGGCCCGGTATCAATTCAACTGGCCGGGACAGAGCCGCAGATCATGGCTGACGCGGCCGTCCTGGCGGTCGAACGGGGCGCGGATCTGGTTGATATCAACTTCGGTTGCCCGGCCAAGAAGATCGTCCGCAAGGCTTCGGGCTCCGCCATGATGCGCGATATCCCCCTGGCAACCGAGATCATGCAGGCCGTGGTCGATGCGGTCGAAGTACCGGTGAGCGTGAAAATGCGTACCGGATGGGATGACGACAGCCGAAACGCCCCCGAACTTGCGCGAATTGCCGAGGATATCGGGGTGCAGATGCTGACCGTGCACGGTCGCACGCGTTGCCAGTTCTACACCGGCACGGCCGACTGGGACTTCATCGCCGAGGTCAAGGACAGCGTGTCCATTCCGTTGATCGCGAACGGGGACATCCGGTCCATTGACGATGCTTATGCATGCCTCGAACGGTCGGGCGCAGATGCGGTGATGATCGGCCGCGCGGCGCAGGGTCATCCCTGGTTTCCCGGCGATGTGGCGCATCATTTCGCGACCGGACAGGTGCGGCCCGAGCCCGATATCGCCGCGCGCTGGCAGATCCTGCGCGAGCATCTCGATGGGATGCTCTCCCTGTACGGCGCGAGCACCGGCATCCGGAATGCCCGCAAGCATATCGGCTGGTACATCACCGGTATTCCCGGTGCGGCCGAGTTCCGGAATGTGGTCAACAACACGCTGGATGAACGGGTGATCTTCGACGAGATGCACCGTTTCCACAATTTGTCGCTGGAGGCCGCGTGATGTCGATCGCAGATGACCGGTCTCAAGAAACCGGCACGGGCCTGTTTGCCGGCGTTGACCCCAGGTCGGTCCTGAATTCACTCAGTGATGCGGTCATTGCGGTGGGGGCGGACAACACCATTCGGTACGTGAACTACGCGGCCGAGCAGATGTTTGGCGTTGGGGCGCACAGCCTCGTCGGAAACTCGCTGGATGGATTCATAACTTCGGACAACCCGTTGTTTTTCGTCATAGAAAAATCACGTCATGCCGGTGCGAGTTATGCCGAGCGCGATGTATGTATCGAAGGGCCACGCCTGGACGAGCGAGAAATGTCCGTGCAGGCGCAACCCCTGTCCGAAGCCGATGGCGTGGTGGTGATCAGTCTGCACGAACAGACGCTGGCACGTCATATCGACCGTCAGTTGGTGCATCGCGGCGCGGCACGATCGGTGACGGCAATGGCGTCGATGCTGGCCCATGAGGTGAAGAACCCGCTTTCCGGTATTCGCGGTGCCGCGCAGCTGCTGGAAGACGATACCGACGATAACGGTCGTGAACTGACCCAGCTGATCTGCGACGAGGCGGACCGTATTGTTTCGCTGGTGAACCGTATGGAGGCTTTTTCCGACGAACGGCTTCCCGAGCGCACCGCCGTTAACATTCACGAGGTCCTTGATCGCGCGCAGCGCTCCGCAGAGAGCGGCTTTGCCAGGAATATCCGCTTCGTGCCGTTGTTCGACCCATCTCTTCCGATGGTGTTCGGCAACCGGGATCAACTCATTCAGGTTTTCCTCAATCTGGTGAAGAATGCGGCGGAATCCGTCGATGAGCGTGGCGGTGAAATTCGCATCGAAACCCGCTATCGGCACGGGTTGCGCCTGGCGCTGCCCGGGACCGGCGAACGGGTTGATCTGCCGATCGAGATCACCGTCCGCGACAATGGTTCGGGGGTGCCGCCGGATATCCGCCCTTACCTGTTTGACCCGTTTGTGACCTCCAAAAAGAACGGGAGCGGATTGGGCCTGGCCCTCGTTGCCAAGCTCGTTGGCGATCATGGTGGGGTTATCGACCTCGAGAGTGACAATTCGGGCACGGCGTTCAAGGTGATGCTGCCGGTGGACGAGACGGTTGCGGGAGATACGAAATGAGCGCCGCGACAATCCTGATTGCCGATGATGACCGGAGCATACGGACCGTTCTGGGCCAGGCGCTGGGGCGCCTTGATTATGAGGTGCGCTCGACCGGGACCGCCGCCAACCTCTGGCGCTGGATCTCCGATGGCGAGGGCGATTTGGTAATCACCGATGTGGTCATGCCCGATGAGAACGGTCTCGACCTGATCCCGCGGATTAGAAAGATTCGTCCTGACCTGCGGATCATCGTGATGAGCGCCCAGAACACGTTGCTGACCGCCGTTCGGGCGACCGAGCGCGGTGCGTTCGAATATTTGCCCAAGCCGTTTGATCTCAAGGAAGTGGTCGAGGTCGTCCAGCGTGCGCTGTCCGAAAGTCCGGCACCGGCGACCAAGCAGGACTTTGGTTTGCCGGGCGAAGAAGAGGATCTGCCGTTGATCGGGCGCTCCCCGGCGATGCAGGACATCTATCGGGTGCTGGCCCGGTTGATGAACACCGATCTGACGGTGATGGTGACCGGTGAATCCGGTACCGGCAAGGAATTGGTCGCACGCGCGCTGCATGACTATGGCAAACGCAAATTCGGGCCCTTCGTGGCGATCAATATGGCGGCGATCCCGCGCGAACTTATCGAGAGCGAGCTGTTCGGCCATGAGAAGGGTGCTTTCACCGGCGCCACCACCCGTTACTCGGGGCGTTTTGAGCAAGCCGAGGGGGGCACGCTGTTCCTCGATGAGATCGGCGATATGCCGATTGAGGCCCAGACGCGATTACTTCGGGTGTTGCAGGAAGGTGAGTATTCGACCGTTGGGGGACGCACGCCGATCTCCACCAATGTGCGGATCATTGCCGCGACCCATCGGGATTTGCGTCTGGCGGTCCGACAGGGTCTGTTCCGGGAAGACCTCTACTATCGCCTGAACGTTGTTCCGCTGCGCATACCGCCGCTGCGCGAGCGAACCGAGGACATCCCGGAGCTGGTTAGCCATTTTCTGGCCAATGCCGAAACCGGCGGTACAGCCCCCAAAAGCTTTGTCCCGGAGGCCATGCAACGGCTCCAGGACTATCGTTGGCCCGGTAATGTTCGTGAGCTCGAAAATCTCGTACAGCGGCTGACTGCCCTCTACAGCCAGGATGTCATCAGTGTCGAGACGGTCGAGGCTGAATTGGCGCAATCCGCGCCGGGTTCCGTGCATGAGGCAGGCGGAGACGACGAATCACTCTCCGAAGCAGTCGAACGCCATTTGCGGACCTATTTCTCCGCCCATCGGGATGGATTGCCGGCACCCGGACTTTACGGGCGTGTACTGCATGAACTGGAACGCCCGCTATTATCGCTGGCGCTTGAGGCAACCCGCGGCAATCAGCTTCGCGCAGCCGAAATGCTGGGACTTAACCGGAACACATTACGTAAGAAAATCCGTGAGTTAGACATTGATGTTGTGCGGGGCGTAAAATAGGACATCGTGCGTTTTCAACGGTATGACCCCATATAGGGACGACCCCTATAGGGCCCAAAGGAAGCACGTGCACTATCGAGCATCGAATGACCGATGAAGTAAGTCCCGGGAAGGCGCACGGACAGACCCTGCAGGTGACGTCCGAACCGACCCCGGAATATGCGGGCGGTTCGGGACGCCGGGATGCCGCTGCGATGCGGCGCGTGGCCATGTGGGCCGGGCGTGCCAACATCGGCCGACGCCTGGCGTTTGTGCTTATGGTCATCGGTGTTACCGCAGGCATCGCCACATTCCTGACCCTGACGGGGAACAGCGATTTCGGGATGGGCGATTCCGCTCTCGATGTCCTGGTCGCCGTTGATCTCGTGCTCGTTCTGGCGCTTGGTGCCGTCGTCGTCCAGGCGCTGGTTCGACTGTGGGGGCAGCGCCGCGCCGGTCTTGCCGCCGCCCGTTTGCATGTACGTCTTGTCGGCCTGTTCTCGATCGTGGCGATCGTCCCTGCGATCCTGGCCGTCGTTCTTGCCGCCTTGTTCTTCAACGTCACGATCCAGAACTGGTTCAGCGACAGGGTGCGCCAGGCCGTCGAAAGCTCGGTGCGGGTTTCGGAGGCCTATCTCAGCGAGCATGAGCAGATTTTCCGCTCCGATGCGTTCGCAATGACCGAAGAGTTGAACCGGATCTGGCCGCAAATCGCGACCGACAGGCGGCGTACCCAGCGCAGCCTGGATGTACTGGCGGAACGTCATTCCGTGCATGGAGCGCTGTTGCTCGGCCCGACGGGCCGTATTCTTTCGGAAGCCGGATTTACCTCGTCACTGACCTTCGATTTGCCACCCGCATGGGCCTACGGGGATTCGAGCAACGGTGAACCCGTCGTCCTGGTAGCGGAAGGCCGCGACCGGGTGCGGGCCCTGGTGGGGCTCGATGTTAGTCCCAAGGTGTTTCTCTATGTCGGCAGGTTCATCGACCCGAACGTGCTGGAGCTGCGTGAGACGACACGACGCGCGGCAAATGACTACGCGTTGGTGGAATCAGAACTGACCGATTTGCAGATCGAGCTCGCGGCGATTTTTGTCATCGTCACGCTGCTGTTGCTGATGACGGCGGTCGGGCTCGCCTTTGTGTTCGCCAACCGTTTGACCCGTCCGATTGCCAGCCTTGTCCACGCTGCGGAAATGGTGCGTTCCGGTAATCTGGGGGTGCGCCTTGCCGAAGCAAGCCGGTCCGATGACGAGATCGGTATGCTGACCCGTGCTTTCAACCGCATGACCCGTCAACTCGACGAGCAACGTAGTGAATTGACCGAAGCGAACCGTCAGCTTGAAGACCGGCGGCGGTTTACCGAAGCGGTCCTCGGCGGTGTGTCGGCCGGCGTGGTTGGTCTCGACAGTGCCGGGCGGGTCAGCCTGCCCAACCGTTCCGCGACCGCACTGCTTGGCCTGAGGCTGGATGAGCTCATGGGGCGCCAACTTGGGGAGTGCGTGCCGGAGCTGGCTGAGCTGATCGCGCGCGCGGTCAGTGACCCTGAACGGCTGGTCGAGGATGAGGTTTCTGTTGAAACAGGTACGGATCGCAAGACCCTCCATGTCCGGATCGCGGCGGAATATGACGCCCAGCAGACCGTGATCGGGTTCGTTGTGACATTCGATGACGTCACGGAACTCCAGTCGGCGCAGCGCAAGGCGGCGTGGGCGGATGTGGCGCGGCGTATCGCACATGAAATCAAGAATCCGCTGACCCCCATTCAGCTGTCGGCCGAACGCCTGAAACGCAAATATTTGAAAGAGGTCCAGAGTGACCCAGAAGTGTTTGCCCAGTGCACGGATACGATTGTCCGGCAGGTCGGAGACATTGGCCGGATGGTCGATGAATTCTCGGCGTTTGCGCGGATGCCCAATCCTGTCATGCGGCCGGTTGACCTGGTGAAGACCTGCCGCGAGGCGGTGTTCTTGCAAGACCAGGCGCGGGCGGATATTCAATTTGAGACCGAATTGCCCGGCATCCCGGTGCTGGCGAATTGTGATTCAGGCCTCGTCAGCCGGGCGCTCACCAATCTGCTGCAGAATGCGGTGGATGCGATTGTCGGCCGCCCCGATGCACCCGGAGACACCGCGCGTGAGCCGGGGTGGGTGCGCATGCAGTTAACCGAGACCGGCAACACGGCGTCGATCGTCGTTGAGGATAATGGTCGCGGGCTACCGGTCGAGGAACGCGATCGCCTGACCGAACCCTATGTCACCACGCGGTCCAAGGGGACGGGGCTTGGCCTGGCGATTGTCTCGCGAATCGTCGAACAACATGGTGGAACCTTGACCCTGGAGGACCGGGGTGAGGATCTGCCCGGCGCGCGTATTGTATTGACCCTGCAGGTCGATCTGCCGCAATCCGGCAATGAAGATGGCGACGAACCGTCAACGGCGGCTTAAGGGCGATACCTCAGGACATGGCAGAAGATATTCTCATAGTCGATGATGAAGACGATATTCGTCTTCTGATTGCCGGTGTGCTCGAGGATGAGGGCTACGAAACCCGCGACGCGGCGAATGCCGAGCAGGCGATCGAGCAAATCGCGGCACGGCGGCCGAGCCTCGTTGTTCTGGATATCTGGCTCGAGGACAGCCGCCTCGATGGCATGGAGCTTCTTCATCTGATCCGCCGCGAGCATCCGAACGTGCCCGTCGTGATGATCAGCGGACATGGGTCTGTGGAGACGGCGGTGCAAGCGATCAAGGTCGGGGCCTATGACTACATCGAGAAGCCGTTCAAGACCGATCGCCTGATCACCATCGTCAGCCGCGCGATCGAAGCTGCACGCCTGCGGCGCGAGAACCGCGAACTGCGACTACGCGCGGGACCCGAGACCGAGATGGTCGGTGATTCACCCAGCATCGTGCTGCTGCGTCAGGGGATCGAGAAAGTGGCGCCCACCGGCAGTCGGGTGTTGATCACCGGCCCGGCGGGTGCGGGCAAGGAAGTCGCGGCGCGCATGTTGCATGCGAGTTCGCGACGGGCCGATCAGCCCTTCGTTGTCGTGAACTGTGCATCCATGGCGCCGGACCGTATGGAGATTGAGCTGTTCGGCGTCGAGTCCGGGCGCACCAGTGAGGCGGAAGGCCGCAAGATCGGCTTGTTCGAGCAGGCCCATAACGGAACATTGTTGCTCGACGAAGTCGGCGATATGCCGATCGAGACGCAGGGAAAGATCGTTCGGGTTCTGCAGGACCAGACCTTTGAACGGGTCGGTGGTGGGCAGCGGATCAAGGTCGACGTACGCGTGGTCGCCACCACCACGCGCGATCTGCTTGAGGAAATTGAATCGGGCGAGTTTCGGGAAGATTTCTACTATCGGCTGAACGTCGTGCCATTCGAAATTCCGAACCTGACCGACCGGCGAGAGGATATTCCGAAACTGGCCGAACACTTCATGCGCCGGGCGTCGGAGCAGGCGGGTATGCCGCCGCGCCGGATCGGACCCGACGCGATGACGGCGCTGCAGGCGCATAACTGGCCCGGCAATGTGCGCCAGCTGCGCAATGTGATCGAGTGGCTGTTGATTATGTCATCGAGCGATTCGAGCGATTCCATTCGTCCCGAAATGCTGCCGCCGGAAATCATGGAAAAAACACCAACGGCACTACAAAGCACATCGAACACCGAGTTTCTTGGTCTGTCGCTGCGCGACGCGCGCGAAGAGTTCGAACGGCAGTATCTCGAGGCGCAGGTCAACCGGTTCGGCGGCAACATCTCGAAGACGGCGACCTTCGTCGGGATGGAGCGTTCAGCGCTGCATCGCAAATTGAAGTCGCTTGGCGTAAAAGGACCTACCGTTCGAGGTATGGAATAGGCGGGCGGCCGAACTGTTGAATGCTGTGCCCTGTGGCGCGGCTGGTTTCAGGGGATTCCCATGAAAGCGATTATCTGTGGTGGCGGTCAGGTTGGATCGAGTATCGCGCGCGAGCTGGCCTCGGAGCGCGTGGATGTCACCGTTATCGACCAAAGTCCGGAGCTGATCCGGCGTATTCGCGACACGTTGGACGTGACCACGATGATTGGTTTCGCCTCGCACCCCGATGTGCTTGAGGCGGCCGGGGCGCGAGATGCCGACATGATCGTGGCCGTGACGTTCGCCGATGAAGTGAACATGATCGCGTGTCAGGTCGCGCACTCGCTTTTTGATGTCCCGATGAAAATCGCGCGGGTGCGATCGCAGGCCTACCGGAACCCGATCTGGGCCGATCTGTTCTCGCGCGATCACATGCCGATCGATGTGATCATCTCTCCAGAAATCGAAGTGGCCAGGGCGATCAGCCGGCGTTTCACGGTGCCGGGTTCGTTCGAAATGATCCCGCTCGCCAACAACCGGCTGCGGCTGATTGGTGTTCGATGCGAAGAGGAATGCCCGATCCTGAACACGCCGTTGCGTCAGTTGACGACGCTGTTCCCGGATCTGCGCTTGTCGATCGTCGGTATCATCCGCGAAGGCAAGCCGATGGTGCCGACCGGCGACGATCATCTGGAGCCGGGTGACGAAGTCTATATTGTCATCGATGCGGAGCATGTGCCGCGCGCCATGGCAGCATTCGGTCACGAGGAGCAGGAGGCGCGCCGGGTCATCATCATCGGTGGCGGCAACATTGGCCAAAGTCTTGCGGCGGATATCGAGGAACGATTCTCCGGGATTACCGCCCGTGTCATTGAGTTGAACAAGGAACGCGCCGAAGAAGCGGCCAATGCGCTCAGCAAGACGAATGTCATTCACGGCGATGCGCTCGATCCCGATATTCTGGCTGAAGCCGGCGTGAGCAAGGCAAGCACGGTGGTGGCGATCACCAATGATGACGAAGTCAACATCCTGGCGTCGTTGCTGGCCAAGCGTTACGGGGCGGAGCGCGCGGTGACGTTGGTCAACAGCAACACCTATAACCCGTTGTTGGCACCCTTGGGTATCGACGTCGTGGTCAATCCGCGTGTCATTACGGTCTCGACGATCTTGCAGATCATCCGTCGCGGCCGCATTCGCTCGGTTCATTCGATCGGAGAGAATTTCGGCGAAGTGATCGAGGCCGAAGCGCTTGAGACCTCAAGCCTCGTCGGCAAGGCGATCATGGATGCGAAGCTACCGGCAGGCGTCATCGTGGCCTCCATCCTGCGCGACGACCAGGTGCTGATGGTCACGAAGGAAACGGTGGTCAATGTCGGAGACCGTATCGTCCTGTTTGCGACCAAGGACGCCGTCCGCAAGGTCGAGCGGATGTTCGCGGTCAGCCTGGAATTCTTTTAAACGACTGTGTGTTCGGTTACGGATTCCCGTAACCGCGCCGCAACTGGGGGTTGACCGTGCCGCGTGTTGCTTACGTTAACGGCCGCTATATCGAGCACCGGCGTGCCGCGGTGCATGTCGAGGATCGCGGGTATCAGTTTGCCGACGGTGTGTATGAGGTCATCCACCTGTATCGCGGACGCCTGATCGACGAAGCCCCGCATCTCGACCGGCTGGACCGTTCGCTCGGCGAACTGGGTATTGCCTGGCCGGTATCGCGCGCAGCGCTTGCATTGGCCATGCGAGAACTGGTCAGGCGCAACCGGTATGCAACGGCGCTTCTCTACATCCAGGTTACCCGCGGCGTCGCACCACGCGATCACAAATTTCCGACGGACACGCGCTCCGCGTTGGTCATGACTGTGCGTCCGATTTCCGAGTTTCCCGCCGAGATGCGCGATGAAGGGATCAAGGTGATCACGATCGATGACCTGCGCTGGGCCCGGTGCGATATCAAGACGGTCGCGCTGTTGCCAAATGTACTCGGGAAGCAGGCGGCGGCGGAATCCGGTGCCTATGAAGCCTGGATGTGTGACACGGACGGCTTCGTGACTGAGGGCACATCGTCGAACGCATGGATCGTGACGGCAGACGGTACGCTTGTAACCCGCCCGGCGGGGCCGGATATCCTGCGCGGCATCACGCGCCAGGCGATAATTCGCATTGCCGGGGACATGGGTTTGACGTTCGAAGAGCGCAAATTCTCCCGCGAGGAAGCGCTTGAGGCGCGTGAGGCGTTCCTGAGCAACTCGTCACATTTCGTGACCCCGGTGACGAGCATCGACGACACGGTCATCGCAAACGGGAATCCCGGATCGCTGAGTACGGCTTTGCATGGCCGGTACACGGAATTTATGGATTCGGCTCCGCTGGCACTCAGCCGGGGATAAATCCGCGAAATCGTTGCAAGAAGGACTGGAAATCCAGTCCGGGAAGCCTAACGTATATAACCGTGTGTTTGGGTCGCCGTGATGCGGTGGAAACACATGACTTAAAACAAAATCCGTACAGCGCATAAAATAACCAACACAAGAACAAAGCTGAGGTAATCAAGATGGCTGCAGAACGGTCACAGAATGTTCAGGACGTTTTCCTGAATAACATTCGAAAAAACAAAACTCCCGTCACGATCTTTCTCGTCAATGGCGTAAAACTGCAGGGCGTCGTGACCTGGTTCGACAATTTTTGTGTCTTGCTGCGCCGTGATGCGCACTCACAACTTGTCTACAAACACGCGATCTCGACGGTCATGCCGTCGATGCCGATCCAGCTCTTCGAGCCGGAGACGGACGAGGCCGACGTCGAAGCGGCCGAGTAACCGCGCGTCTTGGGTACCAAAGAGTATTCCGTGACGGATGAAACCGGCGCAGCGCCAACGCGCACGTTGGTGCTTCAGCCCGTTCTTCGCGCGACTGCCGACGGCAACCACGGCCGCAGCGCCGACACGCTTCTCGAAGAAACGGCCGGTCTCGCGCGTGCGATAGCGCTGGATATTGTCAGCATGCGGGCGGTACCGCTAAACCGCCCGCGTCCCTCGACGCTGTTCGGTGGTGGCGTGGTCGAGGAAGTCCATGACCGCATTGATGCAGATGAAATAGGGCTCGTCATTGTTGGTGGTCCGCTGACGCCGGTCCAGCAGCGCAATCTGGAACGGGCCTGGAAGACCAAGGTAATAGACCGAACAGGTCTTATTCTCGAAATCTTCGGCGCACGGGCCCGGACCCGCGAAGGGCAACTGCAAGTAGAACTGGCCGCGCTCAGTTATCAGCGTAGTCGGCTTGTTCGGTCCTGGACCCATCTCGAGCGCCAGCGTGGCGGATTTGGATTTGTCGGCGGCCCCGGTGAGAGCCAGATCGAAATCGACCGGCGCCTGATCGATGACAGGATCGCGCGTCTCAAGCGCGAACTCGAGCAGGTGCGCCGCACACGAGGGCTGCACCGGCGCGCCCGTGCCCGCGTGCCATACCCGTTGATCGCGCTTGCCGGTTACACCAATGCCGGCAAATCGACGCTGTTCAACCGGATCACGAACGCTGAGGTGTATGCCGAAGATATGCTGTTCGCGACGCTCGACCCGACCATGCGGCAACTCGAGTTGCCGTCGGGCAGGACGGCGATCCTGTCCGATACGGTCGGGTTTATCTCGGATCTCCCGACGGATCTGGTCGCCGCCTTTCGCGCCACATTGGAGGAAGTAACTGCGGCAGACGTGATTGTGCATGTCCGCGACTGTGCAGATCCGGATACCGATGCGCAGCAGCAGGATGTCGAAGCCATTCTCGACAACCTGCTTGCGGACGCGAAACGCGGCCCCGACGACGACAGTGAAAAGAAAGGGCCGCCCGCGCAGTTGGAAATCCTCAACAAGATCGACCTTATCGATGCCGATGAGCGCGCGTTCTTGGCCGATCGGGCGCGGCATAGTGATGATGTGGTGATGCTGTCGGCCGAGACAGGAGAAGGCTGCGAAGAACTGCTGGCGCGGCTGGACGCCATTCTTGCCGCTGACGAGAGCGTCGAGACCTTTGAGGTTTCGTTTGCGGATGGTGCGGCGCTTGCCTGGCTGTATGAAAAGGGCGAAGTCATCGAGCGGGATGACAGCGGTGCAAATACAAAAATCACCGTGCGTCTTGCGCCGCGCGATGTCGCACGGTTTCATCGGCGTCTCGAGCAAGGGACGGCAACACAATGAGCCAGGCACGACCGGACATGGAGGGAGTCGCGGAACTGATCGCGACCGCAGCGGCAGAGATCATATTGCCGCGTTTTCGCGCCCTCAGGGACGGTGAGATCGACGAGAAGGATGGTGGCGAGTTGGTCACCATCGCCGATATCGAGACCGAGGCGTGGCTGACGCAACGCCTGCCGGAACTGGTGCCGGGCAGCACGGTCGTCGGCGAGGAAGCGGTGTTTGCCGATAAATCCGTATTCGATCGCCTGTCAGGGGATGACCCGGTCTGGGTTATCGATCCCGTCGACGGGACCTGGAATTTTGCCAACGGTCGTTCGACCTTTGCGGTCATCGTCGCCTACGTCGTCCGTGGCGAGGTGGAGGCAGGCTGGATCTATGAGCCGGTTTCCGGGGCGCTTGCGGTTGGTGCGCGTGGAGACGGCGTGCGCCTGGATGGACGGGAAGTCGCACTCGGGAAGGTCGAAACAGAGGCCGACTTTGTAGGAACGGCGGCCCGTTATCTGCGCGAGCGCGCCGAGCAGGCGCCGGAGACGGTCCGGGAAGTCTTCCGGCCCCGCTGTGCCGGCCACGAGTATGTCCAGATACTGTCGGGTGAACGGGCGTTCTCGGCCTACACAAAATTGCTGCCGTGGGATCACGCCGCAGGAACCTTCCTGGTTCGCGAGGCGGGTGGCCATAGCGCACTGCTGGATGGCGGGCGGTATGATCTGACAGACCCGAAGGGCGACATGTTGACGGCACGCAGCCATGACGTGTGGCAGAAGATCCATGCGGTAATTGCATCGAGCGACAGCGACGAACGGCACTAGCGACCGCGACGCGCGGCGGATAAGGGGAGAGGGATGTCTGATCAGGTGAAAGCAGCGTTCATTGGTCTAGGTGTAATGGGCTACCCGATGGCCGGCCATCTACGGACGGCGGGGCACACGGTGTCCGTCTACAATCGAACCGGTGCGAAGGCAGAGGCCTGGGTCGCGGAAGGTGGCGGCGCAGCTCACCCGACACCGCGTGAAGCCGCACAGGGCTGCGATATCGTGTTTGTTTGTGTCGGAAATGATGATGATGTCCGCAGTGTCGTGCATGGCGATGACGGCGCGCTGGCCGGGATGACAGCGGGGGCGATCCTCGTGGATCACACAACGGCGTCCGCGGATCTGGCCCGCGAACTTGCGCAGACCTGCGCCGGGCTCGACATCGGGTTCCTCGATGCGCCTGTATCCGGCGGGCAGGCGGGCGCGGAAAACGGCGCGCTGACGGTCATGGTCGGCGGCACGCCGGAAACATTTGCCCGTGCGAACCCTGTGATCGATGCCTATGCCCAGGCGTGCACGCTGATCGGTCCGAGCGGTTCGGGACAACTTGCCAAGATGGTCAATCAGATATGCATCGCCGGCGTGGTCCAGGGCCTGTCCGAGGCGATGAATTTTGGCATGAAGTCCGGGCTCGATATGGAGAAGGTTATCGGCACCATCTCAAAGGGGGCGGCGCAGTCCTGGCAGATGGAAAATCGCTGGTCGACCATGGTGGACGGCCAGTACGAGTTCGGGTTCGCCGTCGACTGGATGCGCAAGGATTTGGGCATTTGTCTGGCTGAGACCGCACGAAATGAAGCACGGCTCCCGATGACGGCGCTGGTCGATCAGTTCTACGCCCAGGTTCAGGCGCGCGGCGGTGGCCGCTGGGACACATCGAGCCTGCTGCACCTCTTGTCGGACGACTAGCGCGAAACCTCGGCCGGCGCGGACAGAGCGGCGAACAGAGGCTCGAGATGTGCCTCATAGGGCCGCCAGCGCTCGATCGAAGAACGATAGATGGGCTGCCTGACCTGCGCGTTGCTTCGAGTCTTCACATTCCGTGACGTCTTGTGAAATTCAAGACACCGAGCCTCCCAGTCCAGATCGCAGAACGCGACCATCCGGCGTGACCCGTCTTCCTGCTGGTCGACCAGGTCTTCATAGCTCACATCCAGAATGCGTCCCGGGAGCACCTCGTGCCAGTGCGCCATCAACCGCTCATATTGGCGGTGATAGCGACCCAGATTGGTCAGGTCGTAGGAGTAGGGGTGGCTCCCTACGAAATCGCCGAAGAATATGGAAAGACACGTATCGCGCGGATCACGACGGCAGTGAATTATTTTCGCATTGGGAAACAGGGTCGCGATCAGGCCGACATGATGAAAGTTCCCCGGCATCTTGTCGGTGATGCGGGCGGCATGGGGAGCGGCGCGTTTCAGGGCGCCGAGAAACTGCTCGGCAATATCCTTGCTTGAACTGCTGGACAATCCTTCGACGCAGGCCGGGTAGGGACGGCTGTCGTTCAGTTGTTCCGATAACTGGTCGGCGAGTTGAAGCATTTCCTCGCGCTCTCCCGACCCATGCACGTGCGAGTGACTGGCCAGAATTTGCTCAACCAGTGACGTGCCGGAGCGTGGCATACCGAGAATGAAAACCGGTACTTCGGATGGATTTCCCCAACCCTTTGTGCGTTCGAAATGATGTCGGTCAAAGCCGGCGATCAAAGCATCGATATGCCCGGCATAGCTTCGTATGTCGAAGACGACGTCCTTGAGCAGATTGCCGTTCCGGTAGTGGTCGAACGCGTCGGCATAGGCTTTGACGTTGTGGCAGCTGGCACCGGCGGCCATATGGAGCACAGCGCGGCGTTGCGGCGGGGAGGTGTCGTCCTCGATGGCGGATATCAGGCCACCAAATTGTGTATCGCCGGGCGCAAGGTCTTTCAGATTGGCCAGCTCGCGCAAGGCGCCGGCATGGCCGGGAGAAAGCGCGATGGTCCGGTAAAGCCATCTCTTGGCATCCGACATGTCTCCGGCATCGATCAATGCGCGTGCCCGTCCGTAATGCGCCTCGATCGATGTCGGCTGCCGCTCGAGAACGGCATCGAAGTCTGAAACTGCGCGCTGGCTTTGACCGGCACGATACCGTGCCCAACCGAGAAGCAGGAGAGGTCGGATCGCATCCGGGTTTTGCAGATGTGCATCCTCGAGGACCGAGAAGGCGTCTTCATGACGCGCAATTCTGCTCAGCAGGCGGCCGTACTCGCAACTTACATCGAGACTTTGCGGGGCGACCTCGCGTGCACGTTCCAGGTATTCGAGAGCCAGAAGGAAATTTTCGGCATCGAATGCCTGACGCGCCAGCTCGGCGAGGGGACGGGGATCGTCAGGGGCCGCGCGCTGTGCGCGTTCAAGGGCGACAAAGGCGGCATTGGGATCACCGCGCTTCGTGAGCCATCGCGCCAGTGTCATCGCGGATCGATACTCTCGCGATAATCCCGCACCGGGAATGGTCCGAAAATACGCGCCAATGTTGGCGGCATGGGCGAGGAACCGTCGGCTTACCTGTCGGCCCACATTTCGTCGCAACAACCGCAACGCGATCCGCTGAAGCTGGGTGGATTCGGCACGCTAGCCCATCGCGGCACTCGTGCTGGCAAGTCCGAACGCGGCTTCGTGAGCTCGCGGGTCGAGAATCCAGGCATCGTGGAATTGTCGATAAGCGCCGTCGATATCCCCCGCACGCTTCAGGGTTTGGCCAAGCGCGATCCGATATGGCGCGAAACCGCGCCGCATATCGACAGCGCGGGACAGGTAGGTATGTGCCTTGTCGGCATCGCCGTTGCGCAGCGCCGTCATGCCGAAAAGGAACCAGGCGTCGGGTTGATCGGGATGTGTATCGATTAGCGACTGGCAAGTTTCCTGCGCCTCGCTCAGGCGACCGCCGCGCACGGCCTCTCGCGCATGTTCGAGTAGATCATTCAGCCCCGGACTGCCCGTGCTGCCGTCGAGAACACTCATATCCATCGATATTCTCCCCGCCATTTATGTGGCACGCACCTCGTGCGCGTGCTTTTGCATCGCGGGTCGAATGTAGGAAAACGAGATTAATACGCGTTTGATTTTTCGTTGGATTTTAAGGGATTAGGAGATTTTTTGGATCACAAGCCAAGTTTCTTCGCTTGTTGCCAACGTTCTTCCAAAACATCCAATCCAACCTTTTGCAGATCATCGCCGTCGTTACGGACCGACGTCTCGACATGGCGGAACCGGCGCTCGAATTTTGCGTTGGTGCCGCGCAAGGATTCTTCCGGGTCGAGTTTCAGGTGACGGGCAAGATTGACGCAGGAAAACAACAGATCACCCATTTCGTCAGCTAGTCTTTCGGGACTTCCGCCAGCGGATATCTCGGCTTTGAGTTCACCCAGTTCCTCTTCGAGTTTTTCAAGGACGGGATCAATCTCGGTCCAGTCGAAGCCTCCACGGGCCGCGCGCTTTTGAAGTTTCTCTGAACGCGTGAGCGCGGGTAGAGCGACCGGAACATCGTCGAGCAGGCTGGGATCCTCGCCCCTGGCCCGGGACTTGTCGGCCCGTTCGCTGGCTTTCTGGGATTCCCAATTGTCGCGCAGGCTCGAGTCAGGATCGTGATTGTCGGTGTCGAACACGTGTGGGTGGCGGCGCACCAGCTTGTCGACGATGGCGCCGGCCACATCGTCGAAATCGAAGGACTTTTCTTCCTCGGCAATGCGCGCGTGGAAGACGACCTGGAGCAGCAGGTCCCCGAGTTCCTCGCGCAGGCTGTCGCGATCATCGCGTTCGATGGCGTCAGCGACCTCATAGGCCTCCTCAATCGTATAGGGCGCGATTGATTTGAAGTCTTGAGCCACGTCCCAGGGGCAGCCGTCGGTCGGATGGCGCAGTTGCGCCATAATCTCGTTGAGCCGATCGATATTCCGCGTCGTCATTCCAGCCTCCGGTCGAACAAGAGGCGGAGACTAGACCGGGCGGAGAGTCGCGGGAATGGGAGAACTACTGAGCGAGGCGCAAATTCGTCAGCTCGTTACCGATCTCGTGGAACACGTCCTGCAACTCGTCGTTCGACGGGGAGTCGAAGTAATGCGCGGGCGAGGTGGCGCAGTTCCGGTACAGATCCTGGGTTGCGTTGTTGTTTAGCCGGAACGTGATCGCAAAGATTATGATCCCCTCGGTCTTCATCGAATTACAGACCGCGAGCATACGGTTGTTGATCTCGGTTGTCGCCGCACCACCATTCACCGTGCCCAGCCGACCCTCGCTGACCCGACCATAGGCTGTGTAATCGGCGTCCGGGTTGTTGGGCAGGCCGGTCGGCCAGTCGTACCATTGGTTCACGCCGTCGGTGAGCATGATCGCGACCTTGTCCATCAGTGGCGTGTCGTAATCGAGTGGAAGCTCCGACGGGGTGGCGCCGCCCCACAGGCCTTGCCAGGTCGGCGACAGGACGCGCCAGCCCCAGGCTAGTCCCAGATTGGCCATGGTGCCGCCGCGATGCCATGGCTGCATGTCGTCGATAAACTAGCGCGCGCGGCGTGGATTTGCGGTGCTGCGCGTGCCGTTGTCGCGGACCGCACTGTAGGTGCCGACGGCCGCGACCCGGGATTCATGGTCGGGCAGGCTGGCCAGCATGGTGTAGAAGGCCTGTGCGCGCTGGGCCGAGACCTCATCGGTGTCCATGGCCATGATCGCGCGGGCGCGTCCATCCTGGCCCGAAAGGGCATACGCCAGCGCCAGGTTGGTGCGATGGCGCGAACCCGCGCTCGAGAAACCGTTGGCCTCCTCCAGGATTGCGATCGCTTCCCCGTATTCGCCCGACAACGCCAGGGAAAGTCCCAGATTGTTGAGCAACTTGAGGCTGCGCTGGTCGCCAAGACCTTCGCGGTAGGCAGCCTGCGCCGCAGCCGCGTCGCCCAGCAGATCATGGGAAACACCCATGCCGTTGTGCATATCCGCGCTGCTGCCGAGTTCTGCGGCCAGCCGGAACTGCTCGAGAGCAAGAATGGGCTGGTCGAGAGCTGCCAGGGTCTCGCCGTAGCCAAGGCGGGCGTCGAAGCTGCGCGGTTCGATCAGAAGCGCCCGTTTCCAGGCGTTTCCGGCTTCACGATGGGCGCCGACATTGCTCAGCGTGTTGGCCAGCCGCAGCAACGGATCGAGCTCCAGCGGGGCGAGCATGTGGGCGCGGCGGTAGATCGGGATTGCGGCACTGATATCGCCGGCGTCCCGGGCCGCGTCGCCGATCCGCAACATAGTGTCGCTACCGCCGCCGGACACGCCGTCGGTATGTGCCGCCGGCGCACAGGCGGAGAGCAGAAGGCCGGCCACGATGGCGAGCCCGGCAGGGCGTTGTTTCAGTCGTTCAACGAGGGTCATCTGGATGCCTCTGAAAGTGAAAGGATGACATCATGATAAATTCAACCAGGTTATCAGGAAGTAAATCACAACTACCTGTATTCAATAGAATTTTCGATAAATTCAGACGAGATAAATCGGGGGTCGCAGGCGTCGAGTTCGCGCTCGTTGGTCCGCTGTTTATTCTCACCATCCTGGGCACCATGGAGATCGGCATGGTCCTGTCGACGGAGGCCCTGATGGAGGGTGCCGTGCGTGATGCGGCCCGCTACGGCGTGACGGGCCAGGACGAGGCGGAACGGCTGAATATTATCCAGGACATCATCGCCGATCGGACCATTGGCCTCGTGGACACCGACGAGGCGCAGATCGATGTGCTGACCTACGGCAGTTTCGATGTCATCGGGGCGCCGGAACCCTTTGTCGACGGGCCGCCGTTCAACGGGGTGTACGACATCGGCGAAACTTACACCGACATCAACGGAAACAGCCAGTGGGACCCGGATCAGGGCCTGGCCAGCGCCGGCCAATCTGGGGAAGTGGTGCTTTATCGGGTGACCTACGACGCGCCGTCACTGACCGGATTTCTCGGCCATCTGATCGGCGGCGACGACAATGTAATACAGCTGGTCGCCAGCATCGCCGTGCGCAACGAGCCCTATGACCTGGAGGATGGCGATGGGATTATCCAATAGCATTCAGACCGGCCCCGAAGCCGTGGCCAACGGGATTTTCTGGCCGTTTCTGCGTGATCGGCGCGGCGGCGTGATGCTGGAATTCGCCTTTGCCATGCCCATTCTGGTCGGATTGTTGATGGGCGGGGTCGAGTTCGCCCGCTTCGCGCTGGTCAATCAGAAGATGGAGCGGGTCACCAGTTTCGTCGGGGATTTCGTTGCCCGTGCCGAGGCGCTGGATGAAGCGGATTTCGACGATTATTTCGCCGCGGCCGACCAGCTCGGCCGGCCGTTCGACCTGTTCGATGCCGGCAACATCATCGTCACGTCGGTTACAGGCGAGGACACGGGCCCCGAAGTGTTGTGGCAGCAGATCGGTGCCGGTCATGTGACCGAGCCGAGCCTGGTGGGCGTGCCCGGAGATCCGGCGGTCCTGCCGCTGAACTTCAACGTGGATGAGGGTGAGGGGCTGGTCATAACCGAAGTCTATTTCGACTATGAGCCGTTCCTGCTGCCGCTGATGATCCCCGCGCAACGCCTTTACTATCAGGCAATCTACCGGCCGCGAACGACGGCCATTCTAGCCATGCAGGCCGACTAGGAATGTTTACAGCGTTGACGGATATTCGCCCGACGTTTGCAAAGTGATTTACACATAAACAATTGAAAAAGTTGAATTAAGTGGTGCTGTCTCATCTCGTCCGACTAGGGTTTGTCCAACGCTTCGGCACACCCCGACAAAGGCAGCAAACCGATGAACCGGATCACATCACCTTCAAGCATCGAGATCGCGTCCACGCATCGCGAATATGATGACGGCAACCCGGGCACCATCATGACCGGGAACACGCCGGCATTCGGTACTCAGCGCCGTGCCGGGGATTGGGTGCAGACGACCACCGAGACGTATTACGACGACGGCGAGGCGGGGACAGTTTCGGGATAGTCCGGGATTATCTTGCGTCCAATCTATTGTTCACGCGTCGTTAAGAAGCCCTCACGCATGATGCGGGTATGCCTGACGCATCTGGAAATACCACCGCGGCCTCCTATGGCGACATCACCCGCTTAATCGAGCGACTGCACCGTCGTTACCTGGATGTCATCCGCTATGAGCTGAGCCAGCTTGGCATCGACGACATCAACGCCGTGCAGGCGTTGCTGTTGATGAACGTGCAGGCCTCCGAGGTCTCGATCCGCGAGTTGGTGGATCGTGGCTATTACATCGGCTCCAACGTGACCTACAACGTCCGCCATCTGGTCGAGACGGGTTATCTCGATCAGGAGCGATCGGAACGCGATCGCCGGTCCGTGCGGATCCGGGCGACCGAGAAGGGCACGACGTTATGTGCGTCTCTGGTCGAGATGGAATCCCGTCACGCCGGCGCACTCAATGCCGAAGACGAGAATCTGGGCGCCGCCTGGTCATTGTTGCGCGGCTTCGAACGGGTCTGGTCCGACGATATTCAGTTCGGCTAACGTCGCCGCATTCACCTGATTTCGGTGTTTAACGCCGCCAAACGGGCTTGCGGCCTTGCCGCATCCTGCCACCAATGGTCCAATCGGCGAACGATTGGGTTAGGCGAAGGCGGAATACATCATGACCAATGGAATTTCTCTCGCGGGCAAGCGCGCCCTCGTGACCGGCGGTGCCAGCGGCATCGGCGCGGTGACGGCAGGTATTCTGCGCGATCTCGGCGCCGACGTAGCCATTTCCGACATCAACGAAGACGGACTGGACACTGTGAGTGCCGAACTCGCCGGCTGCCCGACCTTCGTTTGCGATGTGTCTGACGAGGCGCAGGCGGAATCCACCGTGGTTGCCGCCGCCGAGGCCCTGGGTGGGCTCGATATCGCCGTGAACGCCGCCGGAATCGTCGATGAGGTCAAATACGCCCTCGAGCGGGACATGGAACCCTGGCAGCGGATCATGGACGTCAATTTCAAGGGCACATACCAGATCTGCCGCGCGGCGGCGCGTTTGATGGTGCCGCAATCCACAGGCTCGATCGTCAACATCGCTTCGGTCAACGGTCCCGGCGGCTGGCCGCGGCGCACGGCTTATGGCCCCTCAAAAGCGGCTATCATTGCGTTGACCCGGGAACTTGCCTGCGAGTGGGGCCCACATGGTGTGCGGATCAACGCGGTCGGGCCGGGCTATATCGCGACGCCGATGATCCAGGGGTTGATCGAGGCCGACAAGGTCGACACGGAGCGGATCAACAACCGCACGCCCCTGGGGCGGCTCGGCACGCCGGCGGAAGTCGGTCAGGCGATCGCATTCCTGGCGTCGGATTTCGCATCATTCATCACCGGCGAGACATTGTTTGTCGATGGCGGCTGGATGGCCTATGGCGGGGCGGGCGACGTGAAGACGTTTTGAGAGCATGCGATGATCGGAAAACACGTGAAGATGAGGAAATTTGCTCAAATCTGCATGGTTTTGGCGGCGTTCATGCTGCTGGATGCGGTTGAATCCCGTACCCGTGCTGCAGATGCAGGTGGCTTTCCCCAAGAGATCGACCTGTATGACGTGATTCTGAAATATCCGCAGCCGGCATGGATTTCCGGTGAAGTCGAGCCGACCAAGCTGCTGGATCAGAGTGAGTTCTACCGGGATCATGCGGGCAGTCAGTTTATTCTCGAGCAGATCCCCAAAGGGCAAAACTTCGAGAGCTGGAGCAGTCTTTTCGCTGTGGCGGCCGAAGAGCTTGGGGTTGGTAAAACGGCCTCGATGCGTGAATTCATTGGCCTCGCGGTGGAACAGAACAGTCTGGCTTGCGCGGAAGGCGGCTTCGGCGTGCAGACTCTCAGCGTTACGGAGGCCAATGCTCTGCTGGCCATGGTCTGCGGCTCGACGGCCGATGGGCCGCCGAATGTCGGCTATGGTGCGGATGTGGGTGAGGTGAGTATCTGGCGCTTCCTGATTTTTGAAGACACCTTCGTGAAGGTTTTCCAGCGTTGGCGGGGCGCCTCGTTCGAGGCGGATGATCGTGCGAATTGGCCCGTCTCCGAGCCGCAAATGCAGGAAATGCTGCGCCGGATGGCGGATGGTATCGCGATTCAGCCGAACAATTTGCGCCGGTAGTATCCAATGATGGGGAGGGGATGATCCTTCCCGTTTGTTTCATCTGTATTATCACCTGAGTGATTGTCATGAGTTTGATGCACAAAATCCGCTGGTATCACGCGGTCCTCGCGGTCACGACGCTGCTGGCGTACTTCACCGGTGATTTCGGGTTTATCCATGACTGGCTGGGCTACGGGGTAGGGGTCATCATCGTTCTGCGGCTGGGCTGGGCGGTGTTTAACCCGCGCCAGCTGGGTCTCAACCGTTTCTATCCGGTGTTTGATGGCATCGAATGGACCAACGCGATCACCCATCCGGCGATCAGCAAGACCCTGATCCTGGCTGTGGCCGTGTCAGTCATTCTTGCGACGGTGACCGGGTTGCTTACCCTGATCGATGGCGGCGAGATCTTCGATGACTTCCACGAAGGGGTCTCGAGCGTGGTCATTTGGGCCGTGGTTATGCACGGCGGATATCTGTATCTGATCAAGCGACCGCTCGCGCGGTTCATGCTCTATCGGGATAATCCGACGGTGAAGGACCGATGAGGAGAGGCTTCAGTCGCGCGGCTATTTTGATGGCGATCACGCTTGTGGGGTGTGTGGTGGGACCAGAAGTCCGAAACCCGAAACAATTGGCCGAAGTGCAATGGGCGGAATGTTCGGGCCAATTTGATTCGGTCGAGCTGGTGGAAATTAGCGATGACGGCAAAATTTACTACCGCGAGAAACACGCATCGACGCCAACAACGGCCTACCAACGCTGTTTGGCGCGGGTCGCCCATGCCCAGGTTTTCGCAGGAGAGCGACCCGCAATAGACATCGTGCGGCGCGCACATTTTTCGAGTGGGCGTCCCGCGACGGGGACGTTATCAGAACTGAATCGTGACACGCCGCCGCGCGTTGAGCGTTATGCATCCAGCTCACTTGCGCGATTCCATTATTCAATCGAGGCAACAGATCGTCCGGTCAGCGTCAAGCTTGAGTGGTTCGATAATCTTGGCGTTCGTGCCGTCCAGAGGAGGCTAGTTGGCCCGACGCCTGACCGTTTCCTCGGGTCATACAGAACCCACAGTCTCCTGCTTGGGGAGGGCATTGGCGCCGGTCAGTTTATTGGTGTGCGACTAATAATCGGGGAGCGTATAGCCGGTGAGTATGTCGCGATTGTAGATTCACCGTAGAGAATAAACGCATAATATATATTATGTTAAAAAATATATGTGCAATTAAACCAAACCCTTAAGTTAGATACACTCTCCGTGAATATCAGTGTGTCGTTTGTGGCGGGTTCTCGTCAGCATCGGCCGCCTGCGCCGCCTCTACCTGCTTCTTCACGCTCAATTCTCCCGATACCCAGGCATCGAGGATCGGCTCAAGGCTTTCGAACGGTTGATACCCCACACTCAGTGCGGCAAGCGTGTCGTCTTCGCGAAGCACGACAGTCGGGAAACCCGTGACGCCGGATTGCTGACACCAGGTGAAGTCGTTGATGGTTTCCTGCTTGGCTTCCTCGGAATCGAACGCCTCGGCGAAAGCGTTCTTGTCGATGCCTTCCTTGTCGGCGTACTCGACGAAGGTCTCGAGTTTGGTCGTGTCCGTGTTTTCGACGTAGTAGCCCTTATGGATGCGTTCGTAGAAGGACAGCAGCGCGTCGGGTTTCAGCTTTCGTACGACGACCGAGGCCCGGCACGCCGGTTCGGTGTCGAGTACGAAGCTGTCACGCTCGAAGAACGCGTAATTGAACGGCTGACCGGTCGCCTCGGCGACCTGTTCCCAGTGATGCTTGATCCGGGCCTTGTATTCGTCATTCATCGGGTCGGTGTCGAAGGCATGCAATCCGCCGACGACCAGCCGCATGGGTGCAGTTTCGCCATACTGGGCCACGATCTTCTGCAGGACGGGCGAAAACCCCCAGCACCAGGAGCACATCGGGTCGCCGACGTAGATGATTTCTCGTTCCATGCTCTTTGCCCTCCCGGGCCATCTTGGATTTCACGCGTTAACCCACATTAAAACGTCGTCAGGGCCGTGGCGAACCCCTTCCCGTCACATCATTCGGGAATATGGATCACCATTCCGTCGATTCCCGGCTCCACGCCCGCCGGCAGCCTTGCGGCAAGCCTCGCATAGTCGGTCCGATTGCTGAGATGGGTCAAAACCGCGCGTTCAGGCGCGATCCGCGCGATCCACTCAAGGGTCTGATCCACATGGCTGTGGGTCGGATGGGGTGTTTCGCCCAGCGCATCGACGATCCAGACCTCGATGCCTGCCAGCAGGTCGAAAGCCTCTTCGGGCAGGGTTTTGACGTCGGTCGAGTAGCCGAACTTCCCGAACCGGAAGCCCAGTGACGGCATCCGCCCATGTTCCTGGTGAAACGGCCGGATCTCGATATCACCGATCGTGAACGTACCGTCGATCACATGCGGCGTTAAACAAGGTCGCCAGAATTGCGGGTTAACTTCCCGATACGGCTCGAAAATATAGGCGAAGCGCTCCTGAAGGACGTCGAGAGTCTCGATACTGCCGAAGGCATCGATCGCGCCGCCATGATAGTGGTTCAGGGAGCGGATATCGTCGATCCCATTCACATGATCTGCATGGGCGTGGGTAAACAGGATCGCATCCACCTGCCAGACCTCCGCATCGAGCAGTTGGTTGCGCATATCCGGCGACGTATCGACCAGAATGCGGGTGTTCTCGGTCTCGACGATGATCGATGGGCGGCGTCGCCGATTGCGCGGGTCGTCGCGGTCGATATCGGCCCAGCCGTTCGGGCCCAGTAAGGGCGTGCCGCCGGAGCTGCCGCACCCCAGGAGCGTGACTTTCATCGGCCTGCGGGCCGTTTCGCCGGAGGAACGGCGCGGGAGAACAGCCGAAAGAAGTTCTCGCTGGTCTTGTCGTGCAGGGCCGCGACGTCCAGCCCCTTCACGGCCGCCAGGGTTTCCGCGGTATGGACCACGAAAGCGGGCTCGTTGCGCTGGCCCCGGTTGGGCACCGGCGCCAGAAACGGCGCATCGGTCTCGACCAGAAGCCGGTCTTCGGGTACATCGCGGGCGATCTCGCGGAGTTCCTCGGCGTTCTTGAACGTCAGGATGCCGGAGAAACTCATATACATACCCAGCTCGAGCGCCGCTTCGGCCAGACCGCGACCGCTGGAAAAACAGTGCATGACGCCGGTGAAGGCGCCCTTCCCCATTTCGTCGCGCAGGATGTCGGCGGTTTCCGTGTCGGCATCGCGCGCGTGCACGATCAGCGGCAGGCCTGTTTCACGCGCGGCTGCGATGTGGGCACGAAAGCTGATCTGTTGGCGATCGCGCGGGCTGTGATCGTAGTAAAAGTCGAGACCGGACTCGCCGATGCCGACCACACGGGGATGGGCGGCGAGTTCAATCAGGCGGTCAGGCGTGTCCTGCCCCTCCTCGCCCGCATGGTGCGGGTGCACGCCGACGCTGCACCAGACATCGTCGAAACGCTCGGCCACGGCCTTGACGCCGTCGAACTTGCTGAGATGGGTCGAGATCGAGACCATCGTGGTGACACCGGCATCGCGGGCGCGCGCGACGACATCATCGACTTCTTCGCCGAAATCCTCGAAATCCAGGTGGCAGTGACTATCGACCAGCATGGCGCTTAGTCCGCAGACTCTTCATCGACATATCGCGGGAAGACCGGGCTCGGCTTGGGCAGTGCTGTGCCCGCGACGAGCGCGTGGTCGGGCCCGAGATGGGAAAAGCTGCGGGCATCGGGCGAAATATCGAGCTGATCCAGCATGTTTGACGCGGCCTCGGGCATCACCGGCTGCACCAATATTCCCAGATGTCGGATCGTCTCTGCGAGCACATAGAGTACGGTTCCCATGCGCGGCGGGTCGGTCTTGCGCAGCGCCCACGGGGCCTGGGCATCCACATAGCGGTTGGCGTCACTCACGACCTGCCAGATCGCCTCGAGCCCGCGGTGGAAGGCCTGCCGGTCGAACTCCGTGCGCACCTTCTCCAGAACGCCATGGGCTGCCGAGAGGAGTTTCTGGTCATCATCGGTGAAATCACCGGGTTCCGGGACTGCGCCGTCGCAGTTCTTGGCGACCATAGACAGAGACCGCTGGGCCAGATTGCCGATATCGTTCGCCAGATCGCCATTGATCCGCGAGACCATGGTTTCGTGGCTGATATAGCCGTCATTGCCGAACGGAACCTCGCGCAACAGGTAGTAACGCACGGGATCCAGCCCGTATTGGGCTACCAGATCTTCGGGCAACACCACATTGCCCAGGGATTTGGACATTTTCTCGCCCTTGTTCAGAAGCCAGCCATGGGCATAGACCCGTTTCGGCGGCGCCAGTCCGGCCGCCATGAGAAACGCCGGCCAATAGACCGCATGAAAGCGGACGATGTCCTTGCCCACCATGTGAAGGTCGGCCGGCCAGAACTTTGAATAATCGGGATTTTCTTCGTCGGGATAGCCGACGGCGGTGATGTAGTTCGTCAGCGCGTCGAGCCACACATACATGATGTGGTCCGGGTCGTCGGGCACCGGGATGCCCCATTTGAAACTGGTCCGGCTGATCGACAGATCCTTCAGCCCGCCTTCGACGAAGCTGACCACTTCGTTGCGCCGGGTGTCGGGCCCGATGAAATCTGGATTTGCGTCGTAGAAATCGAGCAGCGGCTGTTGCCACTTCGACAAGTCGAAGAAATAACTCGGCTCCTCCACCCATTCGACTTCGGCCCCCGTGGGCGCGATCTTCTGACCGTCCGCGTTCTCCTCGAGCTCGGATTCGGCATAGAACGCCTCATCACGCACGGCATACCAGCCCGAATAGCCGCCGAGATAGATGTGGCCGTTGTCCTTGATCGCTTGCCAGATCGCCTGCGCGGAACGGACGTGGCGTTCTTCCGTGGTGCGGATGAAATCGTCGTTCGAGTAATTCATGTCTTCCGCGAGACGGCGGAAATTCTGGCTCACCTCGTCGGTGAAGGCCTGTGGGTCGACGCCGGCCTTCTGTGCTGATTTCTCGACTTTTTGTCCGTGTTCGTCTGTCCCGGTGAGGAAATGCACGTCGTAGCCGTCGAGGCGCTTGAAGCGCGCCAGCACATCACACGCCAGGGTCGTGTAGGCGTGGCCGATATGGGGCCGATCATTCACATAGTAGATCGGCGTCGTCAGGTAGTACGGGCTTGATGCCACGGTGTTGGTCTTTCGAATGCCTGGGTTACGCGTTGTGCAGCTTTAATCTTCGGCTGGCGGTTCCGGCGCCTCGGCCCGCGCCTGGGCTTTGCGTTTCTCGTTTTCCTTATTGCCGAACCAGACCGCTGCGAGCAACGGCCACATCAAAATCAGGAGCCAGTCGAACACGGCCGGCGGCAGAAATGCCTGGCCCCGGGGCTCGAGGAAAAAATGGTCGATCATCCCGATGATGATGACCACCCACATTATGTAGGTCAGCGGTGTCAGATATCGCAGAAGAATTGCCTTCATGGCGGGTCACCGGGGTCCGTTCGTCATGCTGTTTTCGCAGCGGCGGAAAGTTCAAAAAACGTATTCAGAACAACTTGTTTGCGGTCGAGGTTCACGCTGTCCGCACGGGTCGTCAATTCGTTGACGTTCTCCCACGCTTTCAGCCAGCGCTCAAGCCCGCCGCCACGGACGCCCGATGTGGCGTCGGTGCGGATCCGACGCAGCATCCACCAGTTCAGGATTTCGAGGAACGTGCGGTAGCCGGCCTCGCCTGCAGCGCCCGCGAATTTGTCCGACGTCATGTGTAGCTGTTCGGTGTCGAGTTTCGGGAGATTCTCGACCAGTTGGGATAGATCGCGGTAGAGCTCAAGCCCGCCGGCCCGTGCCAGATCAATCGCCTTGCCCGGTGAACCACCCGAAATATCGGAAATGATCTGCATCTCGTCGGGTGCGAGATCACTTCCCGCGCGCGCCATGACTTGCGCGACCTGTTCGCCACTCAACGGATGCAGCGGTAACGCGCGGCAACGCGAGCGGATCGTCGGCAACAAACGCGACGGCGCATGGGCGACCAACAGGATCAGCGTGCGCGGCGGCGGTTCTTCCAGGACCTTGAGCAACGCGTTCTGGGCGTTGAGGTTCATTTCGTCCGCGGCATCGACGATCAGGCAGCGCCAGTCGCTCATTGCCGCCGTATGGTGCAGAAACGTCGCGGAATCGCGGATGTCCTCGACCGAAATCTCGGTTCGGAACCGATAGGGTGACCGCTTGGTCATGCTGCGGCGGATCAACCGGCAGTCGGGATGCGCACCGGCGATGATCTTGCGCACGTCGGGATGCGCGGGATCGGTCTCGATATCGCTGTCGGAAAGCGCAGCATCCGAAGCGGCCAAAACGTGGCGGGCGAACCGCCAGGCCAGTGTGGCCTTGCCGATCCCCGCCGGCCCTGTGATCAGCCAGGCATGAGCCATACGCCCGGTGTTTCGTGCCTGGATGATGGTTTGTCGCGCGGTTTCGTGGCCGATCAGCGAACCGGTCTCAAGCCGCGGACGCTCGATACGTTCGATCAGCTCGTCGCTCATGGGGCGGGTGCCGGCGTGGTGAGTTCGAACCTGTCGATCACGATCTCCCACACGGCCTCGGTGATCACTTCCGGCGTGGAATCCGCGTCGATGACCCGAACCCGTTCCGGCGCGTGCGCCGCGATGTCGAGGAAACCGGCACGCAGTCGTTCGTGAAATGACTTGTCCATCCGCTCGAAGCGGTCCTCCCCGCTGCGCGTGCTCGTGTTGCGCGAAACCGCTCGCTCGACCCCTATATCGACGGGAATATCCAGGATCAGCGTCAGGTCCGGCTCCGAAGCCCCGACCACCTCGTCGTGCACGGTGCGGATGAAGTCCTTCGATATGCCGTGCCCGTAGCCCTGGTAGGCCATCGTGGAATCGGAGAACCGGTCGCACAGCACCCATGCACCCTGGTTGAGTGCCGGAAGAATGGTCTGCCTCAGATGCTCGCGCCGGCCGGCATACAGCAGCAATACCTCGCTGATGGGATCCCATTTGTCCGTGGCCCCGGACACAAGCAGGGACCGGATGGAATCCGCACCGGGCGCCCCGCCCGGCTCGCGTGTGGTGATGGTGGTGATGCCGCGTGATTGCAGACGGTCCGCGAGGCGTGCGATCTGGGTCGTCTTGCCGGCCCCTTCCCCACCTTCGAATGTAATGAATTTACCGCGCGGCTGGTTCGCAATCATATCGGCAGATGTCACATGCGTTGCCGGTGGCGTCAACCGCCCGAGGACGAACCGAAGATAATGAAATTGATGGCGCTCGTGATGCGTCCGAAAAAGTCGAGTTGGCCGACATCGCTGGCGGTTTTCAGCGGACGGCTGATCGGCTCCATGTCCGGTGCCGTGACCACGATCCGCGCGACCTCAACGCCGGCGCTGATGGGAGCCGGGATCGGGCTGTCATACATGACCTTGACGCGCATGCCCCGGCGCGAGGATTTCGGAATGGTCACCGCCAGCGGCGCTTCGATCACGAGCGGTACCACACCCGCATCACCGAGCCAGACTTTGGCCTCTTCGACGGTCTCTCCGGCCTCGAACAGTTGGTAATTGTCGAAGACCCGGAAGCCCCAGTTGAGCAGACGCTCGGATTCGGAACTGCGGGCCCGCACGCTGTCGAGGCCGTTGATGACCATGACCAACCGGCGATCGCCGCGCACGGCCGATGCCGTCAGGCCAAAGCCGGAAGCCTCGGTGTGGCCGGTTTTGAGGCCATCGGCACCAACCGCCTTGTACAGCAGTGGATTGCGGTTCCCCTGGGTGATGGGTTTTCCGTCGAGGCTCTTGCCGTAGGTAAACTCGCGCTCGGAATACAGGCTGTAGAATTCCGGATATTCCCGAATCAGGAACAGGGCCAGCATGGCAAGGTCGCGCGCCGTGGTGACATGGTCGGGATCCGGCCAGCCCGTGGCGTTGCGAAATTGGGTGTTTGTCAGGCCGATCTCGATCGCCCGCTCGGTCATGCGCTCGGCAAACGCCTCCTCGCTGCCCGAAATGCCCTCGGCGATCACAATCGATGCGTCATTGCCGGACTGCACGATAATGCCGCGCAGCAGATCCTCGATCTTGATCTCGTCCTTGACGTTCACGAACATCTTCGAGCCGCCCTTGCGCCAGGCCTTCTCCGACACCCGGAACGTACTGTCGAGTTGCAGGCGGCCGGCGCGCAGTTCGTCGAACACGAGAAGTGACGTCATGATTTTACTCATCGACGCCGGGAACATCGGAGATTCGGCATCCTTTTCGTAGAGCACCGCACCTGTATCGAAATCGATCAGGATTGCCTGACGGGCCGTGGTCTGGAATGTCGGCGGTGCCGCCTGGGCCGGGGTGATGACGGCCAGAGCGGTCAGGGCAAGGAGGGCATAACGAATGCGGCGGGCGATACGGGGCATGGCGGAGAGTTCACGTGTGCGGGTGGAACGTACGGCGCAACTATACTGGTGAATGCGACGGAATAATGTCACGCGGTTACTCGACGATAAGCCGGGCCTCGGGCACGCCGGCGTTCATAACCTGGGAAAGGGTCAAATCCGCGACATCTACAGTGTCGAGGGGGCCGATCCGAACCCGGTATATCTCGCTTCCGGAAACCGCGAACCGGCTGATCTGGGTGGGCCCCATGTCAAAGACCCTGTCGCGCATGCGCAGCGCATTTTCAAGGCGCGAAAACGCGCCGGCCTGAACATAGATGCCCGTGGGCGACACCGGCAACACCTCAACCTCGCTGGACAGGACCGGCGCGCGCGACGGCTTCACGGGTGTGGGCTCCAGGGGGGTGGTCTGCACAGGCGTTTGAGTGGCGGTCTGTGCCGGTGGCGAGCCTGCACTTGCTCCGCTCGCGGGCAACGGTTTCGAGATTACTGCCTCGCGCGGTGACGCCGCGACCTGCAACTGCTGTTCGCTGCCGTTGATCGCCGCAACTTTTAGCTGGCGGCTCTCATCAGACAGAATATCGACCTGGACCTTGGCGGTGCCGTTACGCTCGAAGCCCAGAAGCTGAGCGCCGCGGCGCGACACATCGATGATCCGGCCGTGCGCAAACGGGCCACGATCATTGATACGCAAGATGATCGAGCGGCCATTTTCCAGATTTGTCACCCGAACAGCGCTGGGGAGCGGCAGGGTCCGGTGCGCCGCCGTCAGGTCGTTCTGGTTGTATATCTCTCCGTTGGCGGTTTTCTTGCCATGGAAGTTTGGCCCGTACCAGGATGCGATGCCGGTCTCGGCGTACTCGTAATCCTCTGCCGGATAATACCAGACGCTTTTGATTTGATAGGGCGAGCCAACCTTGTAGCGACCGAGCTTGCCGCCGGAATCACTCGGGCCGTTGAATTGTTTTGCGGTGTGGACGAGGAATTCGGTTTCCGCGCAAGCGGCCAGCCCGAAGCAGCATAGGGCCGCCAGCGCAATCGGTCGGAGCCGATGGCTCACGCCAGGTATCCCTCTGAATTTCAAGCCAATTTCACTCATCGTCTGTTTCTACCCTAGCGGCCCGCGATTCGGTCCGACAGTTGGCCGACCGCCATGGCGAAATAGTGGGAGCGGTTCCAGCGCAGGATCGCGCGGTAATTGTCATAAATGATGAAGGCCTGACCGCCCTCTCCGCCTGGTCGCAAGATCGAGGCTGGAATTTCGCGCGTGGGAAGATCTCTGCCATCCGCGCGACGCACACCCAGTTCTTGCCAATCGCCGATCGGTTTGACGACATCCAGCGATACGAGTGCGCCATCAAAACCATCCGGCAAGGATACCTTCCGACCCCAGGTGATGTCGTCATTCCAGCCGACACCCTTCAGATAATTAGCGGCCGATGCAAAGACATCCCCCTGGGTGTTCCAGATATCCTTGGCACCATCGCCGTTATGGTCATGGGCGAAGTTGAGGAAGCTCGACGGCATGAACTGGGCTTGGCCCATGGCGCCGGCCCAGCTGCCCTTCATTTCCGCCGGGTCGATATGCCCCTCCTCAACAATCTGCAGTGCCTTGAGCAGTTCGCCGCGAAAATATTTGCTGCGTCGCCCGTCATAGGCGAGCGTGGCCAGCGCATCGATTACCGGGAAGCCGCCGGTGAACCGGCCGAAATTCGTCTCAATTCCCCACAACGCCACGATAAACCGTGGCTGCACGCCAAACTGGCCGCCGATTTCGTCCAGTAGCACCCGATGCTTGGCCAGACGTTCGCGCCCGATTTTGATGCGCGTCGCGTTGACGATACGGGTCTGGTAGTCCGCAAAGGTGACCGTGGATTCCGGTTGGCGGCGGTCGAGCTCGATAATTCTCGGGATCGGCGCGACATCGACGAGGCTGCGATCAAGCGTTTCCTGGCTGATTCCATTGGCCAGCGCATCCGCGCGTAATCCCTCGAGCCATTCGAGGAAGAGCGCGTCATTGCTTTGCGCGCTCGCGGCGCCCGCCGCGAGCCAGAGTGGCAGTGCGAGCAACGCACCCATGAGAAATCGGTTCAGTCGCATGACGCCTCGATATGGTACCCGCATGAGGCGTGCCATACCGGCTTCGCGTCGGGCAATCACGATTGTGCGACAGCTACGCCATGGTTTTTGTTTTCTGGCGTGTTTGGCGTGACCGGCGCTTGGCACCCGGCTATGAATGCAGTTCGATTTGGAGGCAGTTATGAAGCTCGGCTTTTTCACGCAGCCCGTACACCCGATCACCCGCGATTACCGCGAAGTTCTGCGCGAAGATCAGGAGGCGATCATCCTGGCGGATGAGCTCGGCTATACCGAGGCGTTCGTCGGCGAGCACATGACCGACCTGGCCGAGCCGATCACCAGTTGCCTTGTCTTCCTGGCGACGCTTATCGATAGGACCAGGCAGATCAAGCTGGGTACCGGCGTGATCAATATGCCGAGCTATCACCCGGTGCATGTCGCCGCACAGGTTGCGATGATGGATCATTTGCTCGACGGCCGCTTCGTATTCGGCATCGGCCCGGGCGGCCTGCCGTCGGACATCGAGGTGTTCGGCAATCTCGACCTCGACAAGAATGAGAAGATGGTCGAGGCGATCAACCAGGTCCTGGAGATATGGGCTGGCGAGGCGCCGTACAATCTCGAAGGCAAGTTCTTCAAGACATCGACCGAGCGCACGCTTTATCCGGAGATCGGCCAGGGGCTGATTCCCAAACCGCTGCAGAAACCGCACCCGCCCATCGTCTTCACGGCGCTGGCTCCCTACTCAAAGGGAATTACGCTGGCGGCAGAACGCGGTTGGCGCGGCATCTCTTCGAATTATGTGCAGGCTCATTGGGTGGCGACCCACCTGCCGAAGTTCGTGGAGGGTCAGAAGAATGCGGGCCTGCCCGAAGACCCGTCCCAATGGTCGGTGGCCAAGAGCATCTTTGTCGCCGATGACGCGGAAACGGCGATCAAGTATGCGCGCAGCGAAGACGGGCCCTATGGTTTCTACTTCTCGAACATCCAGAAGAAGTTGCTCAAGGGGCGCGGTGCCACGGGCATGGGACTCTTCAAGTCCCATCCCGACCAGCCCGACGAGGAAGTCTCCGTGCGTCATTCGCTCGATACGCAGGTGATCGCCGGATCGGTCGAGGACGTGGTCGAACAAATTCTGGAATTGCGCGAGATCATCGGCCCCTTCGGGCAACTGATGTACACCGGGCATGACTGGGCCGATGTGCCGCTATCGCGCCGCTCGATGGAACTCATGGCCCATGAGGTTATGCCGCGCGTCAACAAGGCGCTCGGCGAATAAACGTTATCTCTGAGGAGTATTTAGATGCCGCGTTACGACGGTCCGATTATCGATTCCCATCACCATATTTTCTGGGACCTCGAGGCCAATTATCCGTGGATGAGCCAACCGATGCGCCCGATGATTTTCGGCGATGACTGGTCTGCCCTGAAACAGGCCTACTCGGTCGGCGACCTGATGGCGGATTTCGAGCCCCATAATGTGGTCAAGTCGGTCCACGTGCAGGCGAACTTCGATATCACCCGGCCCGTGGATGAGACCTCCGGCCTGCAGGCCATGGCGGATGAAACCGGGTTCCCGACAGGCATCGTCGGCTATGCAGACCTGACCGACCCCAATCTGGAGTCTGTCCTCGACGGTCATCTGGCCCATGCCAACACGCGCGGCATCCGCCAGCAGGTGTATTGGCACCCCCAGAATGAATACTGGCGCTATGTCGACCGTGCGGACTTCTGTTTGTCGACGAGCTTCCGCCGCGGCCTGTCCATTCTCTCGGACAAGGGGCTGACCTTCGATTTTCAGGGTTTCGCGTCGCAGTTCGCCGATCTGGCGATGCTCGCGCGCGAGTGCTCCAATCTGAATATATGCCTCGTGCATGCCGGCATGCTGACCTCCACGGACAGTTCGACCGTCGCGGAATGGCGCGAGGCGCTGGCGGTGCTGAAGCCGTGCGAGAATGTCTTCATCAAGGTGTCGGGGCTGAACACCTTCACCCGGGTCGTCGACGCAGATTTGATGGGTGTCGCCGCGAACACCGCGCTGGATATGTTCGGAACCGACCGCTGCTTCTTCGGCAGCAACTATCCGGTCGAACGCATGTGGACCTCCTTCGGGGATTATGTGTCGACGCAGAAGAATGTGTTGGCGGAGCGCTCGGAAGCGGACCAGGAGAAGTTCTTCCACGACACCGCACGCGAGTTTTACAGTCTCTGATCGCGCGAAATTGTTTCCACCATGACGGCCATTTCACGTATTCTCTGTGTGATTTCTTGCAGAGGGGTGGACGCTGATGATCTTCCGGCAACTGTTCGACAGTGAATCGAGTACCTACACCTATTTGATGGCCAGCCGCCGTGGTGGTGAAGCGTTGATCATCGATCCGGTGCTCGACAAGGTGGATCGTTATCTTCAACTCCTCGAAGAACTCGACCTGCGCTTGATCAAGGCGGTCGATACCCATGTCCATGCCGACCACATCACTGGCCTCGGCGCGCTGCGCGATCGCACGCGCTGCATTACGGTGATGGGCGAACAGAGCGGCGTGGATGTGGTCTCGATGCGGGTGGCCGAAGGCGACACGATCGATATCGAAGGGGTGCGCCTCGATGTTGTCTACACACCCGGCCACACGGACGATTCATACAGTTTCCTGATGGATGACCGGGTCTTCACCGGCGATACGTTGCTGATCCGCGGGACGGGACGCACCGACTTCCAGCACGGTGATGCCCATGCGCAATATGATTCAATCTTCAACAAGCTGCTGAAGCTGCCCGACGACACGCTCGTCTATCCCGCCCATGACTATAAGGGCGATACGGTGAGTACGATCGGTGAAGAGAAGAGCTACAACCCGCGCCTGCAGGTTGCGTCCGAGGCCGAGTATGTCGAGATCATGGAAAACCTGAATCTCGCCAATCCGAAGATGATGGACGTCGCGGTACCGGCCAATCTCAAGATCGGTCTCAAGCAGGATGACCTCGAACGCATGGGGCTTTCGCTGAATTGCGGTCAGGGTATCGCGCAAGTCGAGGACCCGAGCATCATGCTCGTGGACCTGCGTGACGATCCGGAACGTGAAAAGGACGGCGTTATCCCTGGTTCGGTCCACGCGCCCTACCCAGATCTCGACGAGAATGTGAACCCGGGTGGCATGTTGTACGAACTCGCTCAATCGTCGGGCAAACGGATCGTCTTCTACTGCGCCTTTGGCGAACGCTCGGCGATGGCGGTGGAAGCCGCACTTGGCGCCGGGATCGAGAACCCGTGCCATCTGGCGGGTGGGATCGACGCCTGGAAATCCGCCGGTGGACCGCTGGCCTAGCGCGGCTTATTCGTTCTCGCTCTTGATCCGCTCGTAAACGAGCGCGTCTTTGCCGGCGATCTCGCGGTCCTCGACGAAGGTAAACCCGCACTTCTCCAGCACATGGACCGACGGCGTGTTTTCGCGTTCGACGGCGGCGATCAATCTATCCAACCCGAGATGTCCGAACGCATGATCGACCGCAGCCCGCCCGGATTCGGTCGCGTATCCCTTGCCCCAGCGATCCCGGCGTAGACGATATGCCAGTTCGATGCCGGGTACACCGTGACCGAACTCCGCCAGGCCGGACATGCCGACGAGATCGCCATTGAGGTGTTCGATGACAGCCCAGATGGAAAAACCAAGCCGATCCTGCCGGTTGATGTTGGCCTGGATGAAATCCTCGGTCGTCTTGCGTGAAGCATGCGGGCCGTTGAGGCTGAAACGCATCACGTCGGGGTCTCCGAAGAAACCGAAAGCCGCCTCGACATCGTCGTGCGTGAATGGTCGCAGTGCGAGACGACCGGTTGTCAGCGGTTGCATTGGTCGGGTCCTTGCGCCTTCATGCATTCAGTCTATCGGAGGGTTTTTGATTTGGAACGGGTCAGCGGAAAAATCGCGCTGGTGACCGGCGGCGCATCGGGTATCGGGCGCGCGTCGGCACTGATGCTGGCGAAGGAAGGCGCGCGGGTTGCGATCTCGGACATCAATCTGGACGGTGCGCGCGCGGTCGCGGACGAGATCGGCGAAAACGCCATCGCGATCGCTCATGACGTCACCCAGGAAGACGCCTGGACGATGGCGCTCAATACCGTCGTTGCCGCGTATGGCGGATTGAATGTGCTGGTCAACTGCGCCGGGACGGCGATCGGCGGGACCGTCGAGGAGACCTCGTTCGAGGACTGGAAGTGGCTGCACTCGCTTGATCTGGACAGCGTGTTTCTCGGCTGTAAATACGCGATCGCGCATATCGCGGCATCGGGCGGCGGTTCGATCGTCAACATCTCGTCGATTTCGGGGATCATCGCCGGGCATAATTTGGCCGCTTACAACTCCGCGAAAGCAGGTGTGCGGCACCTGACCAAGTCTGTCGCTCTGCACTGCGCGAAACAGGGCAATCAGGTGCGTTGCAACTCCGTGCATCCGGCCTTCGTCGATACGCCGATCCTCGACAATATTCTCAAACGCGGCACCCGCGAGGAAGGCCTCGACCGGCTGGCCCAGCAAATTCCGCTCGGCATCGTCGCGGAGCCCGACGATGTGGCGTATGCGGTGATTTATCTGGCGTCGGACGAGAGCCGGTTCATGACCGGCTCGGAGCTGGTACTCGACGGCGGTATCTCCGCCATGTAGCGGCCCTTGCCCCTGCCCCGGCGCACCGACACAATGCCGGTTGATAAGTAAACGGGGGAAATATCATGGCCACGGAACATCGATTGACGTCTGCACCGGAGAATCTTCGCTGGGGCGCATTTTCAGCGGACTTTGAGGCCGTTCTCGAAGTTGATCCCGGCGACCGGGTCGTCATTGAGACGATTTCCGGCGGCCCGGAACAGATCCCGCCCGAGGTGGCCGACAGCCTGCTGCCCGATCACGCGGCCTTCATCGCCGACAACAAGCCGATCCTGCCCGGACACATCATGACCGGGCCGGTCGCCGTGCGCGGTGCCGAGCCCGGCGACGTGCTGGAGGTTCGGATCATAGACGTCGAGCTGCGTCAGGACTGGGCGTGGAACATGATCATGCCCCTGAAAGGCTCCCTGCCTGAGGATTTCCACAAGAAACGTGTCCTCAACATCCCGCTCGACCGCGACGCCCATGTCGCGAAGCTGCCCTGGGGTGTGGACCTGCCGTGTAATGCCTTCTTCGGCGTGATGGGCGTCTCGCCGCCGCCCGAATGGGGCACGATTACCTCGATTGTTCCCCAGCCCCATGGCGGTAATCTGGACATCAAGGAACTTGGTGCCGGTTCAACCCTGTATCTGCCGGTTCATGTACCGGGCGGGAACTTCCAGACCGGCGACGGTCATGCGCTACAGGGAGACGGCGAAAGCTGCCTGTCGGCGGCGGAGACCGCGCTGATCGGGACGTTCGAGTTCCATCTGCGCAAGGATCTCTCCTACAAGATGCCCCGGGCGGAGACCGACACCCATTACATCACCATCGGCATCGACCAGGACCTGGACGATGCGGCCAAGCAGGGCCTGCGGGATATGATCGTGTTGATCCAGGAGCGGACGAATCTGTCGGCCGAGGATGCCTATTCGTTGTGTAGTCTCGCGGCGGATGTCCGTGTTTCGCAGCTTGTGAACATCAACAAGGGCTGCCACGTGATGCTGCCCAAGGCGGCGCTGCACGGTGCGGCAGACGCGGCAGGCAAGCGGCTCTAGGCGTCAGTCGTCGGCGTATGGCGTCAGCTCGTCCAGCGCGGGCTTCACCTCTTCCATAAACAGCTTGAGGTTCTCGATCACGCTGTCCTTGGGCTGCTGGGCGTAGTGATAGATCAGGATCACGTACTCCGCCGGCAGGTGCTTCCATTGGGCCACGAAATGGTCCCGCACCTGACTGGCCGTGCCCGGGACGAACAGGCCGGTGTCGATCATCGGATCGACGAGGTCTTCCAGCGGCGTATCGGGCTGGACGTTCGCCTTGGCGCGCAAACCGCCGGGCAGGAAGTTCTCGTAGAAATGCTTGTAGATCATGCCGTCATAATCGGCGACCGCCTGGCGCGCATCCGCCATGCTGTCGGCGATGCGCGGCATGCGCACGATGGCCTGGTTCTGGCCGAGTGCGAAGTCATGTCCGGCCTGACGCGCCATCTCGACATACGCCGGACCGAAATCAGCAACCTTGTCCATGTGTGAGAAATACGCCGGAATGAAGCCATGATGTCCGGCATATTCGACCGTTTCGCGGCTTGCGTTGGAGGCGATGAAGACCGGCGGATGAGGTTTCGTGTAGGGCGCCGGGACAACGCTGACCCGTCGCACTTCGCCCGCCGGACCGATCTCGCCCTCGGCGCCGAGTTTCTCTGTCCACGATGCCATGGGCCAGTCCTGCACGCCCGTGTCGTGGGGAAACGGGATCTGCCAGCGTGCGGAGTTATGCTCGATGCTTTCTTGCGTCCATGCCTTGAGCACGATGTCGACGGCGTCTTCGAAGATTTCCCGGTTGAGCTGATCATCCGCGCCGCCGTCGGACAGGGTCGCTCGGGTGCCCAGGTGCTGGCCCAGAACATCCGTCCAGCGTGACTGGAAGCCGCGCGAGAACCCCACAAAGCACCGTCCCTCCGTCAGATGGTCGAGCATCGCGGTTTCTTCGGCCACCCGTATCGGGTTCTGCGCGCTCATCACATAGCCGAGCTGGCCGACCCGGATGTTTTCCGTCCGCGCGCCCCAGAACGCGTTCATCACACCCGGGTTGGGGCTGACCTCGTATCCCTCGGAATGGAAGTGATGCTCGATGGCGGTGACGCCCCATAGGCCCAGCCTGTCTGCCGCCTCCACGATGTCGCACCAGCCGCGCAGGGTTTTCTGAAACAGTTCCGCGTTCCGCCCGATCGGGCGCATCGCCATCCGTTCGGCTTCGGATGCGGTCGGCATGACCGGGTACATCTGGACGATGACTTTGACCAATGTGATTGCCTCGAACGCCTGTGTGATGGTTCTGAATTTATGGCCGAGGCCTGTGAAGTTGTCACGCAGGCTTTGTCGTGGCGATGGTCCGTTCAGCATTGGTTAAGGTAATTCGGCGAACGTGACGTATTGCGTTAGAAAATATAGGTAAAATATGTCCACGCGAATTGTCGGATACACAAATGAACGTCGCCGCGACCGCCGGCGCGAGATTCTCATTGAGGCAACCCTCAATGATGAGCCGGTTCGGATTCTGGACATCGGTTTGTCGGGATTTGGTGCCGACGGCGCCAAGCAGGTAACAAAAGACACCATCTGGCCAGAAATCGATCAGCTAGCCGAATTGCGTTTCACCGAGTATCGAGGTCGTGACGTGTTGATCCTCATCAACATCACGAGTATCGAGATCGAGGAAGGCCGATTTGGCGGCGAGTTCACCGAACTCCCGGGCAACGCGTTCGACGTGCTGCAGGACCTCGTGTTGCAGCGCGACTTGCGTCACGCGGCAGCCGAGTAACGCTCAGGATTCTATCCGGGTTTTGTTTTCGATCTGCATTGCCGCTCGCTCGCGCCAGGCGAGCCACATCGAGGACCCAAAGATCACGATGCCGCCGACCCAGGTGTAGACATCGGGCACCTCCGTGAAAATCGCAAAGCCGATTAGCGCGCCCCAAACGAGCCTCAGGAAATCGATTGGCATGACAGCGTTTGTCGATCCCGTCCGCAGTGCCTGGGTTAACGCCCATTGCGCGAAGGCACCCAGAAAACCCGCTGCTGCGAGCCAACCAATGTCCGTGAGACTGGGGGGCGTCCAATAAGGAATCGCAGGTAGCAGCGCCATTGGTGCCATCATGATGGCCATCCAGGCCGTGATGGTCGCGCTGGATTCCGTTCGGCTCATGATCTTGATGATCAACAACACCGCGCCCCAGAGAGATGCCGCGCCGACAAAATAAAGCGCGCCCGTGTCGAGGGCGGACGGGCCCGGCTGGACGATTATCAACATACCCGTGAAGCCGACAAACAAGGCGATTACGCGCCGCAATGGGAAGCCTTCTCGCAGGAAAATCGCTGCCAGCAGGACGGCGAACAGCGGCGCGAGAAAGGTCAGCGCACTGGCGGCCGCCAGCGGTGCCAGGGTCAGGCCCACATAAAACAGCAGCATCGAGGTCAGGTGCAGGACGGCGCGCACGAACATCAGGCCGTGGCGCCGGGTGCGCAGGAAACCGGTGCCGCTGCGCGCGATCATCGGCACGATTATCAGCATCGTGAACAGGTTGTAGAAAAACGCGACCTCGAAGGCGTGCATGCCGCCCTCGGCGACGTGCCGGATCATGGCATGGGTGGAGACCGCGATGAAGGTCGCGGCAACCATCCACAGAATTCCGACAACATTGTCGGGTCGGCGGCTCGTGGATGGACTTATATGGGGTGCGGTCACGCATACTCCGTCGAGCGGGTGGCGCGGAGCTTATAGGGTTCGACACCGGCATGCGATGCCGCTGGATATTGCATCAACGCCGTGGGGCACACTTCCCTCTAGTAGAAAACGAATGCACGGGTCTCGATGCTTTCGCGTGGTGGTGCATCGGCGGAAACTGTCGGGTCTTCGAAGGCTGTATGGACCGAAAAACGCGCCCGCCCGTCGGTCGCGGAATCATAGGTCTTGATCAGCAACGCTTCGTCGGCCTCTAGTCGCGGGTAATAGAACCACCGGTGATCGGGATTGAAGATCACCTGTTGGACTTCACCAATTCGGTCCTTCGAATGACGCTCAACGGTGATCAGGTCGCCGTCTGAAACACTCCGGGCGTCGCAAAGGGCCAATGGTGCCGTTTCGATTGGGGCGTTGTTGGAACTGCGCCACAAATTGACGATTGCGAAACGGCGCGACAACAAATCCTCGGCCTCATCGGCGGGAAACAGGTCACGCACCCGCTTTTCGGCCGACGCCTGGGTGTAGTCATTGTGGATCACCCCGGCCGGCTCGCGGACGACTTTCTCCGAGCGCATGGATTCTGAATCCGCGCGGCGCGTGTGATCAAAGATATGCACGCGTGCAGCACCGGTCAGCTGCTGTAGAAATGCCGCGACCTCGGGCTCGTACACGTCGGCGATCTGCGCGTCGTCGTAGAAATCCGTTACGGCAGTCGATTGTGATGCGATCGCGAAACCGGCCGTATCGAGATCGAACACAGAAGGCTCGATACGCGCGTTGCGAATCTCAACCTTCCGGTCTTCATACCGCCCGGCCCATTTGGAATTGTCCTGACCGGCCTCCGACGGAATGTAGATCAGTCGCTTCTCTCCGGTGTCCGTCATGTACTTGACGTCCGCCTGGACGATTGTCGGCTCGCTATGTGTCTCGTTTGGCATCGCTCTCGGCCTGCGTGATGTTGTTCACATGCAATATCGGCAGGGGTTGGCCCGTTGGCAACCTGTGGGGCGAAATCAGCCGTTCATCGACCCCGTGCAAGAACGCCGTTTCAAACTTGGCTGGCGGGTGCTATCCGAATGCCGCACGGAGGGGTGGCCGAGTGGTTGAAGGCACCAGTCTTGAAAACTGGCAGGCGTGCAAGCGTCTCGTGGGTTCGAATCCCACCCTCTCCGCCATATTCCTATAGTTTCTGTGGGTTTTTACCCCTGAACGGGATGTGTTCCCATAACCGCTCCCCGATAGGGCGCGCGCTATAGCGATAAATTTTTCATCAAG
>JABJEK010000068.1 GCA_018702955.1 Rhodospirillaceae bacterium | reverse complement strand
GTCGTTCAGGCCCGTCACGATGATGGTGACTGTCGCGGTATCGGTCGCACCCGCCAGATCGGAGATCGTGTAGGTAAATGTATCGACGGCGCTCTCACCGACCGCGAGGCTATCAAGCGCCGTCGTCGCATCGTAGTTGTATGTGCCATCGGGGTTCACGACGACCGTCGCACCCAGAATGCTCAGCGCATCGAAACTTGTAACCGAGATCACATCGAGCGCGTCGGGATCGCTGTCGTTGTTCAGAAGACCCGCCAGCGGATCGCCAACCAGGAGGACGCTGTCCTCGTCGACCGCCCCGACATCATCCTCCGCGTCCGGAGCCTGGTTGATCGGTCCACCGACGATTTCTACCCGATAATCCTCCCAGTCCTGCACATGCAGGGTCGCGCCAAGGGCGTCGAAGGTGTGCACCGGGCCATGGTCGGTCCACGGATTGGAATTTGCGGCGATGAACGCATCCAGTGCGGCCAGCTCGGCCTGCACATCCACATTGGCGAACTCGCTCGCGGTCAACTTCAGAACCAGCGTGTCGAAACCCTTGCCGCCGTCATACGCATCGGTCTCTCCGATGTTTTCCGACAACGTCCAGACACCCGTGTCATCGCCCCGGCCGCCATAGACGTAATCCGAACCGGCACCGCCATCGAGATAATCGTTGAACGTGACGTCGGCGCTGCCCGAACCCGAACCCCAATGGGAACCATGTCCCGAACCCGAACCGCTGCCCGACCCGCGCCCGTGATGAGACCCACGGCCGGAACCGGAACCACGCCCGTGGCTACCGCTGCCCGAACCAGAACCCCGGCCTTTCCTGCCATGATGGCCGCTGCCGCGCCCGCTGCCCGAGCCATGCCCGCGCCCAGAACCGGAACCGCGACCGGAACCATGACCATGCCCCGAGCCTGAGCCACGGCCCGAGCCCGATCCGCGCCCGTAGTCGTCGCCGATCAGGATATCGTCACCCGCACCGCCCTCGAGCCGATCGTCACCTGAGCCGCCGACGAGGATGTCGTTGAACGACGGCCCGAATGTACCTTCGACCGTGACGTTCAGGTTGACGTCGTCATGGTCACGATCGCCGCCACAAACCAGGTCTTCCCAGTTCATGTTGCCTTCCGCTGACCCATCCTTCTCGTGGTCGAAGTGTCCGGGATTCAAGCCATTGTCGGAAAACAGAACATCCGCGCCGGTGCCGTCCAGCGCCTCGCCGTCGACTTCAATCTCCCAGCGACCGCCATGCCAGCCCCAGCCCGACTGGGAGAACGTCACGGCATCTCCGTCTTCGAGATCGGGATTGCGCGCACCGCCATTGGGGATGATGAAGAAGCCAAGCGTCGTCGCGCCGTTGAGATCACCGGCATCGAGCGAAATCGTGACTTCGTCGCCAACGCCCGCGCCCGCATCTTTCACATTCGCGAACACGATTTCGCCGGACATCGGCTTGCCGTCGTCGCCCGCTAGGTAATAGCCGAAGCTGTTGTCGTAGCCCGCGAGTGAACTCAGGAAGTCCACGTTGATCGTCAGTTCGCTCGCGCCGTCGATATCGTAGACACCGTTCTCGCCCGACAGGCTGCGCGTCTCGGGAGCCTCGTCCGCGCCCGGACCATCGCCGATCAGGACATCGTCACCCGAACCACCCAGGAGGATATCGTCACCGGCACCACCCGTGAGGTGATCATCGCCGGAACCGCCTTTGAGAATATCGTCGCCGGCGCCACCGTCCAGATGATCGTCGCCCGAACCGCCATCGAGAACATCGTCGCCCGATCCGCCTTCGAGCCGATCATCGCCTGAGCCACCCTTCAGAGTATCGTCGCCGGAACCGCCGCGCAGGCGGTCGTCGCCGGACCCACCATCGATCCGGTCATCACCCGAACCACCGCGCACATCGTCATCGCCGGAACCGGCATATATCCGGTCGTCACCCGATCCACCATCGACCGTGTCGTCGCCCGACCCTGCTTTGATGTAATCGTTGCCCGAACCGCCATCGATTGTATCGTCGCCGGAGCCGCCGTCGATCCAGTCATCGCCCGCGCCACCATCGATCGTATCGTCGCCGCGACCACCCTTGAGCTTGTCGTCACCGGCACCGCCGATGATCGTATCATCGCCGTCACGGCCGTCGATATAATCGCGACCGCTCGTGCCAATCAGGTGGTCGTCTCCGCGTGTGCCGCGCCGTCGTGCCATTTCGCCCCTGCAAATACTCGGTTCGAGACGCAAAAATGCTCACGTCCGCGCCGCGGGCTTTTCGGCCCACGGTAACTCCCCCGTGAAAACACCACCCTATGGTAGTGGTTCAACGGCGAATTTTACAATGAAGAAAATGCCATTTGGTTAATACAAAACACCCTGTTTTTCAGAGTGTTAGGCAAATTTTCTGACTCACTTTTGCGTGCAGTTAACCAGCCGCAAGTCGGGGCAGGATGATCTCCTTGTGGAAACGCGCCATTTCCTCGAATACGGGCATGACCTCCGGCTCGCTGCCATCGGCCCGGAATTCCCGGTAGAGGGCGTAAACATTGCCGATTAATCGCTCCGCATCACCCCAGGTGTCGTAGTCGGCCAGCGAGATTTCACACGCCGCATCCCACTCCGACAGACCCGCATCGAAACACTTGCGCGTCTCGGCTTCGATATAATCGAGATAACCCTTGAAAACCCGCACATGCGCCTTGTCCGTAACCGGCCCATGGCCCGGGACAACCACATCCGCATCGAGCGACAGAATGATGTCGCACGCCTTCTGCCAATTGGCGATCGGGCCGTCCCAGATCACCGGATGTCCGCCGTTGAAGATGATGTCGCCGGTGAAGATCAGCCGGTCCCCGGGCAAATGGGTCAGGATATCGCCGCGCGTGTGCGCAGGCCCGACATTGTAGAGCTCGATCTCCCGGTCGCCGCAGGTGAGGCTCATCCGATCGTCGAAGGTCGTGGTCGGCGGTGTCAGTTCGATGCCCGAAAAGTCGAACGGCGCGAAGCAATGGTCGAGAAATTCTCCCAAAACACCCAGATTCTTGGCGTTCGCCATCATTTCCTCAAGCCGGCTCGGCGGGAAGTGATCGAACTCCTCCGCGCAGCCCGTCGAGGCGATGATTTCGGCATCCGTCACCAGCTGGTTGCCCCAGACATGGTCGGCGTTGGCGTGGGTGTTGATCAGGCGGCCGATATCCTTGGCCGCCGGCACCGCGTCACGCATGGTGGAAAGCATGTCCCGGGTCAGGGGCAGATCGAACAGCGTGTCGATCAGCACCGTCTCCTCGCCATCGACAATCAGACCGGCATTCGACCAGCCCCAGCCGCCATCGGGCAGCAGATAGGCGTATAGCCCGTTGCCAACCTCGTGAAGACCCTTGGTGTATTGCCATTTCGCCATTTCAACGCTCCTGCCCTCGGTTCATTCGCTTGAAGCATAGCGTAGCGCCCGAGCGCCCCAAAGCCGCTCGACAGCACGCCGCACCTAACGTCGGCTAGGTGTCGATGAAGTTCGCGGCGCGCAGGAACAGCGCCCGGTTGACCCCGTCCGAATGCAGGAAGGCAGCCGCATCACGCACCAGCTTTTCCACGCCCGCCTCCTTCATGTAACCGTGGCCGCCATGGATCTCGAGGGTCCAGGTCGCGATCTGCCACGCCACCTGCGAAGCCATCGCCTTGGGCAACGAGCCAAGCGACGGGTCCCAGCCCTCATCCGGGTGATCGGCGAGATGCGCGGCCTTGTGTGTGTATGACCGTGAAGCATCGATGAGCATCTTCATTTCCGCGATCTGTGCTCTGATCCCATCATGTTCGATCAGCCGCTTGCCGCCCTGTATGCGTGTCTGGGCCCAGTCGAGTGATTTCTCGTAGAGCGCGACCGCTACGCCGAGGATGCTGCAGGCGGCGAAAATGTTACTCGACGGACCGAATGTGCGCCGGATGATGTGCCCCTCATGAACCTCGCCGACCACGTTCTCGTCCGGAATGAAGCAGTCGGTAAACAGCAGCTCGGAGTTGTTGGCGAGACGCTCGCCCATCTTGTCGTGGACGCGCCCGACCGTGAAACCCGGATGCCCGCGTTCGAGCAGGAAGACCGTCGCCCCGTCGAGCATCGACTTCTCAGGATCGGTCTGCATATGCACAAGGAAGTAACGCGACCTGTTCGAGTTGGAGATGAAGTGCTTCATCCCGTTCGCGATCCAGCCACCATCGGTCTTCACCGCGCGTGTGGTATAGGATGCCGGATAGCCGACGATCCCGTTCGAGCCGTTCTCGGGTTCGGTACCGCAGATGCTGAGAATCGCGCGTGGGTCGTCGCGGAACGGGATCAGGGTGCGCGCGCGCTGTTCCTCGTTCAGCACCCGTTCCATGTGCTTTCCGATCTTGAGCGTCTGGGCAAAAACGACAGAGATGCCGAGGTCGCCGCGCGCCAGTTCCTCGATCACCATGGCCGTCGTCAGCATGTCGGTGTCCATACCGCCATACTCTTCCGACAGGCTCATCGTCCGCAGGCCGAACGCATCGGCTGCCTCAACGATCTCCCAGGAGAAACTGTCCTCCGGGTCCGTCTGCGCGTCGAGGTCGGCAGCACGCGGTGTGACTTCTTCGTCTACGAAGCGTCGCACCGAATCCAGAATGGCGCGCTGTTCTTCGGTCTGGATAAAAATTTCGTCCATCATGTTCCCCCCGGGAGTCGGCACCTGCCGGCCCTTCTCCTCGTTCTTGTTTGCAAACGTCCACCGTCCCGATCAGTCGGGACGGTGAAACGCTATCAGCAGTTTACCATTCCAGGAAGTTGGCCGAGCGCAGGAACAGGGTCCGATTCACGCCATCGGAATGCAGGAATGCGGCCGCATCGCGAACCAGCTTCTCCACGCCCGCCTCCTTCATGTAGCCGTGGCCGCCATGAATCTCGAGGGTCCAGGTCGCGATCTTCCAGGCCGCCTGGGACGCCATGGCCTTCGGAAGGGCGCCGAGCGTCGGATCCCAGCCGTCTTCCTGATTGTCCGAACACGTCGTCGCCAGATGAACGTAAGCGCGTGACGCATCGATCAGCATCTTCATCTCGGCGATCTGAGCCCTGATCCCGTCATGCTCGATGAGACGCTTTCCGCCCTGTACGCGTGTCTGGGCCCAGTCGAGTGATTTCTCGTAGAGCGCGACGGCAACCCCGAGAATACTGGCGGCGGCATAGGCATTGCTCGACGGCATGAAGGCGCCGAGCGTCTTCATTGCCTGGTTCGGCTCCCCAACCAGATTCTCGTCGGGAATGAAGCAATCGGTAAAAAACAGCTCCGAGTTGTTGGCCAGCCGTTCGCCCATCTTGTCGTGCACGCGGCCGACGGTAAATCCCGGGTGACCGCGCTCGAGAAGGAAGCAGGAGACCCCTTCGGTCATCGGTTTCGATGGGTCCGTTTGCATGAAAACCATGAAGAAACGCGAGCGGTTCGAGTTGGAGATGAAGTGCTTCATGCCGTTGGCGAGCCAGCCGCCGTCGACCTTTTCCGCCCGGGTCTTGAGAGGCGTGGAATGCGGCAACACGCCATTCGATCCGCTATCCGGCTCCGTGATGCAAATCGATAGAACGGCGCGCGGATCTTCGACGAACGGCACCAGCGAACGCTGTATCTGATCGTCGTTGAATGCCTTCTCCATGATCGCGGCAATTTTCAGGGTTTGGGCAAAGACCACCGAAATACCGAGATCACCGCGCGCAAGTTCCTCGACCACCATTGCCGTTGTGGTCGAATCGATTCCCATGCCGCCGAGTTCTTCCGACAGGGACATGGTGCGCAATCCCATCCTGTCCGCAGCCTCGACGATCTCCCAGGAAAAGGCCGCTTCGGGATCCGTCTCGGCATCGAGTTCCGCCGCGCGTGGCGTCACTTCCTCTTCGACGTACCGCCGCACTGATTCAAGAATCGCCCGCTGTTCCTCGGATTGTATGAATATCTCGTCCATCGTTGCCCCCGTTTATTTGTTGGATGTCAAAGGCGCACATGCCCCCACGATCGCAACCACTGTCCGGACCGGACGCAGCGATGGCCATGAGCTATATCAATTCGAAATATCTGTCCTGCGGCGAACAGAACGCGCATTCGGTCTATTTCTTGACCACGCGGTTCTTCAATACGCCGATCCCGGTGACCTCGAGTTCGATAACGTCACCATCGGAGAGGAACTTGTCATGCTCGAGCCCGCAGCCCCAGCCGACAGTCCCCGACGCGAAAAACTCCCCCGGATATACCGTTTCGGCGCGTGAGGTATGGGCGATGCAGTCTTCGAACTTGTGATACATCTCGCCTGAATTGCCGCGCGAGCGCTCCTCGCCATTGACCCGTACGATCAACTCGGCGTTGTAGGGGTCGAACGCGTCGGCGGTCACGATGCAGGGTCCGATGATGTTGCCGGTATCGAAATCCTTGCCTTTGCCGGGCCCGAAACCGGCCGGCATCTCGTAGGCCTGGGTATCGCGCGCGGAGATATCGTTGAAGATCGAATAGCCGAAGATCATGTCCGTGGCGTCTTTCGCATCGATGTCCTTCCCGCCCTTGCCCAGCCAGCACCCGAATTCCATCTCGTAATCGAGCATTTCGGAGAAAAACGGCCAGATGACATCCGTGCCCGTGCCGATCACGCCGAGGCGGCTCGGCTTGTAGAAAAGCGGCTGGTCGTACCAGATCTGGGGAATGGCAAACGCGCCTTCTTTCTCGAAGCGCTTGAGGGCCTCTTCCGGGTCCGGTTCGGCTTGCGCCTTCTTCTTGCGCAACATATCAAATGAATTCAGTAAGTGTCTCTCAAAGCACAGAAAATCACGGATTTGCGGTGGCTGTGGAACGGGTGTCAAAAGCTCGACATCGGCGAATGAAAACACCGCACCGCCACCTCCATTGTCGCCCGACGCAGCGACGATTTCGCGGGCCCGCGCGACTGCGGGATCGCCCGCCTCGATCAGGGCCAGCATGGTCTGGAAATACGGCTGATTGTCGGCTGCTGCGAGGTCAACAACCCGTGTCTCGTCTTCGCTCAGCGCGCCGACGCGCGGCGCCCCGCCGCCAGTCGTGAATGTCACCAGTTTCATTGTCTCTTCCCCCTTGGCCGGTCATCCCGGCCGAAACTCTTGTTATTCGGCAGCGACCTGTTGTCCTGCCGGTTTTTCAGTTGGTTTCTTGTGGAACGCGCCGTCCTTCATGATCGCCAGAAAACGTTCCGTATCCTGCAGGATCGAGATGTCCTTGACCGGATCGCCATCGATCAACACCAAATCCGCGAGCGTACCTTCCGCGATCAGGCCGAGCCGGCCCGGTTCACCCATGAGTTCGCCGCCGGCCTGCGTCGCCGCCTGAATAGCTTCGAGCGGCGTGAATCCGAACAATTCGACGAACATCTGCAGATCACGGGCGTTGCGGCCATGCGGGTTCCACTTGAAGCCGTAATCCCCGCCCGGCAGCACCCGCAGGCCCCGCTTGCGCAAGTCGGCCATCGTGGCACTCACGGTCTCGATTTCCTTTTCCGCCCGCGCCCGGGTGAAGTCATCCGTGCTGACGCCATATTTCTCGCCCTCGGTCAGGCGGCCATAGGGCAAACCCATGGCGGGTGCGACGAACACCCGGTCGCGCTCGGATTCGAGCATGTCTCGGGCTTCATCGTCGGCCAGAGTGGCGTGATAGATCACCTGAACGCCGTTGCGCACGCACATCTTCACCGCTTCGGCAGAACGCGCATGGGCCGCGACCATCCGGTTGCGCTGCCTGGCCACCTCACACACGGCAACCACCTCGTCATCCGACATGGCGGTGTCTTCCGCCAGCGGATCCGGGCCGCTACCCATGGCCGACGGCACGATCTTGAATGTGTCCACGCCCGCGCGTGCCGCAGCCCTGCAGGCATCGCGGAACGCATCGGGTCCGTCGAGGACCAGCGAGTACGCATCCTCGCGGCCGATGTCACCGAACCCGCCCGTGACCGTCATCTGCCGGGTCGCCGCCTTCAGCCGCGGCCCCGGTATGTCGCCGGCGTTGATCGCATCGCGCAACGCCACTTCGAGATTGTCCCGGGCAGAACTGCCGCTGAACATGCTGGTGAAGCCGTGGTCCAGCATCTTGCGCGCGTTTTTGGCGGTTTCGAGTATATGGCGCTCGGCCGACTGCGCGTTGATATCTCCCAGGGTGGCAGAATCGAGGAAACTCAGATGGGCGTGAGCGTCGATCAGTCCGGGCATCAAGGTGGCGCCGCCGCCATCGACGATATCCGCATCACCGGCTTCTGGCGTGTCCCCACGCGTCACCGCCGCGATCTGATTTCCCCTGACCAGCACCGCCCCATCGAACGGTTCGGCCCCCGTCCCGTCGATCACCGAGACATTGGTGAAAAGCGTCTCGCCCATGGCCTGATCCCTTTCGTGAAGAAGACACATTGAACGTCCCGGCCCAAGACACTGTCAACCATGGGCATATGCGCAAGAGCTTGGTATCAAGCACCCATGAGCATCTCACACGAATATAGCGGCGTCTGGCCCGTCGCCCCGACGCCCTTTACCGAAACCGGCGAGATCGATCTTGAGGGGATGAAACGTGTCCTCGATTGCATGATCGATCAGGGCGTCGACGGCATCTGCATCCTCGCCAACTTCTCCGAACAATTCCTGCTGTCCGATGACGAGCGCGACCAGCTGACCCGGCTCTCGCTGGAACATGTGGCAGACCGGGTCCCGGTGATCGTCACCGCCAGTCACTTCGCCACCGACATCGTCGTCGCCCGGGCGCGCCAGGCGGCAGAACTCGGTGCGGCAATGATCATGCTGATGCCGCCCTATCACGGTGCCCTGCTGCGCGGCACACCCGACCAGATCATCGCGCAGTTCGCCGCCGCCGGCGACGCCGGATTGCCGATCATGGTCCAGGACGCGCCTTTATCGGGGACGGAATTGCCGGTGGACCTGCTGGTCCGGATGGCCCGCGAAATCGATGCCGTCAAATGCGTCAAGATCGAGTGCGCCCAGGCCGCCAACAAGCTGCGCGCGCTGATCGCCGCGGGTGGAGAGGCCATCGAAGGCCCGTTCGACGGCGAGGAAGGCATCACGCTGCTGGCCGACCTCGATGCGGGTGCCACCGGCTGCATGACCTCGGCGATGATCCCCGATCTCGTCCGCCCGGCGATCGCTGCCCACCTCGCAGGAGACCGGGATACGGCGAAGGATATCTACGAACGGGTTCTGCCCGTGATCAACCATGAAAACCGGCTGTGCGGTTTCCGCGCGGCCAAGGCGGTGATGAAGGCGGGTGGCGTGATCAAGTCGGACTTCTGCCGTCATCCGATAGCGCCGCTTGCACCCGAAGTGCGCACGACGCTTCTCGATCTTGCAACCGATCTCGACCCTATAGCCCTACGATGGGGAAAATGAGCCATGAACATGGAAAATGAAATCGAGATTTTCCGCGCTGAGCGCGAGGACCTCGACATTATGATCGAGTGGGCCGCGCGCGAAGGATGGAACCCCGGACTGAACGACGCCGAATGCTTCTGGGCGGCAGACCCGGAAGGGTTTTGGACAGCGCGGCTGAATGGCGAAATGGTCGCGTGCATGTCCGTGGTCAGACACGAGCGAGGCTTCGCGTTTCTCGGCTTTTATATCGTGCATCCCGATTTTCGTGGCCGGGGGATCGGGCTGGCATTGTGGCAGTTTGTCACGGACAAGATCGATCGACGTGTGGTGATCGGACTCGATGCCGTCGTTGAAGAGGAAATGACCTACCGGAAAGCCGGGTTCTTCAAGACCCATCGCAGTTTCCGGTTTGGCGGCAATCCGGGCTTCACGTCGATTGACGACAACAGCGATGATCTCGTGGAGATCGATGCCGAACACATCACCGCGATCAAGACCTACGACAGGGAATTCTTCCCGTCATCGCGCGAGCGTTTCCTGGACGCTTGGCTCTCGGCCTCCGGGCATTTGGGTGTTGCAGCCGTTACAAACGGCGACATCAGCGGCTATGGCGTTATCCGGCCATGCCGTGAAGGTCACAAGATCGGACCGCTCTTTGCCGACGACGCGGAGACAGCCGAACGGCTGGTCCGTAGCCTCGTCGCGAAATCCGGCGCCGACCAGATCTATCTCGACCCCCCCTTCGCCAACGACGATGCGCTCGAGATGTGCGAACGGCTGGGCCTCGAACGCGTGTTCGAAACGGTGCGCATGTATCGGGGCCTCGCGCCGACGATGCGTTTCCCGGGAATGTTCGGTATCACTTCCTTCGAATTGGGATAAGGCGCGTCCATTTCTGGACTTGGCCTGACCGCGATTGTAGGCTCGCTGCCAACAACACGAATGGTCCTGGCGGCCAAATCCGGCCAATATCGGGCCAACGAAAACAAAACGAACTTCGACCTCAGGGGGAATTCCATGGCGAAACAAACCAAAGTCATCATTTCGTGCGCGATCACGGGCGCGATCCACACGCCGACCATGTCGGACAATCTGCCGATCACGCCGGACGAGATCGCGCAGGCCTCGATCGAGGCGGCCGAGGCCGGCGCCTCGATTATCCATCTCCACGCCCGCGACCCGGAGAACGGTAAGCCGACACCCGACCCGGACGTGTTCATGGAATTCCTGCCCCGGATCAAGCAGAACACCGACGCAGTCGTGAACATCACCACCGGCGGCGGCCTGGGCATGACCGTGGACGAGCGAATCGCCGCAGCCGTTGTCGCGGAACCCGAAGTCACCTCCTTCAACATGGGCTCGATGAACTTCGGTATTTTTGGTCTGGCCGGTCGCTACGAGAAATGGAAATACGACTGGGAAAAACCCTATCTGGAGATGACCGACGATTTCATCTTCACCAACACCTTCAAGCAGATGGAATACATCATCACCGAGCTTCACGATAAGCGCGGGGTGAAGTTCGAGCATGAGTGCTACGACG
>JABJEK010000067.1 GCA_018702955.1 Rhodospirillaceae bacterium | reverse complement strand
GTCGAAGCGGACCCGCCGCTCGACAATGGCGAAATGCAGGAAATTTTCCGCACCCTGATGGCATCGAACGCGGCCCAGACCATCCGATTGCATCCGACCAAAGGCCGTTTGCCGGAGCCCGGCGAGGTCGAAAATGTTGTGGCCGCCACGGCCGAGAAGGGCGAGAGCGTCACAGGCTATGACGTGTTCCTGGCGCAGGGCCGGATGCATCAGGCCGGCCGGCGGATGGCGGCATTCCACGAGACCTATGATGTTCTGCTGACCCCGGGGCTCGGTCACATGCCGCCGAAACTGGGCTGGCTCGACATGATGATGGACGATGCGGATGAGTACTGGGACCGGGTGGCGGCGTTCTCGCCCTTTACGGTCTGGTTCAATTTGACCGGCCAGCCGGCGATCAGCCTGCCTGTGGGGACGACAGATGAAGGGTTCCCGGTATCGATCCAGGCCGTTGGAAGATTTGCGGACGAGGCGACGTTGTTCCGGCTTTCAGCGCAGCTTGAGACCGCAATGCCGTGGCGTGATCGGAAACCCGCCGGGCTTCCCGCGGTCTAAATTATCTAGATGTAGCCAGGTGCTGCGGCGAACGGATGGGCTTTCTCGTATGCCCGTGCGGTCCTGAGTACCAGCGCGTCTTCCCAATGGCGTCCGACAAGCTGGAACGCGATGGGCAGCCGCTCGTCACCCAGCCCGCACGGCACGGAACAAGCCGGTTGCATCGTCAGGTTGAACGGATAGGTGAAGGGGCACCAGTCGACCCACTGGTCCATGTCCCGCCCGTCCGGGACGGTCTTGCCGGCCTCGATCGCCTCGAGCGGCATCTGCGGGGTCAGCAGCAGGTCATAGTTCTCGTGGAAAACGGCCATCCGATTGCCGAGTTCGACACGGGCGGCATGCGCGCCGACCAGGTCGGTGACGCTCAGCTTGCGACCCTCTTCGGCGATGGCCAATAGACCGGGGTCCATCAACGCGTGTTTTTCGGCGGGGATCTGGTCGACCAGCCACGCATCCGCGGCGGCCCAGATGACTTCGATGATCGGTCGGACCGGCGGTATGTCGGGATCGACCTCTTCGACGATGGCACCCAGTTCACGCAGGGTCTCGGCGGCGGCCGCGACGGCGGCGGCGACATCGTCATCCGCCCAGCCATTCTCGCCAAGGGTCGGGCTATAGGCGATACGCACGCCTTCGATGCCCGCGTCCAGGGCGTTCAGATAGTTTTCGTTCTGGGCCGATGCGGGTGCCGCCATGGAATCGCGTGAATCCGGGCTGGCCAGAATGTTCAGCATCAACGCCGCGTCGGTCACGGTCCGGGTCAGGGGACCCATGTTGGCCAGATTGCCGATATGGCCGGGCAGGGGATAGTTTGGCACCAGCCCGAAGGTCGGCTTGTGGCCGAAGATGCCGGCGAAGGCCGCGGGAATCCGGATCGAACCGGCCGCGTCAGAGCCCTGGTGCAGCGGGCCCATGAAGGATGCGCAGGCCGACGATGCGCCGCCGGACGACCCCCCCGGTGTGCGCTCGGGGTTCCACGGATTTCGCGTGATCCCGGTCAGCGGGTTGTCGGTCACGCCCTTCCAGCCGAATTCGGGTGTCGTGGTCTTGCCGGTGAGAACCGCGCCGGCCTCGCGCAGGCGGGCCGTTGCCGGGGCATCTTCGTCCCACGGGCCGTCCGGGTTGCCGGTGCGCGACCCGCGCATTGTCGGCCAGCCCTTGGTGAGGGTCAGGTCCTTGATCGAAACCGGGACGCCGTCGATGGCGGACAGCGGCTCGCCCTTCTGCCAGCGCGCTTCCGATTCTCGGGCGGTGGTCAGTGCGGAATTCCCATCGATCAGGCAGAAGCAGTTCAGCGTCGGATTATGGGCCTCGATCTGGTCGAGCACGGCCTGTGTTGTGTCGACGGGCGAGGCATCGCCGCTGGCATACAGGTCGCTGAGCTGGGCGGCGGTCAGGGCTGCGAGATTGTCAGACATCGATTTTTCCCTGGTCTCGCAGCATGGCGAGCGTGTCGTCGAGTGCGCGTTTGAACCGCGTGATCATTTCCGCGATCTCGTCCTTGTTGATAATCAGCGGCGGGCAGAACGATATCGTATCCCCGATCGCGCGCACGATCAGGCCGTGTTCCTCGGCGCGCTGATTGCAATAATCGCCGACCCCCATTGCCGGATCGAAGGCCTCGCCGGTCTCTTTGTCGCGAACAAGTTCCACGCCCGCAACCAGACCCTTGCCGCGCACCTCGCCGACGAGCGGGTGTTCGAGCAGCGCTTCGAGCCCACCCATGAAGTGCGGCTCCATTGCCCGGACATGACCGACGATGTCTTCGTCTTCGTAAATCCGCAGCGTTTCGCGGGCGACGGCAGCCGACACCGGATGCCCGGAATAGGTGAAGCTCAGCCCGAACACGCCGACGCTGTCGCTTTCTTCGGCGATCACGTCGAACACGCGGGCATTCACCATCAGCGCGGAAATCGGGATATAGGCGCTCGACAGGCCCTTCGCGCAGACCAGCATGTCGGGCTCCAGGCCCATCGTGGTGGTGCCGAACATGTTGCCTGTGCGCCCGAAGGCCGTGATGACCTCGTCCGCGACGAGCAGCAGGTCATGCTTGCGGATAACGGCCTGTATCTTCTCGTAATAGGTCGGCGGCGGCACGATCACGCCACCCGAGCCCATGATTGGTTCGGTAAAGAATGCCCCCACCGTATCGGGGCCTTCGGCCTCGATCAGCGCGTCGAGCTCGTCGGCGAGGCGAGTTGCGAAATCCTCCTCGCTCTCGCCCGGCTTCGCATAACGATAGTGGTGTGGCGGCGTGACGTGCAGGAAACCATCGAGCGGCAGTCCGAAAGAGGCATGGTTGTAGTACAGGCCCGACAGGCTTGCAGAGGCGATCGTGTTGCCGTGATAGGCGCGTTGATGGGCGATGATCTTGCGCTTCTCGGGCTTGCTCATCGCATGCCAATAGTACCAGACGATCCGCGCGGCGCTGTCATTGCCCTCGGATCCGGAATTGGCGAACCAGATCTTCGACATCGGGACGGGTGCAATTTCCAGCAACTTCTCCGCCAGGTCGATCACCGGCGAATGGCTCTTGTGGTTCGTCAGATGATAGTAGGGCAGGCGCGCCATCTGGTCGGCGGCGGCCTTGACCAGTCGGTCCTGCCCGTAGCCGAGCGAGATGCACCACAGGCCCGCCATCCCCTCGATATATTTTTTCCCATGGATGTCCGTGACCCAAACGCCCTTGCCCTCCTCGATGACGACAGGACCCTTGTCCAGATGCGTCTTCAGGTTGGTGAGCGGGTGGATAACCGATGCGGCATCGCGCGCTTCGGGCGAATTCGGACGCGGGGCTGTATCGTCAGGCATCATCGTCTCCAATCAGGAAGACGTCATGATACATCACCATGCGGTCATACGGTATATCCGGCACTAGGCCGCGAGCTTGATGCCCTTGAGGATACGCCGGCCGGATTTGGCGAGTTCGTCCATCTTGCCGCGCAGGCCACGATACTTCAGCTTGCCGTTCTGCTTCTGGATTTTACCCGCGATCATGACCGTGTCCACGTTTCCGCCATGGGCCTGGAAGACCACGCTTTCGATCGGGTTGTGGACCGGGAACAGGTTCAGATCATTCCCGTTGATCAGGATGATGTCGGCCTGTTTCCCGGGCTTCAGTGAGCCAACTTTCTTGTCCAGGCCCATCGCCCGTGCGGCGTTGATGGTCGCCCATTCAAGCGCTTCACGTGGTTCGATCGAAAGGCTTCCCACCATGGCCTTGGTTTTCCGGAACGTCGCCTGGTTGTCGAGCAGACGTTGTGGCTGCATGGCCATGCGCATCACTGTGAACATGTCACCGGAGATGTTGCATTCCACATCGATACCGATGCTCGGCTTGCCGCCCAGTGCGCGCACACGCCCGATCAGGGGATTGCCGTGACCCATCTGGATTTCGACTTCGGGAGTAATTGTTGTGGAGGCACCGCAATCGATGAGGAGCTTGAGTTCGGCGTCCGACAGGTAGTTGCCGTGGACCATGTTGTGCCGGCGGTCGAGCAACTTGAGTTTTGCGAGTTTTTTGTAGCCGTCCGGATTCAGACGATTGGGCGCGCCCCAGACATGGGTGCTGATAATCAGGTCGAGTTCCTTGGCCAGCCGGAAGTCATGCTCAACGACCTCCCATGTGGAGAAATCGACGCCGAGTGCCGACATGGCCAGCGTGACCAGAGCGTCGTCGTTGGAAAGCACATTGTTGCGGAGGCGTTCCAGCTCATTTCGAGGGTGCGGTATTTCGCTGAAATGCCTGGCGCCTTTTGCCGCGTCGGGTTTGGGCGAACCATGGCCGAACAGGGCCCGGATTCCGGATTCCTGTAGCCCCCGAACACCGGCGTCGGAATGGGCGGGAGTTGAGTTGTTGTGGCACCAGTCGAATATCGTGGTGGCTCCCAGATTGATCTGGTTCAAGGCGCCGACGAGATTGCCGAGATATGTATCCTTCGCCGTGTAGCGCGGGGCGATCGTGGCGTGCATCTGGTGCAGGTATTCGGGAATCGACCAGTTTCCGGCAACACCGCGAATGCCTGTCTGCCAGGTATGCAGGTGGGCATTTACGAACCCGGGCATGACGATCATGCCGGTCGCATCGATGACCTTTGCGCCCGGCGAGCGGATCGATTTGCCGATTTTCTCGATTTCGCTGCCGTTGACGAGAATATCGCCCTTGGCGAAGTCACCGGTTTTGCGGTCCATCGAAATGATGGTGCCGCCCTTGATGAGGGTCTTGGTCATTGTTGGTGTCTCGTTGGTGTTATTCGGCGGCGTCTTTCAGGCCGTCATCAACCTCGACATTCTCGGCCTTGATCTCATAGCCGGCGGCGCGCGCCTGCATCTCGATCAGCGCGGCGAAATCATCCTCGCCATGGCCGGCCCCGATCAGGGTCTGGACCAGTTCACGGGTCAGGGTCGTTACCGGCATTGGCACTTCGAGGTCGTGGGCCTCGGCCAGCGCGAGATCGAGATCCTTGCGCAGCATCTTCGAGGTGTGGGTCGCGGTGTAGTCGAGGTTCACCAGGGCCGGGGCCTTGTAGTTGGTGAAGATCGAGGACATGGCGCTGTTGTTGAAATAGTTCAGGAAGGCGTGGCGTTCGATCCCGCCCTTCTCGCAAAGCACTGTAATCTCGGCCATGCACTGCGCAACAACACCGAGCATGACGTTGTGCGCCAGTTTCGCGAGGCGCGATGAATCGCCTTCGCCGATATAGGTCTCGGCGCGGCCGAGTGCTGCGATATAGGGACGCGCGATATCGTAGGCCTCGCGCGGACCCGAAACGCCCAGTGTCGCCTTGCCGGCGGCGACCGCATGCCCGTTGCCACTGATCGGCGTGGCCAGGAACATGACGCCCTTGGCCTCGCACGCGGCGCGCATGTCCTTGGATGTTTCGATCGATATGGTCGAGCTGTCGCTGACGATCTTCGGCAGGGATGATCCGGACAGGACGCCGTCGGGCCCGGTGATCATCTCGCGGATCGCGGTGTCGTCGGTGACAATCGTGAAGACGATGTCCCGGTCAGCCAGGTCAGAAGGTTTGGCGACCACCTCGACACCGAGGGGCTCGGCCTTGGCGGCGGTGCGGTTGTAGACTTTGACATCCGCGCCTGCTGCGATCAGCAGGCCAGCCATCGGGTAGCCCATTTTACCGGTGCCGATCCAACCGACGGTGTGTGACTTCAGATTGTCGCCAGACATAGTATCTCTCTCCAAGGGTTTTTCTTTGAATGGAAGAATAGCAGGCTCCGCGCTAAACCGCCCCGACTTTCTCTTGAATGGTTCGCACCGCGTACGGATTTCCAATGCCGAATGACCCCGTCAATCCGCCACCCACATCGTTCGTCGAATGGAGTGACGAGAAACGCACCGCGAATCTGCACGAGACCATCGCGGCGTCACCTGATCCGAACTCGCTGTGGGTGTTTGCTGCCGGATCGCTAATCTGGGATCCGCGCTTCGAGCCCACTGAGACCCGCACCGCTACGCTTCTGGCGTATCGCAGGGCGTTCAGTTTCTGGACCATTCGCGCCCGCGGGTCATTCGAGCGCCCGGGTCTGGGGTTGGCGCTGGAGCCCGGGGGCACCTGTGCCGGTGTGGTGTTTCGCCTACCTGAAGCTGGCCGGGAAGAGATTCTCGATGCCCTGTGGCGGCGCGAGATGAGCGGCGGTGTTTATGTGCCGACCTGGGCTGAGGCGGATACGGATGTAGGTAAGGTCTGGGCGCTCGGGTTCGTCGCAAACCGGGGGCATCAGAACTATGCCGGGCAATTGCCGGTCGAGATTTCCGCACGGATTATCGCGACGGCGTTGGGTACCCGCGGTACCTGTCATGAGTATCTCTCGCTCCTGGTCGATGCGCTGGAAGATCACGGCATTGAGGACCATGAGACATTCGATCTGCATCAGCGCGTGCAGCGGGAACTGAAGGCCGTGACGTGATCGATATGCCACCCGAGCTGACCTCGGCGGATCGCAATCGGGACGATATTCTCGTCGTGCTGCGTGAGTTCGTGCCGGAGGATGGGAGCGTCCTCGAAATCGCCAGCGGCGCGGGGCAGCACGCAACCAGCTTTGCCGCAGCCTTCGCGTCGCTTGTATGGCAGCCGAGCGAATATGATCCGGATCGTATTGAGATCATGCGCACGCGGTTCTCCGGGCTTGATCTGCCGAACTTGCGCGCGCCGGTCGCGCTCGATGTCGGGGCCGCGACATGGCCCGTCGAACGAGATTGGCCCGGCCCGCCGATCCATATGATCTACAACGTGAACATGATCCACATCGCGCCATGGTCCGTTTGCCTCGGGCTTCTCGCCGGGGCGGCGCGCATTCTGCCGGAGGAAGGTGTGCTGTTTCTCTACGGCCCGTTCAATCGGGATGGCGCGTTTACATCTGATGGCAACGCGGCGTTCGATCGCTCACTACGTGGGCGAAACCCCGCATGGGGTTTGCGCGATCTGTCCAAGGTGTGTGACGCCGCTGATGAAGCGGGACTGGCGCTGGATCAGGTTATCGAGATGCCGGTCAACAATTTGTCCGTGGTGTTTCGCGCCGGGCGTTAGAATAACGACCACGTCGGAGGAGAATTTGATGACCGTCGAGAAACTTCAGAATGCCTATTACGTCACCGGAGATATGGATCGGGCCATCGCATTTTATCGCGATACGCTTGGCCTGGATCTGATGTTCCAGGATGGCGGCAAGTGGGCTCAGCTCAAGGCGGGTGGCGTGAATTTCGCGCTGAGTTCGACCGAAGAGGCCCCCGATGGCGCGGTCGGCGCGACGGTGGTGTTCGAGGTGCCGGACGCCGCAGCAGCGGGTGCTGCGATTGCCGCGGCAGGCGGCGAAATTCTCGGCGAACGCGATATGGGAGACCACGGCAAGACGGTCACCTTCCGCGATCCCGATGGAAATCTTGTGCAGCTTTACCAGCGCGCATCCTGACAACAAATCCAACGACAGTAATTTTGGAGAAAGCCATGAAGACGAACGCATTTCGGATCTACAAGAACGGTGGCCCTGGCGAATTGAAGTGGGAGACCGTTGAGGTTCCTGCACCGGGGCGAGGCGAGGTGCTCCTGCGCCATACCGCGATTGGCCTCAACCTCGCGGACACGTACCGGCGCACAGGTCTCTATCCCATGCCGCTACCCAACGGCATGGGCAACGAGGCGGTCGGCGTGGTCGAGGCGGTGGGCCCCGGCGTGCGGGCCCTGAAAGTCGGCGATCGGGTCGGCTATATCGGTGGTCAGGCGTTTGATGCCTATTCGAAACGGCGTGTGGCCAAGGTCGCCAGCCTGATTCCGATACCCAAATATATTGATGATCGGGCGGCCGCAGCGTCCCTGTTGAAAGGCATCACCGCGCAGTATCTGCTGCGCGATGCCTACAAGGTGAAGCGCGGTGACACGATCCTCGTGCACGCGGCGGCCGGCGGCGTGGGTGTCATCATGTGTCAGTGGGCCAAGGCGCTCGGTGCCACGGTGATCGGTACCGTCAGCACGGAAGAGAAGGCGCGCTTCGCCAAGCGCAACGGTTGCCATCATCCCATCGTGGTGAAGCGCAAGGGGCCGAAGTTCGCCAAGAAGGTCCGCGAGCTCACCAACGGCGACGGTGTTCACTGCGTCTATGATTCCGTCGGCAAGGAAACCTGGGAAGAATCGATGGCCAGCGTGCGCCTGCGCGGGACGGTCATCAGCTTCGGCAGTGCATCGGGCAAGCCGCCGTTGGTGGATATCGCGGCAACGGGCAACACGGGCTCGCCCTTCATCGCGCGCTGTTCGCTGGTGAACTACACCACGAGCCGCAAGGAAACGATGGCCAGGGCCGATGATCTGTTCGCGGCGATCAAGAAGGGCCACGTCAAGGTCCAGGTGAAGCAGCGTTACAAATTGAAGGATGCGCCGAAGGCCCATCGCGACATCGAAGCGCGGCGCACCACCGGTTCGACGGTGCTGATTCCCTGAACAACACATCCCGAGGAACGTCATATGACCTGGACCGAGAAGAAGTTCGCAGACGTGAACGGCCATCGGATGGCTTATGTGGAAAGCGGAAAGCTTGACGGCGATCCCATCGTCTTTCTGCACGGGAATCCCACATCCAGTTACCTGTGGCGTAACATCATCCCCTATGCCGAGAGCTTCGGGCGCTGTATTGCGCCCGACCTCATCGGCATGGGGGATTCCGACAAGTTGCCCGGCAGCGGGCCGGACCGGTATCGCTTCGTCGAGCATCGCGAATATCTCGACGCGCTACTCGATCAGCTCGGCGTGAACAGCAACGTCACGCTGGTGATCCATGACTGGGGCAGCGGGCTCGGCTTCGATTGGGCGAACCGCCACCGGGACGTCATGAAGGGCATCGCCTACATGGAGGCGCTGGTGAAGCCGCGATCATGGGGGGATTTCCCGGAGCGGGCACGGCCGGCGTTCGAGGCTATGCGCTCTTCCAAGGGCGATGCGATGGTGCTGGAGAATAATTTCTTCGTCGAGACGATGCTGCCGGGGTCGATTCTGCGCGACCTGACCCAGGCGGAGCATGATGAGTATCGCCGACCCTTCACGGAGCCCGGTGAATCGCGCCGTCCGACCCTGACCTGGCCGCGCCAGATTCCCATCGACGGGGAGCCGGCGGACGTCACGCAGATCATGGCCGATTATGCCGACTGGCTGGCGACGTCGGAGCTGCCGAAACTGTTCGTCGACGCCAGTCCGGGTGCAATTCTCTGTGACGGCCCGAGCCGGGACTTCTGTCGAACATGGGCGAACCAGACCGAGGTGCAGGTCAAGGGTTCCCACTTCATTCAGGAAGATTCACCTGACGAGATCGGCCAGGCGCTCGCCGATTGGCTGAAGGTCATCGGCTAGGCGTACCGGATGGAATTCGATCTCGCCGGCCTGGCGCTCATTGGTGTCGTATTTGGTGTTGCAGGCACTGTGAAGGGCGTTATCGGGTTTGGTCTGCCGACCATTTCGATGGGTATCCTCGGCGCGATTATCGCGCCGGACATAGCAGCGGCGATCCTGATCGTGCCGACATTCCTGACCAATGTCTGGCAGTCGTTTGTGGGCAAGCACACGCTGGCTGTTCTGCGCCGGATTTGGCCAATGCTCGTCGCCGTTGTTCTCGGCACGATCGCGACGGCGGGTGTCATCACGGGCGCTGATCCTCGGGCGGCTGTCGCCCTGATCGGCACCATGCTCTTTCTTTACGCTGCGTTCGGGCTCTCGGGTGTTCGGTTCCGGGTGCCCAAAAAAACCGAAACCTGGGCAAGTCCGGCGGCCGGATTGGTGACCGGGTTGATCAACGGTGCCACGGCGATCTTTGTGCTGCCCGGCGCGCCTTATCTGCAGGCGACCGATCTGAAAAAAGACGAACTCATCCAGGCACTCGGGTTCGTCGGGCTGGTCGCCCCCGGCGCGTTGGCGCTGGGATATAGCCTCAACCGGCCCATCGACGCCGGATTGTGGCCGGCGGTGGTCGTCGCGCTGGTTGCCGCCATCGCGGGCATGACGGCCGGCCAGATGATCCGCAATCGATTGTCAGTCGCCGTCTTTCAGCGCTGGGTATTTATCGGGCTCGCAGGGGTCGGATGCGTGATGCTCGTACGAGCGTTTCTCTAGGATCCTAATCCAGCGTCTACCAGTCGTTGCGCAGTAGGCGCAGGCTGAGGAAGATGTCCTCGTCGCTCGGCGTGTCCGGCAGGTCCGGGAACTTTTCCTTGATCCCTGCGACCACGCCCGCACTGTCGAGGCGCATGAAGGTGTTCACTTTCCGCTCGGTGCCCAGCGTCGTGACCAGCGCGGCGTCCGGGTCCTGGCCCTCGACGTCTGCGAGAAGCGCCTTGGCGTCGGCGTTATCCGGTTCACGATCCAGCGTGAACTGCAGATTATTCGAGATGTAGTCGTGGCCCGGGTAGATCCGGGTTCCGTCCGGCATTTTGGCAATCTTGTCCCGGAAGGTGGCGTAAAGCACGTTCGGATCGCCGGTATGGCAATGCCCGACGCCGGCGTTGAACACCGTGTCGCCGCACAGCAGATGCGGCTCGTCGTTATGTCCAAAAAGCGAAATATGAATCGGTGTGTGACCGGGGGTTTCGATGACTTCGAGATCCACTGTCTTGCCGATCTTCACATGGTCACCCTCGCGCACGCCCTCGTCGACCCTGGGAATGCGGCTGCCGGCATTGTAGGGCGCGATCAGCTTGGCGCCCGTGGCCGCGATCACGTCATCGTTGCCCGCGATATGATCGGCATGTTCGTGGGTGTTGAAGACGCGGGTGATATCCCAGCCCTTGTCCTTGGCGACGGCCAGGCATTTGGGCGGATCGATCGGATCGATCGCAACCGCTTCGCCCGTCTCCGCGCATGCGACCATGTAGAAGAAGTTGCGGCCCGAGTTTCCTGTCCAGATCTGTTCGACGATCATGTCTCTACCCCGTGATTTATCCTGTTGGCCCAAACATACGCCGCCCGTTGCTCCTTCGCTAGGCTCGGCGCGCCCTGCTTAATCGATCAGGCCGCGCTTGCGCATGATCTTGAACAGGAACGGCACGATCATCACGACGACCGTGATGCGGACGATATGGTGGGTGGCGACGAAGGCGGTGTCGACGTTGAGTGCCAGCGCCACAAGGCTCATTTCCGTCAGCCCGCCCGGCGAGAATGCGAGCACAAGAGATTCGAATGGAATCCCGGTGATCGCATGCAGCCCGACGGCGAAGATACTCGTGATTGTGAGCAAAATGACTGTCGCGACCCCACCCAGCCGCAGTACCCGGCCGAGGTCGCGGTAGGTCAGCCCCGCGAACCGCGCGCCGACCGAAGCGCCGAGCAGGATTTGCGCGGCGGCCACCACAATGACCGGCGGCGAGGCATGGGTCAGGCCCAACAAGTGAACGGCGGCGCTTGCCACCATCGGTCCGGTCAGATGTGGTGCGGGGAGGCGCAGGAAACGCGCAGCGTAGAGCCCGGCAACGGCGCTGCCCGCCAGCAATGCGAGATCGGCGATGGTGAGCGGTGCGCCGTCGCCGGAGAAGGTGCGCAGGCCGGGCTCGAAATCCTGGATCAGGCGAAACAGGAACGGCAGGATCATCACCACGAGGAAGATGCGCGTCGTGTGCGCGACGCTGACCTGGCGTTCGTCGCCGCCCATCGCGCCGGTCAGCGTGACCATCTCGTTCAGCCCGCCGGGTACACCGGAAAAGAAGGCGGTCTTGGGTTCGAAACCGGCGAGGCGGAAGTAAAGATAGCCCGTCACCGTGCTAAGCAGCACATAGCCGGCGAGAGAGACGAGCGTGATCGGCCAGAGCGCGGCGCGGTCCAGGATTTCGGGCGAAAATGCGCTGCCGAGCAGAACTCCCAGCACGATGATCATCAGCGTGCGCAGGCGAACATCCATGTTCGTCTCGATCCGCATCAGCGTCACCGAACCGGTGGCCATCATCGCGCCCAGCATCCAGGGCAACGGCAGATTGAGCGCGTTGAATATCGCGCCGCCGATAAATGCGATCGCGACCGTCCGCGCAAAGATCGGCAAATCGGCCCGCGTCAGGCGCCGGACCGGGTTTACCTCTGGTGCCGTTCCCGTGTCAGACATCGGCATGTTCTTCGAACAGGTGGCGGCGACCGAAGCGAACCGCGGTCTGTCCGGCGACCAGCCGGCGCGACGGCATGATCAGAACGCAATCGTCATAGGGTGTGCGTATGGGGTCCACGCCATCATGGGCGATGACCGTGTCGCGACCCGCGATCACCTCCATGCCCACGAAGGGCTCGACGAACTGCACGCCGTCGTGGTGCGGCACGAAGCTTCCGGTCACCTCGACCCAGTGCGCCGGCATGTTGTCGGGCAGGAGGTTGTTGGCTGCTTCGGACGCCGTGGTCATGCCGAGTGTCAGCAGGAAGCGATAAGCCGTGTCGATGGCCATCGTCGCGGTTCCGGGTTTCCAGTGCTGACCGCATTCCGCGAGCACTGACTTTTGCGGTTTTTCCGGTGTGTTGAACGCGTGGAAGTCCCGTAGCCGTGTGCCGTTGGCATGCCCTGAATCGCATACGATGACGGCGGGGCTCGAGAGACTTCGCGAAAAATCCCGCCCCTTGTCGCTTGGTCCTGCGAGCAAGAGAGCCGGGCTTTCCGACTGCATGGAATGCAGATCGAGCAACAGGTCGACGGTTTCGAGGAACGGTCGAAGAGCTTGCACGCGCCTGCCTTCGATGGATTTACGATCGACGGCATCGTCGGCGTTCTCGGCCCAGAGCCGGTTCATGTCATGGTTGATATATCGCGATGCATTGGGGTTGTGCGGGTCGAATTCCGCATAGGCATCGACGTTGGCAAACACCAGTGAGAGCGTGCCGATTACCGGCCGCAGATCGTTGCGCAGAAGGTGATCCAGGGCCAGCGCGCCCGAAATCTCATTGCCGTGCGTCAGCGCCACGATCGCCGCATGGGGCCCGGGGCGACCGCTGCCGAAGCTGGTCACATAGGGGATGCCGGTGTTTCCCGCACGGTAGGCCGTAATATCCGGTGGCTCGAGTTCCACCCTTTCGGCGTTGCCGGCGTGCATCGAAGTGCTGCCGGCGCTCATCACGGTGCGAATTGTTCCTTGAGGATGCGTTCCTCGAGGTTGGTCTCGGGGTCGAACAGGATTTCGAAACTGCGGGTCCGGTCCTCCCGAATGGAGACCTCGACCACGTTGCGCACTTCGAAATCATCGGCGGTTGCGCTGACCGGCCGCTTCTCGGCTTCGAGAATGCGAAACACAACATCGGCGTCGTGGGGCAACAATGCCCCGCGCCAGCGCCGTGGCCGAAACGCACTGATGGGTGTGAGCGCCAGGATTTCCGCACTAAGCGGGATAATCGGACCGTGCGCCGAGAGGTTGTAAGCCGTGCTGCCTGCCGGGGTGGAGACCAGCGCGCCGTCGCAGATCAACTCCGGCATGCGCACGACGTCGTCGACCAGGATTTCCAGCTTGGCGGCCTGGTAGGTCTCGCGGAGCAGGGAGACTTCGTTGATCGCCACCGATTCCTGGGTGCTGCCGTCGAGAGTCTTGGCGATCATCTGTAGCGGATGCAGTGTCACAGCCTGCGAATTCTTCAGACGACTGGGCAGGTCCTCGGGTCTGAATTCATTCATGAGGAAGCCGACCGAACCCCGGTTGAGGCCAAACACAGGCACGCCGCTGTCGATGAAGCGGCGCAGGGTCTGCAGCATGAACCCGTCACCGCCCAGCGCCACGACAACGTCGGCGTCTTCCGGCGCGACGTTGTCGTAGGTCTCGGTCAGGTTCTTTAGAGCCTCTTGTGCGGCGTCAAAATTCGCGGCAACGAACGCGATGCGATCGGCTTTAATTTCGGGTGCCTTATCGGATGCTGTTTGGGACACGGTCTCGCACGCGGGTAACAGGGTTTGGCCGCCGGGCCGGGGAAATGCAGTATATCGTAGGGATATGGTGACAAACCAGCCGTAGTCACGCTAACGACGTCACGGGATCGGAGTCACACCAAAGTGTTGCGGATACAGGTTCCGCTCCAGTTTCCGAAGGAAGAACGCGAATGAAGCTCTATCGTTTGTTGGCCGTGACATTGTTCGCCGGATTCGCACTGTCGCCGCTTGGGGCGTCGGCCGTCGCTCAGTCGGGTGACCGGCATGTCGGTTATTATTATCCCGCGCCCGCGACATCCGAGATTTACGAAGCCCGGGTCCCGGTTCTGCCGGGTAGCGACCGCAAGCGCCGCATCGGTTTCGTGACGGTCATGACAAACGAAATGCTGAAGAATCCGTATCCGCCGCAGTTTGCGATTTTCGCGAAGGGTGCGGAGGCCGAGAAGCTCATCATCACCGGTCTGAACGCCAACAGTTACGACACGCTGTTTCGGGCGCGGGGCTTGTTTGCGATTCTGACCGCCGTCGCGCGTGCCACGCCGTTTTTTCAGGAACAGCCCGAATCCGACCGCTTCACGTTCTTCGATCTGGCGAAGCTGTTGGGGTTCAGCCAGATCACCTACACCGACGGAGCCTCATTCGCGCATCAGATTGAGCTTCGATGAGGTGCTGCTAGGCGCCGAACGAACGCAGCGTGCGTACGACGTCGAGGTGCTTGCCCTCGAACGCGTAATCCAGTGCCGATTTCCCATTTTCGTCCTTCATGCTTGCGCGCGCGCCTGATTCGATCAGGAGCCGCACGATCGTGTCATGGCCGTTCCAGGCCGCCCGCATGAGGGGCGTGAGCCCATCGCCGTCAACTACATTGGTGCGCGCTCCGGCTTCGACGAGTTTCTGGACGATATCGTTGTGACCATTGCTTGCGGCCCAGGATACAGCCGTGCGGCCGTCGTAATCCGTGACGTTGAAATCGGCGCCCAACTCGACAAGAAGGTCGACAACTTCGGTTCGCCCTCGCCAGGAAGCATTGATCACCGCGGTGCGGCCCGATGTGTCGTTGCCCTCGAGGTCGGCACCCCGGGACAGCAGTTCGGCGATCTTCGCCGTGTTGCCGGCCGCCGCCGCGTCGAGCAGTTCATCGCGCAATCCGTCGCCGTTTGATCCCCGTGCACGCGGTTGTGCGACCGCGTCGAGCAGACGCTTGTATTCCCGTGCCAGTCGGCGGGAATCGTCGATCTCTCTCGGCGCCATTTGGCGTTCGAGTACCGGCAGTATTTCGTTCGCCTCTTCGCTGCCTTGTGCTGCGGCCAGATCGAAGAAGACGTGCGACTGGACCGTGTCCTGGGGCACGATGCGTCCGTCGGCGAACAATGCCCCGAGCATGAGCTGAGCTTCCTGATCACCTCGTTCGGCGGCGTTACGAAGCAGTTCGACCAATTCCTCGGGATCGCTGCCGTCGACGAGGCCGAGGACGTATCGTTTTGCGAGCTTCGTCTGTGCCGCCGCGAGTCCGGCATCCGCGGCCTTCTCCAGGATTTCGTTGGTGCGCTGGGTGCTGGGGTCGGGAAGCCCGCCAATCTTGTCGAAAGGGCTGGGGTCCGAAAAGGCGCGTGCGAGCGCTTCGTCTTCGCCGGAGATCGCTGCGATGACTTTGGCGAGCGGGTCGTCTTCGCCGTCGCGCAATGCGGGCCGGTCGAATTCGTTGGTTTCGGGTGCACGGAAAATCTCGCCCGGCTTTATCGCCGCGATTTCCGTGCCGGACAGGTCGGAATCCTTGGATTTTTCCGCGCGCTCCAGCTCGCTTTCCGGCGCGCCATCTCTCACTTCTTCCGATTTGCGGGCCAGGATTGGTGCGTCTTGCAATCCTTCCGCGATCTTGACCTGTTGTTGGGCCGTATCCTCGTTCTGGCCGATGAGCCCGTCTTCCTGCTCGGTAACGCCGGGCAGCTTGGATCCAATGCGCGCCAGCGAGGTGCCGACTTCTTCCGGTTCGCGCAGTTGCTGGTGATCCTTGAGCTGTGGCGCGGGGGTTAACGCGCCGGGGACACCTTTCAGCGGCACCGCCACGGTCTGTTGGGATTGGGCGGTGATGTCATCCGGGACCGGCTCGTTCTTCGGTTTCACTTCCGGGCCGGCGTCGGGCAGGCCGGGCTGGCCGGTGGCGGCCTGAACCGCTGTTGTCTGCTCCGATGCTTCTGGCACGCCGGTTGGATCTTCGTCCTGGTTGATCGCGGCGGTGGCCCGCGTTCGGGCCAGTGTGTTCTCGTTTGCGAGCGGCACCGAATCCGGGAGGCCGCCCTCGACATCCACCTTCGCTGCCGCGGTGCCACCGGATGCCGAAATTTCTGCGATTTCAGGTGCGACCGCCTTGGTGGGGTCGATCGTGCTTTCCTGTCCGACTAAGCTCTCTCCTTCGGCGGGCGCATCCGGGTCGCCGGCGCGAAAATCATCTGGTGTAATTTCCGGTACGTCCGGGTCGAGCGCGGCGAGTTGGGTGAGCGCTTCGCCCGCTGTGTCCGCTGCAATCGCGGCCGGTGTGTCGGTCGGGCCCGCTTGGCGCGCAGGCTCGGCTTCGACCACCTCCTGATCGGGCTCGGGTTCGGGGCGGAGGTTGACGAAAATAATGATCTCACGTGTCGCTTCGCCCGCTTCCTCGGCGTCGCCCGTGTCGCCTTCGTCCTCAAGATCACCTTCGAGGCTGGCTTCCTTGGCCTGGTCTTCGCCTTTTCCGGCGCCGCCGGCTGGTTCGTTCAGCTGGCGAAGTGCGTCGGGTGATCCCCTGCGGGAATCCGTCTGGGACGATTCGCCGACTTCGTCGAAGCCGAAGTCGCCGCTGGTGAGGCTGTCGATATCATCGTCGGGGTCTATGCCGGATGCGTTCTCGTCCTCGATGGTCTCACCGGGTGTATCGGTCAGGGCGCCGGTCGAGAACTTGCTCTGGAACTCGTTGCTTTCCTCATAGGAAAGGACGTCGCGGGTGGCGCCGCGACCGAACCGGTCCCCGAAGGCCAGTTCGATGGCGGGCAGGGTCCCCAATGAGGCGGCCACGATAACGATGTGGACGATACCCGAAGTACCAGCCGAGAAATACATGTCGGGACGCTACCGCGGCTAGCCGCCCGTCACGCTCATGTGACGGCCGACCGCCGGGACGTTGTGGCGTCGATCAATGACGAAGTCATGGCCCTTCGGTTTGCGGCCGATGGCTTCGTGGATCGCCTCCGTCAGGAGTGCGTCATCTTCGCTGGCCCGCAGGGGGGCACGCAAATCCGCGGCATCGTCTTGCCCGAGGCACATGAACAGGTTGCCGGTGCAGGTCAGGCGCACCCGATTGCAGGATTCGCAAAAATTGTGGGTCAGCGGGGTGATGAAGCCTAATCGTTGGCCTGTTTCGGCCAATTCGAAATAGCGCGCCGGTCCGCCGGTCGAATGATCGGACTCGGTCAGGGTCCAGCGCTCCGAAAGATCGCTGCGCACCATCGAAAGCGGGAGATACTGATCGAGCCGCTGCTCGCCAATCTCGCCCATCGGCATGACCTCGATGAAGGTCAGGTCGAAATCGCATTCGCCGCACCAATTTATCAAACGATCAATTTCATCATCGTTCACGCCACGCAGTGCAACCGTGTTGATCTTTATCGCCAGTCCGGCCTTTCGGGCGGCGGCGACACCGTTGAGCACCTGATCGAGGTCGCCCCAACGCGTGATGGCCTTGAACTTCGCAGGGTCGAGAGTGTCGAGGGATATGTTGATCCGACGAACGCCGGCATCGGCGAGCTCGTCGGCGTAGCGCGCCAGCTGGGTGCCGTTCGAGGTCAATGTCAGCTCGTCCAGGGCACCGGTATCGAGGTGACGGCCGAGGCGCCGGATCAGCCACATGATGTTTTTGCGGACGAGGGGTTCGCCGCCGGTCAGGCGCAGTTTCCGCACACCCAGATCGACAAATGCACTGCAGAGCCGGTCCAGCTCTTCCAGTGACAAAATTTCGGCCTTGGGCAGGAAGGTCATATCCTCCGCCATGCAATACACGCAGCGAAGGTCGCACCTGTCGGTGACAGAGACCCGCAGATAGTCGATCGGCCGCGCAAACGGGTCGATCAATGCCGGTTCGGTTGATGCCAACTGGGGTTTCGCGTTTTTAGACAGTTCAGTGCTCATGCTTGTGTATGTAGTACATTTCGCGAACGGTATGTAGGGCACGATCCGCGTCATTTCGGCCGTGTTGGCGAAAAATGGCATAATTCCGGCGCTTTCTGCGTCGATTCGACAGTCATCTTCTGTTTAAGAGAAGCATGTTTCGTGCCACGCATGGTGGTTCACGATGCAGCGCCGGATCATGCCGATTGGGCGTCGCCGTGATCAGCGTGACGGTGGCTCTGGCCTGACACGAGGCGTTGGCACATCGATCCCCCGGGCCACACCCAGCGGGGGCGGTTGATCGGGCACACTCGGCTTGATCCGCGGCCGCGGCCCGGCAATATCGGCCCAATCCACGATTGAACGTTGCCCCGGTGACGTGTCGCGCTCGAGGGCCGCGATATCGACGCGCGCGCGCGCGTCCTGGTTGACGACCAGGTGGGAAGCCCGGGCGCGTTCGAACGGTGCACGCGAGGCGGCTGGTTCGTCGAGAATACGCGCGACCAGATTGCCCAGCTGGACACCGATTCCGAAGGGTTCCACGACCATGGCCGCGAGCGCACCCCGGATCACACTGTCTTCATCGGTCGCAAACAGGGGCAGTTTTCGGGTTTCCGCTGCAGCTGCGAGTGCCTCGACCGGGGCGGCAGGCAACAGGCCTCTGTCCAGGAGGATGACGCTTGTTCCCGGGTCGAGTTCGGAGATCCTGTTGCTGACGGCGTTCTGCAATACCGAAATCGGCAGGGCCATAATCGTCAGCCCCTGGCGTCGGGCGGCGGCGGTCAGGTTCCGCAAACGCGCCTGAATATTTCCGTCGATCGGATCGACCGGCACCGCGACGGTCTTGGTTTTCGGTGCGAGATTCCGGATTAATTCGAACTGCTCGTTGTGGGTGTCGCCGGATACGATTCCGGTGACTGTCCGCCGCCTTCGGCTGCGCTTATGTGCTTCTGCGGTCTCAAGCGAGACCCCGGCGACCACCAGCGGAAGGCGCGAATTCGCCGCCGCCGCAGCCTTGATCGACGGCTCGGAGATGGCGACCAGGACTTCGGCGCCGCGCCGGACGAACGCGCGAACCTGTTCCGCAGCGCGCGCGGTGTCGGCCTCGGCATCGGCGATCTCGATGGTGATTGTGTCACCGGGCCAGCGCCCACGCTTGGCAAGTTCATCGCGCATGCCGTCGATGATCGCCTGGATTTCCGCGTTATTGGTGATGGTTGTCACCGCGACGAACGGCATTTGTTTTTCCGATGGGCGGTCTTGTGCGTGAACAGTGCCGTCGCCCGCCAGCATGGCGATGAGTGCGATCGCGAATACCGTCGCCTTGAACGAAGTATTTCTGGCCATGGCGCCAGCGTGGCGACATCGGCTGGGCGCGTCAATCACGGGCGGCCGCCGTTCAACGAACGGGTGCAAATGGCGGCGTGCCATCGACCCGGAACGCCGCAATAAAGGACTGGCCGACTGGTCCTGTGAGCCAGTCCACGAGGCTTTTGGCAGCTTGTGCCGCGACATGGGGGTGGCGTTCGGGGTTGATCGGAATGATGGCGTAGGGATTGGCGAGATGAGATCCGCCCTCGAACAGGATGGTCAACTCACCGCGATTGGCAAAATTGGTCCAGGAGCCGCTTTCGGTGAATGTGTAGGCAGACAGCACGCTCGCCATGTTCAGGGTCGCGCCCATGCCAGCGCCGGTTTCCCGGTACCAGCCGGTACGGTCTGTCCAGGGTGACAAGCCCGCGCGGCCCCAGAGGCCGCGCTCGGCAGCGTTGGTACCGCTTTCATCGCCGCGCGAAATGAAATCGAATTTCCCGTTTGCGATGCGCCCCAGTGCGTCGGCAGCGTCCGCCGCGCTGCGCACATCAGCGGGATCGTCCCTGGGCCCGACGATCAGGAACCGGCTGGTCATCACCGGGTGGCGGGCTGTGCCGTCACCGCCGGCAACGAAGGCTTCCTCCGCCTCGGGGTGATGAACCAAAACCACGTCGAAATCCCCGCTGCGCCCGAGTTGCAGGATCGCACCGGTACCTCGAACGACCGTGCGCACTTCGATTCCGGTCTCATCGTGGAACGCCCCGAGCAGGGGCCCGAGGAGGCCTGAATTATCGACCGAGGTTGTGGTGCCGAGCAGCAGCGTGCGGTCGTTATCTGCGGGCAGGGCCGGCGATGGCGCGAGAAGCGCGGCCAGCATAGCCGGGGCGAGGAAGAGTCGGGTCAGGCGCGCTACCACAGCAACTCGCCCGCGATGAATGCGCGGCCTTCTTTGGTCTGGGGTTTCTCGAAAAACGCCGCCGCGTCGGTTGCCTCGAGTAGACGACCCTTGTGCAGGAACAGGATGTCGTCGGCGATCCGCCGGGCCTGCCCCAGATCGTGGGTGGCCATGACGATCTTGGTGTCGGCGGCGTGGAACCCCTCGATCAGGGTCTCGACGGCGCGCGTCGCGGCGGGATCGAGGCTCGCCGTCGGCTCGTCGAGGAACAATATCTCCGGCTCGGTCGCCCAGGCGCGGGCGAGCGCGAGGCGCTGCTGCTCGCCGCCGGACAGCACCCGGGCGGGCCGCCGTGCGACATGGGAAAGCCCCGCCAGTGCAAGTGCGGCGTTCGCGCGGGTCAGCCGGTCGGCGCGCGGCACGTCATGTGCGGCAAGTGCGTGGGTGATGTTGCCCACCGCCGAGCGCCGCAGCATCACCGGTTGCTGGAAGACCATGGCTTGCCGGCGCGCGGATCGCCGTCCCTCGATGGCCCAGCGGACTTCGCCCGAGGAGGGTTTGAGGAGCCCGTGGCACAAGCGGAGCAGGAGGCTCTTGCCCGCGCCGTTCGGGCCGAGCAGGACCGTGCGCCGCCCGGCGGGCAGGATGAAGCTCACATCGTCCAGCAGCCGCGTGCCGCCGGCCTCGAAGGCGAGGCGATGCGCGCGGAGTGGGAGGATCGAAGCGGGCCCGCTCATGCGAGTGCTGCCCGTTTGCCGGCCGATGTGTTGATGATCTGTACGGCGGCGTTGACCGTTAGCGCGAGGAACAGGAGCACGATCCCGAGGCCGAGCGCGGTCGAGAGATTGCCCTTGCTGGTCTCCAGCGCGATCGCGCTGGTCATCACCCGGGTCACGTGGTCGATATTGCCGCCGACGATCATCACAGCACCCACCTCCGCGATCGCCCGTCCGAACCCGGCCAGCACGACCGTGGCCAGGGAATAGCGTGCGTCGGTGATCAGCGTCGCCAGCGTCGTGACGGGTCCAGCATCCAGCGACCTGAGATGCTCGCCATACTCGACCCAGAGATCCGCGACGATCTGCCGGGTCAGTGCGGCCACGATGGGCGTGACCAGGATCGTCTGGGCGATGATCATCGCGGTCGGGGTGAACAGCAGCCCCAGCACGCCGAGCGGCCCAGCGCGGGACAACACAAGGAACACGATCAGGCCGACGACGACCGGCGGCAGGCCCATGAAGGTGTTGAGCAACAGGATGGCCACACCCCGGCCCGGAAAGCGCGTCAGGGCTACGAGGGCACCCAGGGGAAAGCCGATCAGGCAGGCCAGTGCCACGGCGGTCAGGCTGACCCGCAGCGACAGCCCGACAATCGACAGGAAGTCGGGGTCGAAGCTGACCAGCAGGGCGCCGGCTTCCGCGAAGGCTGAGACGAAGCTGTCCATGTCCCTAAGTATGTATATTCATGTGCAAAATACCAAAAGCGGGAAACATCAGAATTTGAAGTTTATTCAGTGCGGCACAGTCTCACCGGTCCTCTCCTCTTGTCGTCATGGCCGGACTTGATCCGGCCATCCACGTGGTGAACCCGGGTGACCCGACGACGTGGATGCCCGCAACAAGTGCGGGCATGACTGAATTTCTTTGTCACCAACACGGCTTGCTCTAGTTTCGGATCATGCCGTCTGATCACACCGTCATACCAAACCCGGACGACCCGCGCCTGACCGAACCGGTGCGCGGGATCGACCAGGACGGCAATCCCGTCGACGCGCGGGTTGTGGTCGAGCGGCCCCTGACGCTTTTCCTGAACGGGCAGGAGATCGTCACCATGATGACGATCGGCGACTACCCGGACTATCTGGCCGTCGGCTATCTGGCCAACCAGAACATGCTGCTGCCCGACGATACGATCACCGGCATCGACCATGACGATGATCTGGGTGTGGTCGTGGTCCGCACGGACCGGGAGACCGACTATGAGGCGCGGCTCAAGAAGAAGACGCTCACCAGCGGCTGCGCCCAGGGCACGGTGTTCGGGGATCTCATGGAATCCCTCGAAGGCGTGGTTCTGAAGCCCGACGCGGAACTGCGCACGTCCTGGCTCTACACCCTGACCAAGGCCATCAACACCATGCCCAGCCTGTATCTCGCCGCGGGCGCCATCCATGGCTGCGTGCTGTGTGAGCGGGACCAGCCGCTGATTTATATGGAGGACGTCGGGCGCCATAACGCGGTCGACAAGATCGCCGGCTACATGCGCCTCAAGGGTATCGCGGCGGATGACAAGATTTTCTACACGACTGGCCGGCTGACCTCGGAGATGGTCATCAAGACCGTGCATATGGGCATCCCCATCCTGGTCTCCCGCTCGGGCTTCACCGCCTGGGGCGTGGATCTGGCCCGCGAGGCGAACCTGACGTTGATTGGTAGGGCCCGGGGCAAGCGATTCATGGCGCTCGCGGGGGAGGCGCGGATTACATTTGATGCGGATGCGGGGGATGAATTGTTGTCAGGCGTGGCTCGAAATGGTCTGAAGGGAGATACTTCCTGACCAACATCCCATTGAACGGTGTCCTCGGCGTCATTCTCGCAGGCGGTCAGGCGCGGCGGCTTGGCGGCGGCGACAAGGCGCTGCACGAGGTGGCCGGTCGGCCGCTGCTGGCGCATGCGATCGAGCGGCTGGAACCCCAGGTTTCGCGAATCGTGCTCAACGCGAACGGTGATCTGTCTCGTTTTGACGCCTTCGGATTGCCAGTCGTTGCCGACACTGTGGAAGGATTTGCGGGGCCGCTGGCGGGTGTGCTCGCGGGGCTGGACTGGGCAGCGGAGAATGCTCCCGAATGCGACCGGGTGGTGACCGTCGCGACCGACGCGCCGTTCTTCCCTGATGATCTGGTCGCGCGCTTCATCGCGGCGACAGAAAACGAGAAAACAGACCTCGCATGCGCGGAAACCGGGGGGCGCACGCATCCGGTCTTTGGCCTGTGGCCGGTTCGGTTGCGTGAGGATTTGCGCCGCGCGCTGGTCGACGAGGACATCCGCAAGGTCGATCTCTGGACCGCGCGGCACAAGCTGGCTGTGGTGTCGTTTCCCGTTTTGGTGGTGGACCCGTTCTTCAATATCAACCGCCCCGAGGAAGTCGCGGCGGCGGAGGAAATATTCACAAACAAGAAATAGTCCGAAGGGATGAGACGTGAATTGACTCTTGTCTCCGGACTCACTTAAATCGCGACCGCAGAATTAAGCACCCCGGCAAAGGCGAGGTGTCGCACACCAGCCGGAAGCAAATTCCAGCGGTGCGCAAGACGGCCCGAGGGAGGGGAGGAGAGGAGAGCAACGACGGACGAGTGCCTGGCACTCAACCAGCGGGAATGGGAACAAAAAAAGACCTACCCGTGGAAAATGCTCTTGCTTAGATCTGAGGGGTCCGGTGCGGATACGCGCCGGACCTTTTCTTTTTGTGCCGGTCCAGCACAGACACCAATACCGTGATGCCCGTATGTGACGCGGGCGGGTTTGAAACCCGCCCCTACACACATCCCCCGGCCTTAGGGGCGGGTCTGCGACCCGCCGGGCACCCTTGCTGCAATAAATACCGTCATGCCCGGACTTGATCCGGGCATCTCAGTTTGTTGCGTTGAACAGCGAGACGAGATGCGCGGATCAAGTCCGCGCATGACGAGGGGAGAAACTACTCCGCCGCGACCTCGATGAGGTTCCCGTCGTCGTCCACTTCGAGGCCGGTCTCCCGGGCGCGGTCGATCACGCTTGGATGCCAGGCGACGTTACCGGCGTCGGGCCCGCCGACGATCGCCAGCATCAGGGCGTCGTCCTCGTCGGTGATGCAGCGGAAGCCGCGGTACACGCCCGTCGGCACGCTGACCACGTCGAGAGGTTCCAGCGCGATGGCGCGTTCCTCGTCGCCCTCCAGCCAGACCACTTCCCAGGTACCCTTCATGGGCACGAAGACTTCTTCGGTCTGGTGGACATGGAAAGCAGGGCCGGAGCCGCTGCCGGGGGTGCGCTTGTTGTAGACGAGCGAGAAGCCGACCGCGTTGCCCAGCTTCGGGACCAGATCGGGGTCGTCGCGATTTTCCGTCACGTTCATGCCGATGACGTTGACGATCTCGCGTTCATGGCCGGGCAGGCGCTGATCGAGATAGGCGAGGTCCGAGCCGTTGCAATCGGCATAGCGGACGACATGGTTTTTTTCCATGTCGGCGGCGGAGACTTTCGGCGTGTCCATGAGGGTTCCTCCGGTTGATTTGTACAGAGTGTCCGGCGGGGAGGGTGGGGCTGTCAATCGATGCGGGCGGGTCGCAGACCCGCCCCTACGTCCGGCGGTGCTCATTCTGTAGGGGCGGGTTTCAAACCCGCCCGGCGACGGGGCCAAATTACTCCGCGGCGTCTTTCGCGCCCGCTTCGACCTTCGCGGCGCAGAACTTGAACTCGGGGATCTTGCCCACCGGGTCCAACTGCGGGTTTGTCAGCAGGTTGGCGGCCGCCTCGGCGAAGCAGAAGGGGATGAAGACCATGCCCTCGGGCACGTCCCGGTCGGACCGCGCCGCGATCTCGATGGTGCCACGCCGGGTCGAGACCTGGATCGGGTCCCCCGGCCAGACATCGAGCCGCTTCATCTCGCGCGGGTGGAGCGAGGCCACCGCCTCGGGCTCGAGATGGTCGAGGATCGTCGCGCGACGCGTGATCGCGCCCGTGTGCCAATGTTCGAGCATACGCCCGGTCGAGAGCACCATCGGGTAATCTGTATCCGGCAGTTCGTCGGGCGGGAGGACTTCGGTCGGGACGAACTTTCCCCGGCCGGTGGGTGTCGGGAAGCCGCTCGCGAACATGATTTCCGTGCCGGGGCCGTCCTCGTGGTCACACGGATAGGTCACCGCGTCCTCGCGTTCCAGGCGCTCCCAGCTGATGCCGTCGATCGAGTGCATCGCCTCGCGCAGTTCGGCATAAACGTCCGCGGGGCCGTCGTAATTCCAGTCGAGCCCCGCGCGCCGCGCGATCTCCTGGATGATCCACCAATCCTGTTTGGCCGCACCTGGGGCATCAAGCGCCGGGCGGCCCATCTGGACCTGACGGTTGGTGTTAGTGACCGTGCCGGATTTTTCGGGCCATGCCGAGGCCGGGAGGATGACGTCAGCATGAAACGCCGTCTCGGTCAGGAAGATTTCCTGCACCACGAGATGATCCAGCGCGGCGAGGCCCTGGCGGGCGTGGTGCTGGTCCGGGTCCGACATGGCCGGATTTTCGCCCATCACATACATCGCCCGGATGTCGCCCGCGCGCGCCGCGTCCATGATCTCGACCACGGTCAGCCCCGGTTCGGGGTTGAGGTCGTCGACATCCCATAGCTTTTCGAATTTGGCCTTTGTTTCCGGGTCGGCCACGCTCTGGTAGTCGGGATAGACCATGGGGATCAGGCCCGCGTCCGATGCGCCCTGGACGTTATTCTGGCCGCGCAGCGGGTGAAGCCCTGTGCCCGGGCGGCCGACATGGCCGGTCATCAGCGCCAGCGAGATCAGGCAGCGCGCATTGTCGGTGCCGTGGACATGCTGGGAGATACCCATCCCCCAGAAGATCAAGGCCCGCTCGGCGGTGGCATAGGTGCGCGCGATGGTTTTGATGGTCTCGGCATTGATGCCGCACACTGGCGACATGGCCTCGGGCGTAAACTCGGTGAGGGAGGCGCGCAGCGCCTCATAGTTTTCGGTGTAGCCGGCGATATATTGTTCGTCGGTCAGGTCTTCCGCCACGATCGTATGCATGATCGCATTCAGAAGCGCGACGTCCGTCCCCGGTTTGAATTGCAGGAAATGATCGGCGTGGCGGGTCAGCGCGTAGCCGCGCGGGTCCATCAAAATCAGCTTCGCGCCGCGCTTGGCCGCGTCCTTGATGTAGGTCGCCGCCACCGGGTGGTTTTCAGTGGGCCGTGCGCCGATCACGATGATGCAGTCGGTGTCGGTTGCGGCGGTGAACGGCGCGGTCACCGCACCCGAGCCAATGGTCTCCATCAGGGCCGCCACCGAACTGGCATGACACAACCGGGTGCAGTGATCGACATTGTTGGTATGGAAGCCGGCGCGGATCAGCTTCTGGAAAAGATACGCCTCTTCATTTGAGCCCTTGGCCGAGCCGAACCCGGCGACGGCCTGGCCGCCAAGGGTGTCGCGCGTGCGGTTCAGGCCGGCTGCGGCCATCTCAAGGGCCTCGTCCCAGCTGGCCTCGCGGAAATGGGTCGAGGGATCAGCCGGGTCCACCTGGTCGTCCCAGCGTTTGCCGACGCCGTCCTTGCGGATCAGCGGCGTGGTCAGCCGGTGAGGGTGGTGGACATAGTCGAGCCCGAAGCGGCCCTTCACACACAGGCGTTGCTCGTTGGCCGGGCCGTCGCGGCCGTCGACCTTCTGAATCTTGCCGTCCTTCAGATGATAGGTGATCTGGCAGCCGACCCCGCAGAACGGGCAGACGCTGTCCACGGTCTCGTCGGCCTTCTCGACCCCGACACCGGCGTCATCGACCATGCTGGAGGGCAGGAGCGCGCCCGTCGGACATGCCTGGACGCATTCGCCGCAGGCCACGCAGCTGGATTGGCCCATGGGGTCGTCGAAATCGAAGACGATCTTCGATTCCGCACCTCGTGCAGCCATGCCGATGACGTCGTTGGATTGCACCTCGCGGCACGCCCGCACACACAGATTGCAATGGATGCAGGCGTCGAGATTGACCGCCATCGCCGCGTGGCTTGAATCGGCTTCGGGCGTAGTCTCACGCGCCGGGAACCGGCTGGATTGGACATCCACCCGGTCGGCCCATTGCCAGAATTTGGAATCCCCGTCATGAGCCGTGGCCCGGTCCGGCTGGTCGGCGGCGAGCATCTCGATCACCATCGCGCGGGCCTTGCTGGCACGCTCGGCCTCGGTGTCCACCACCATGCCGTCGGTCGGTTTGCGCAGGCAGGATGCCGCCACCACCCGCTCGCCCTCGATATGCACCATGCAGGCACGGCAATTGCCGTCGGGCCGGTAGCCCGGCTCGGGGGCGTAACAGAGATGCGGGATCTCGGTACCTTCGCGGGCCGCAACCTGCCAGATGGTCTCGTCGGGCGCGGCTGTGACCTCGCGCCCATTGAGGGTGAAGCTGATCCTGTTGCTCATAGCCCGATTATATCACGCGGGCTGGGCGGGTCGCCCTAGCGAATCTCGATCAGTTCGACGTCGAACATCAATGTGGCGTTCGGCGGGATGACCCCACCGGCGCCGCGCGCGCCATAGCCGAGGGCGGGCGGAATGATCAGCGTGCGCTTGCCGCCCGGGCGCATGCCCGCCACGCCTTCGTCCCAGCCGCCGATGACGCGGCCGGCTCCGAGGGGGAAGTCGAAGGGCTGATTGCGGTCGACTGAGCTGTCGAACTTACTGCCCTTCTCACCATCGACATAGAGCCAGCCGGTGTAGTGGACGATCACTTGGTCGCCGGCCTTGGCCGCTTCGCCGGCGCCTTCTGCGTGCTCGACATAGCGCAGGCCGCTGGAGGTGGTGATTGTGTCTTGGGCATTGGAATCGTTGGGCATAATTAAAACCATCGCCGCGGCCAGGAGCATCGCGGTCAGCATGTGTTGGAGACGATATAGGCGTACCATGGGAAACCTCTGGATTGAAAAGTGCAAGACCGAACCAGCACTAGCCCGGTCACGCACCCGATCGAAATAAACAGCGCGTGCAGACATCACGCGTTCGCCTCTAGAATACCGCGTTGCACGACGCTCGTCAGCGCCGGTCCTTCATAAAGTCCCATCGCGTTGGTTTGCCGCAGGCAACCAAACTTCGCGTAGAAATCCTACTTGCCGAAGCCCGACGTGAGAAATACCCGCTCGAAGGGAGGCTTCGCTAACAGACCTTCCATCAGCATCCGCCCGACGCCGCATCCCTGATGCTCCGTCGCGACCACCGCATCGAAGACCGTCGCGTAGTAGACCCCATCGGAAGTCGCGCGTGCTGTGACGACGAGTTCGTCGCCCTTGTGGACGAAGACCGATGCATAGCTGCCGTGAAAGGCGCGTGCGATATCGAACGCCTTGCGGTCAAACAGGTTCGCCGCCGCCATGATGTCGCCCAGCGTCCACCAATCGATGGTCGAGAGTTCGTCGTTTAATCTGTATTCGCTTTGCATGGTTCGGTCCCCGCTCGCTTGGGTTGTTTGCCGTGTACACGCACAAAAAAACGCCGTGCATGTTGCCGGTGATATGATCATGGCTCGATCCAAAGGGGAGATGATCCATGCCACCGAATGAAGTGGGCGAATATCTGCCCGGAGACCCGCGATATGGACTGAACGCCGAAGAGTTGGGCCGCTACTACAGCGAAAAGCCGGCGCAATGGGTGATTTTCGCATGGGACAAGGCCGAAACTTCGGATGCGCGTGCCGTAAATCTCGAGGCGCAGAGGAAATATGCCAGGACACTCGGTGAGCGACTGATTGGCTATGGCCACATCGTTTCCGATGATGGCACGGAAACGCTGGCCACGACCTGGTTCGTCCAGCTCGAAGACCGCACCGCCGCCGAATCCTTCGCCGCCGCCGATCCCCTGAGCACGGCGGGGGTCTACGACCGCATCGATATACGGCGCTGGTCGAACAGTTTTCTGAAACGTGCGGCTGATTATCAGCGCAAGGGCCTGCAGCAATATTTTTGTACGGGCTCGAAGATCACGGATGCCGGCGATTTTATTGCCAAGCATCTGCATGCTCATGAGAGCTACTTCGAGACGTATGAGGACAGCTTCGTCTTTCGCGGTCCGCTCCGCTCGGAAGACGGGCTAGTGAATGTCGGCACGGCGCTGATGCTTGAGTTGCCGGACCGGGCCGCCGCGGAGGAGTTCTGGAACAACGAGCCCTTCGCCGCGAATGGAGGTTACCAGGATGACTCGCGAATCTACCGCTGGGTCTTCGGGGGTTAGGAATTCAAACCGGCGTCGCTAGTCAGGGAAATACTTCAGCACGCTTTCCATCGGGTTCGGGGCGGCCTGACCGAGCCCGCAAATCGAGGCGTCGCGCATGGTTTGGGATAATTCTCCGAGCAAGCCGGCGTCCCATTCTCCGGTCTGCATCAGCTTGACCGCCTTCTCACAGCCGACCCGACACGGCGTGCACTGGCCGCAGCTTTCATCCTCGAAGAACTGCGTCAGGTTGAGTGCGGCTGCGCGGACATCGTCTTCTTGCGACAGCACCACCACCGCACCGGAGCCGACAAACGCGCCATGTTCCTCGAGCGATCCGAATGCCAGTGGTAGATCGGCCATGGCTGCGGGCAGGATGCCGCCCGACGCGCCGCCGGGCAGGTAGGCGCGAAGTTCGTGGCCGTCGGCCATGCCATCGCAATATTCGTCAATCAGCTCGTTGAGGGTGATGCCGTTGGGCGCGATCTTGACGCCCGGAATCCTGACCCGGCCCGAGACGGAGTAGGCCCGCACCCCGGCATAACCGAGGCGACCCTGGTCCTTGTACCAGTCAGTCCCGGACTCCAGAATCTCACGGATCCAGAAGACCGTTTCCACATTGTGCACCAGGGTCGGCTGTCCGAAGACACCGTTCTGCGCCACGTAGGGAGGTCGGTGACGCGGCAACCCGCGCTTGCCCTCGATGGATTCGATCAGCGCGCTTTCCTCGCCGCAGATATACGCGCCCGCGCCGCGGCGGAGCTGGATATAGCCCGGTCCGATGATGCCCGCTTCCTCGATGGCTGCGATCTCGCGCAGGAGAATTTCGCGCGCGGCGGGATACTCGTCGCGCAGATAGATCCAGAGGGATTCAGCATCGACCGCCCAGGCGGCAATGAGCGCACCTTCGAGAATCGCATGCGGCGAGCGCTCAAGAAACTGACGGTCCTTAAAGGTGCCCGGCTCGCCCTCATCGGCGTTGATCACCACCGTGCGTGCGCCGTCTTCGGCACGCACGAAATCCCATTTCCGCGCCACGGGGAATCCGGCGCCGCCCATGCCGCGCAAATCGGCCCTCTCGAGGGCAGCATGCACTGTCTCGTAGGTTCTGTTGTCCGAAACGCAAGACTGGAAGATGGCATAGGCGCCGCGCTTCAGGGCCACGTCGAGGGTCTGGTAGGGCTCGATATGGGCCTGGATTTCACCCGCAGAGGCGGCCGCGGTGACGCTTTCCGGTATCGCGAAGTCGATATGCCGATGGCCGACTTCGGCGACGGGCGCGTGGTCGCAGCGACCCATGCACGGTGCGCGAACGACGCGCACATCGTCTGCCGTACCGGCCTCAAGTGCGGTCAGTAACTGATCCGACCCGGCCTGCATGCAGGGCAAGCTGTCGCACACACGTATGGTCAGCGCCGGCATTTCCACGTCGTCGTCGGTCGCGACATCGAAATGGGCGTAAAAGGTCGCCACTTCATAAACTTCGACCAGGGACAGTTTCATCAGGTCGGCCAGCGCGGCCAGATGGCGCGGCAACAGGCCGTGATGGGCGTCCTGGATCACATGCAGATACTCTATAAGAAGGTCGCGACGTAGCGGTGTATCGCCGAGAAGTGCGCGCACTTCCGTGACCGCATCGGGGTCGACCTGGCGGCCCTTCGGGTAGGAAGGTGCCTTGCGGCGCCCGCTGCCGGGATGATGGAAGTCGTGCGGCGTCTGCTCACTCATGATCGGCCAGCTGCTCGAAGTTGACGGGGTGATCGGGGTAGGGCGGGAGAATCGCATTAGATTGCTCCTCGTGGCTGGGGTCAACCGCACGGTGGACCTGGTAGATAATCGAGGACCAATGATGGAACCGACAATTGAATTGCGGGTGGCGGAACTTCTCGCATCGCGCCTGTGTCACGACCTCATCAGTCCCGTGGGTGCGGTGAACAGCGGCATCGAATTGATGACCGAGTTCGGCGACGATCCGGACGGCGAGAGTATGGCGCTGATCACGAGCAGCGCGCGCACGGCATCCGACAAGTTGCTGTTCTTCCGGATCGCCTATGGGAATGCCGGCTCGGGCACCAATGTACCACTGGCGGACGGCCAAAACCTCATTGCACCGGTTTGTGTCAATTAGCGAACCGAGGCCGTGATAGATGACGCGACTGCCGGCGCAATGCCGGGGGCGGGCGCGGTCAAGTTGTTGCTTTGTATCGCGCTGATGGCCGGTGAATGTCTGCCGCGTGGCGGCACGCTCACGGTGCAGGTTGGGCCTAACATGACCGTGGAGATTATCGCGGCGGGGGATGGCGCCAGCGCCTGTCGGTCGATGTCGCTGTTTCGGCCACGGACGATCGCGTGAATTTCACCGCACAGCTGCCGGTCGCACTCTAAGCGGCACCCCAAATAGAAACGGCCGGCAAAATGCCGGCCGTTTTGAACCCTTTTGAGAGACGGGCCTAGGCGGCTTTCGCCTTGGTCTTCTTCGTTTCGGGTTCTTCGACCGGGTCACGGAGCACATAGCCGCGCCCCCAGACCGTTTCGATGTAATTGTCGCCTTCGGTGGCAGTCGACAGCTTTTTGCGCAGCCTGCAGACGAACACGCCGATGATCTTGAGCTCGGGCTCGTCCATTCCGCCATAAAGGTGGTTCAGGAACATTTCCTTCGTCAGGGTCGTGCCCTTGCTGGATCAGTTGGACCGCATTCGCGTCGGCATACTGACGGGTGGAATCTCCGGCGCGCCCCTGCAGAATATCGTCAATCGCCTGGCCTAGGGCCGTTCGGTAGGGGTGGAACCCCACCTCGCGGCCCTGTTTGACGAAATCGAGCTGCGCGCGCGCGTGGAGCTGGCAAAACTTTCCATGAACTAGGTCTGTGGACGGGTGTAATTTCCGTTCTTCGAGGCCAGTTTCCCTACATCGGGCCAGGCAGAAATCCCCAATTGTCGCCTTTCAGTCCCGCGTGGGTGTGTTCGCAATCCGTACCGTCACAAATTCGTCACGCGACGGTACTTGCCGCAACAGGGTCTCACGCATATATTCCGCGCGCAAAATCGCCTGACGATCCAAATCAGCGTTGCAGGGGAAGAGTGCCGCATGTCGTCAAATATGCTTTCGCCGGACTACACGCCGACCGACAAAGAAGCCTTCATGAATCCGATGATGGAGGAGTTCTTTCGTCAGCGCCTGACCGCGTGGCGCGAGGAGTTGCTTCGTGAATCCGGCGTGACCCTCCAGAACATGCAAACGACCAGCGTTCAGGAGCCAGATATCGCCGATCGTGCCTCGCAGGAAAGCGAGCGCTCGCTTGAGCTGCGCACCCGCGACCGGGAACGCAAGCTGATCTCCAAGATCGATGCCGCCCTGCGCCGCATCGAGGTTGGGGAGTACGGCTATTGCGAGGATACCGGCGAGCCCATCGGCGTCGGGAGATTGATAGCGCGGCCGATCGCGACCATGAGCATCGAGGCCCAGGAGCGCCACGAGCGGATGGAAAAGACCCACCGCGACGAGTAGAAACCGCCGGCTCACAGGCGGCGTTTGTTCGCCGCTCAGCGGGCCGAATTTCACCCATGTGAAAAGCGCAAACGCGCAGGCAAGTTCCGCGCTCGCGGCTTGTGCATGCCCCGTCAAAACCTGCTAGCGTTTGTCCAAGCGCGCCCGACGAGAGGCGCGCAAGGTGGATGATTTAGCGGGAGACGACGCCATGCGCGCGATGGTCGTCAAAGAGTGGGGACAGCCCTTCACACTAGAGGAACGTCCCGATCCGGAACCGGGACCCGGCGAAGCGGTGCTCAAGGTGCGTGCGGCGGGGGTCGGCCTGACCCTCGTGACCATGCGCACCGGGGTGTTCGGCGGCGAGGCGCCGCGGGTCATGGGGCACGAGCTCGGCGGCGATATCGTTGCCGTCGGCGAGGGCGTGACCAACGTCAAGCCGGGCGACCGCTGTGCGGTCTATTTTTATCTGAACTGCGGATACTGCCGCTGGTGCCATGGGGGTCGCGAGACCCTGTGTGAGAACCATGGCGGCTATGTCGGAGTCCATGTCGATGGCGGCTATGCGGATTATGTGGTCCTGCCGGCCGGCAATTTCCTGCCGATTCCGGAAGGCCTCGACTATGAGGGTGCGGCCATTGCGGCCGATGCGGTCAACACCAACTGGCATTGCATGCGCGAACGCGCGCAAATTTCACCCCATGACGATGTGCTTCTGATCGGCGCGGGTGGGGGCGTGGGTGTCCACGGTATCCAAGTCGCCAAGGCGTTCGGTGCCCGGGTCATCGCGGCGGATATTTCCGATGAGAAGCTGGATTATGCGCGGCAATGGGGTGCGGACGAGGTCATCAACGTGCGCGCGGTCGATGATATTGCCGAGGCGGCCCGCAAACTGACTGACGGCAAGGGTGTCGAGGCGTCCGTTGACTATGTGGGTGCATCCGAGACGTTTACAGCAGCCATTGCCGCGCTGACGACGGCGGGGCGCGCGGTGGTGATCGGTGCCAAGCCGGGCAATGTCGAGATCAACCCCATCGACTTGCTGATTGGCGAGAAAATCGTGACCGGTTCGCGCCATTCGACCCGGACCGAACTCATGGAAACCATGGAGGTCATGGCCAAGGGAACGATCAAGTCGGCGGTTGGCAAGCGCGTGCACTTCACAGAGGTCGAGACCCTGTTCGAGGACTTGCAGGCCGAGACCCTTCTGGGGCGCGGCGCGCTGACCTACGACGACTAGCAAAGAGTATTCACGGAGATAAATAATGGTCGAATTTTCACTGACGAAGCGTCAACTCGCCCTGCGCGACAAGGCCCGGAAGTTCGCGATCGAGGAAATCATTCCCGTCGCCGAAGTGGGCGATCGCGAGCCGGATCCGGCCAAGTCCTTCAACTGGGATATCATCCGCAAGGCCGACAAGCTGGGACTGCGTACTTTGTCTGTGCCCAAGGAGTATGGCGGCGGTGGTGCCGACGTGATGACTTTGTCGATGGTCGGCGAGAATCTTGCCTACGGCGACCTGGGTATCGCGGTGGCATTCGATCAGACGTGGAAGATCATGACCATGATCAGCCATCTGACGACGGCCCGGCAGCGCAAGAAATGGCTGCCCCTGGTGATAGACGATCCGACATGCCTGCTGGCCGCGGCGGCGACCGAGCCCCTGTCCGGCAGCGATTCAATCCTGCCCTACAACAAGCCCGATGGCGGCGTGCGCATGACCGCCAAGAAGCGCGGCGATAAATGGGTGCTCAATGGCGAAAAGCGCTACATCTCGAACGGCGGGCTGGCGAAAGTCATCTATGTGATGGCGCGCACGGATATGCGTAAAGCGCCGCTCAAGAGCATGACCGGGTTCCTGCTGACCTCCGATACGCCCGGCTATTCCGTGACCGAAATCTGGGACAAGCTCGGCCAGCGCAACGTTGCGAACGGCACGATGGTCTTTGACAATGTCGAGATTCCGCAGGCCGATGTGATGGGGACGCCTAATGGTGCACTCGGCGAGCTGGGGGCCCTGCTGACGCGGTTCGGATCCAACATTCAGGCGGGTGCGACCGTGTTGGGTGTCGCCCAGCGCGCCTATGACGTGACCCTGCAATACGCCAAACAGAGGGTGCAGGGCGGTAAGCCGATCTTCGAACACCAGATCCAGTCGCAGCGGCTGGCGCGCATGCACATGCTGCTTGAGTCCGCGCGCTTCTATCTCTGGTATTCCGGCTGGACGGCCAACAGCGGCACGCCCGATGCGGCCGCGGCTTCACTGTGTAAGGTGAACGCGGCGGAAAATTCGGTGAAGGTGCTGATGGAGGCTTTCGAGCTGTGGGCCGCCACCGGCTATATGAAGAAAAACCCGATCGAAAAGCTGTTGCGTGACGGGCTCAGCTTCGTGCATTCCGACGGTACCAACGATGTGCTGCTGCTCAAGGCGTCACGGATGCTGGATACCATCAAGCGCGGCGACCCGCGCTACAGCCGACGCGTCGAGCTGGCGGCAAAGGGCCGGTAGTACCGACCTGCGGTCCGAAAAGGCAATGGAGAGAGACGGAATGGATGTGCCCTTCGTAAGTCGCGACGAGATGCTGGCGAACAATGTTTCGCGGGCCTCCGAGATGCGTGGTTCGCCCCTGGCGTTCCTGGACATGCGCATGCCCGCGCATGAGCGCGAGAACATCAACAT
>JABJEK010000066.1 GCA_018702955.1 Rhodospirillaceae bacterium | reverse complement strand
TGGCTGACGGCCCCGCCCTCGCCGAAGATCTTCGGTCCCGAGTATGAGTTGCTGCGCAGGGATTACCTGATCGACGACCTGCTGGCAGATTTCGGCGACAACAATGTGGTCAAGTCGGTCCACGAACAGGCGCATTACAACCCACCCGACCATGTCGGCGAGACCCGCTGGTTGCAGGGAGTCGCTGATGAGCATGGGTTTCCCCACGGGATCGTCGGGCACGCCGACATCGCCGGCGATGACATTGGCGATGTACTGGATGGGCATCTCGAATTCGCGAATTTCCGCGGCATCCGCCACGTCGTCGCCTGGCACCCCGACAAGTCGGTATGGCAGGTCGTCGACCGGCCGGATTTCTGCATGTCGCCGGAATTCCGGCGCGGATTGGAGGAACTGGAGGCCCGCGATGTGCATTTCGAGCTGCAGGGGTTTGCCAACCAGTTCGACATCTTCACCCAGCTCGTCGCCGGCCATCCGGGCCTGCGGTTCTGCCTGGTCCATGGGGGCCTGCTGACGGGTGATGACGACGAAACATTCGACGACTGGCGCCGCGCAATCGAACCGCTGGCGAAATTCGACAATCTGTCGGTGAAGTGTTCGGGCCCGAATGTCATCAACTGGGAGACACCCCGCCCGCTCGCGGCCGTATCACGGCAATACAACGCGCTGATCGACATGTTCGGAGCTGGGCGCTGCTTTTTCGGAAGCAATTTCCCGGTCGAGAAACTGATGCTCAGCTATGACGAGGTGGTGGCCCTGTGCCGTGCCGCATTGGCGGACCGCACGGCGGCCGAGCAACGCGCGTTCTTCCACGACACCGCCGCGGCGTTCTACCGCCTGACCTGAGACTGGCGCCTACGCCCCCGGCGGCAGGCCCATCCGCATGGCAGCCGCCTCTTCGCGCAGCCAGTCACGGAATGCGGCGACGTCCGGGTTCGACGCCTTTTCCTGCGTCGTCACGCTGTAGATCCCGCCCTCGAACGGCAAATCCAACTCAAACGGTGCGACGAGCCGGCCCAACTCGATGTCGCGGCTGGCCATCGCGCGCCGGCCCAGCATGACGCCGGACCCCATAAGTGCTGCGTCCATGCAATGGTCGGAATGATCGAAGTGTAGTCCCGCGTCCTCATCGCGCAGAGGCTGGTGCGCCAGTGTCAGCCATTTCGACCAGGCGGGAGCATCGGGCCAGTGACGCGATAACGTGTCGTCATGGATGAGCGTGTGATGACGCAAGTCGGCGGGTATGCGTATCGGGTGTGATCCGTCGAGAAGCTCCGGGACGCACATCGGCGTTACCGCCTCGTCCATCAATTTTTCGGCGACCAACCCGGCATTGTTCCCCAGATTGTAACGGATCGCGACGTCGGCCCTGTCGGTGTCCAGGTCGACGACCGTGTTGCTCGCTGCGATGCGCAGATCAATATCGGGGTGTCGCTCAATGAAACTCGTCAGCCTTGGCACCAGCCACTTGGCGGCCATGTGCGGCGATATTGTCGCGGTCACGACCCGATCCGACCGCGCCACAGACCCCACACGCGCGACCGTGCGGTGGAGCCCCTCGAAACTGCTACGCACCCCGGGAAACATCTGAGCTCCGGCATCCGTCAGGACGACCGCGCGGTTCAGGCGGCGGAACAGCTTCACCCCGAGCTTGGTTTCGAGTGCGCGGACCTGATAGCTCACTGCTGCGGGCGTGACGTGTAGTTCCTCTGCGGCTTTCGCGAAGCTGAGGTTCCGGGCAGCGGCCTCAAAAGCACGCAATCCGTTAAGCGGGGGCAGATCGTACATCGCTTTTTCAGATTAAATAATCTTGTGTGAAATCTCAATATATCTCGTTTGTCACTGGGCCGTATGACTTGCAAAGATGGGCCCAGGATGAAGAATCGCACTTCGTTTCAAAACAATTGAACTTCGTTAGATGGGCCCTCTCCTCACGAACGAGAAAGCCCGCAGGAAAGGCAGAACATGTCCGACAACAAGATGCAGGCCGTCGTCCTGGCAGAGAATGGCGTCCAACTGGCCGAGGTCGACCGGCCCGAGATGAAGCCGACGCAAGTCATCATCAAGGTCGCCAGCTGCAGCGTGAACCGGTCGGACCTGCTGACCACGCAGGGCAAAAATTACGGGCATGTTGGCGGCGCGGCAAAGGTCATGGGTGCGGCGTTCTGCGGTGAGGTCGTCGAAGTGGGTTCGGAAACGAGCGGGATCGCGGTCGGCGACCGTGTGATGGGCGTCGGTGCGGGAGGCTGGGCCGAGTATGCCGTCTCCGACTATCGCCGGACCCTGCCCGTGCCCGACCATATGGATCTCATCCAGGGTGGCACGATTTCTTCGGCCTTCCTGACCATGCACGATGCCATCGTCACCAACGGTGAATTCAAATCCGGCCAGTCGATCCTGATCCAGGGCGGTAGCACCGGCGTGGGCATCATGGGCATGCAGTTCGGCGAACATCTCGGCGCCAGCCTCGTGATCGGTACATCGACCAACCCCGAACGCCGGGCGCGGCTCGCCGAGTTCGGCGCGGACCTGGCGCTGGATTCGAGCGACCCGGGCTGGGTCGATCAGGTGCTTGAGGCGACGGACGGCAAGGGCGTCGATCTGATCATTGACCAGATCTCCGGCTATGCCGCGAACCAGAACATGGCGGCGACGAAGGTCCATGGGCGGATCATCAATGTCGGGCGGCTGGGTGGCGAGGTCGCGGAGTTCGACTTCAACACGCACGCCGAGCGCCGCCTCACCTATATCGGCACGACCGGCCGCACGCGGTCCCTCGAGGAGCATGCCGAGGTCTTCCGGCGCGCGCGCGCGGATCTGTGGGACGCGCTGGACGCGGGCAAGTTCAAGATGCCGATCGATAGCACGTTCGATATCTCGGAGGCCCCGGCCGCACTGGAACGGGCCAAAGCGAACTTGCATTTCGGTCGCATCATGCTGACGATCAACGCCTAACACCGTGCGAATGGAAACCCAGCAATGAGCTCGCAGCTAACGAACCGACGTGTCCTTCTGTCCAGCCGTCCGAAGGGCGTACCGGAGGCGGATCACTTCACCGTCGAAGACGCCGATGTGCCCGAGATCGCGGACGGTGAGTTCCTGGTGAAGACAGAGTATTGGTCGGTCGACCCTGCCATGCGCGGCTGGGTGAATGACGCGCCGAACTATCTGCCGCCGGTCGAGATCGGCGCCGTCATGCGCTCCTTCGCGGTCGGGACGGTCGTTGCGTCCCGACACGCCGACTATGCCGAGGGCGAGGTCGTATCGGGCATGTTTGGCTGGCAGCGCTATGCGGTGAGCGACGGCAGCAACGTCGACCGCAAGGTCGAGGAGACGGACCTGCCCGTCTCGCTCGCGCTGGGCGTGCTCGGGCTGAACGGCGTCACCGCCTATTTCGGACTAACGGACGGCTGTGAACCGAAGGCAGGCGAGACCGTCGTGGTCTCGACGGCCGCGGGAGCCGTCGGCTCGGCGGTGGGCCAGATCGCCAAGATCATGGGCTGCCGGACAGTCGGGATCACGGGAAGCGCCGAGAAGGCAGCGCTTTGCACAAACAGCCTGGGATACGACGTGGCAATCAACTATCGCGCCGAAGACGTGACCGGCGCACTCAAGGCAGCCTGCCCGGACGGCATCGATTGCTACTTCGACAACACGAGCGGCCCGATCACCGATGCGGTCATGACCCAGCTGGCGATCGGCGCGCGGATCACGATCTGCGGCACCGTCGCTATCACCGACTGGGACCCATTGCCGGTCGGCCCGCGCGTGCATCGCCAGTTGATGGTGGCACGGGCGCGCATGCAGGGCCTTCTCATCCTCGACTACAAGCCGCGGTTTGGCGAGGCCATCGAACATCTCGCGGGCTGGGTGCGCGAAGGAAAACTGGCGCGCAATGAACATATCCTCGACGGCGCAGATGCCGCCCCCGGCGCGATCAAGATGCTGTACGAGGGCCGGAACAACGGCAAACTTCTTGTCCACGTCGACTAGCTACGACCTGGTGTCGGCAATCGGATATGATCGGCAAGCAAAACCGGGAATACGCAACCAGGAAATCGAAACATGAAAGCGATCCGACTGCATTCCACTGGCGGCCCTGAGGTCCTGCAGCTTGATGACGTGCCGACACCCGAGCCGGGGCCGGGACAGGTCCTCGTCGAGGCCCATTCGATTGGCACGGGCATTCCCGACCAGCTGGTGCGCACGGGCCGTTATCCGTGGATGCCGGACCTACCCACCATTCCGGGGCTCGAGATGAGCGGCACCATCGCCGCCCTGGGTGCTGGCGTAACCGGGCTGCACGAAGGCGACCCGGTCTTCGCGTCCGCGATCCAGAACCGAAGCTGTTATGCGGAATATCTGGCCATCGACGCAGATTGGGTGTTCCCGTGTCCCGACGGGATCGACCTTGCCGCCGTGAGCTGCCTGCAAAACTACCGGGTTGCCTGGTGCATTCTCCATGCGGCCGCGCGGCTGCGCGCCGGTGACACCGTGGCAATCGTCGGAGCAGCGGGCGGGGTCGGCAGCGCGCTTTTGCAACTGGCGAACGCCGCGGACGCGACGACGATCGGCCTGGCGCGCAGCCCCTCCAAGGCAGCGTTCGTGGCCGCTCAAGGCGCGGATCATGTGATCGAAACCGGCAGCGAGGACCTGACCGACCGGATCATGGAAATCACCGATGGCCGCGGCGTCGACCTGTTTATTGATCCGGTGGCCGGCGCGGGTTTTGCCGGTCACCTCGACCTGCTGGCCCCCGTTGGAATGCTGGTCATGTATGGCCTCATCGACGGCTATCCACCCGACACGGTATTCCGCGCCCAGCGCGATCGATTTGCGCGCAGCCCGGCGGTCCGCCTCTTCTCCGTCCACGCCTATGATCATCAACCAGAGGTTTCAGGCGAGCATTTCGCCCTGCTCATGGCGATGATCCAGGACGGCCGGATCAAACCGGCAATCTTCGCCGAGCTGCCACTTAGCTCGGCTGTCGAGGCGCATAAACTGATCGACGAGGGTGTGGTGACGGGCAAGATCATCCTGCAGCCGGCTCGAACGGAGCCGTGGTACGCGGAGCCGCCTGACGCCTGACGGATTGGCAAAGCCTGCGCGGCGTGGACTCGTCTTCTTTCTCCTCATAAGGTCATGACGTTATCGGCACTGGTCGGCCGATAACCTGACAATGGGGAGAGCGACATGAACATCATCACCCAATCCGCTGCCAGCCGCACCGCTCGCGACGTGCCCCGCCGCGAACTACCGGTTATCGACGTCGCCGATGTCATCGCCGGCGACCCCGATGCACCGGCAAAACTCGCGGATCAGTGGCGCGAGGTGTGGGAGACGATCGGCTTCATGTGCATCGTCAATCACGGTGTTCCCCAGGAGCTGATCGCCGCCATGTTCGCCGCGGCCAAGCAGTTCCATGATCTGCCGGAAGATTTGAAACAGACCGTCCCGCTGAACACTGACCATCGCGGCTATATGGGTATCCGCACGGACTATCTCGAGACCGGCGAGATGGAAGACAACCGCAAGCCGTCGATCACCCAGGCGATTTTCACCGCCACCCAATATCCGGCCGACCATCCCCAGGTCATCGCCGACACTCAGTTCTACGGCCCAAATCAGTGGCTGCCCGAAGATACTGTCCCCGGATTTCGCGAAACGACCCTCGCCTACATGGATTCGGTGACGGATCTCGGCAAGAAGCTGCTGCCCATATGGGCCCTGTCGCTCGAACTGCCCGCGGACTATTTCGCGCCACACTTCGTCACCCCCTACACTTACTTCCGCAATGCCACCTATCCGCCCCTGCCCGAACATCAGGATGCCGAAATGGGCATCCACGCGCATCGCGATACCGGCTTCATGACCTTCCTGCCCCCTGCCGAGGAAGAAGGCCTGCAGGTCCTGGATGAAGACGGAAACTGGTTCTGGCCGGTGATGCCGGACGACGCGATGGTCTTAAATCTCGGCCAGTTCGCGACTCGCTGGACGAATGACCGCTTCCGGGCCACCACCCACCGGGTGGTGCCGCCTCTGGAAAACGACCGCTATGCCATCCCCGTATTCGTCAATCCGGACTTCGAGGCGCGCAACGAAACGCTGGCGACATGCACCACGCCGGACAACCCGCCCAAATACCCCGTCCAGACCTATCGGGAATGGTTCGGCTGGTACATGAGCAACACGTTCGGCGTGTACAACAAGAACAAGTAGCCGAAAGAACGGCTCCCAGCGCGGTCGCAGTTCCGACTATGCGATCAAGGCAGGCCGGCGCCCACAAGGCTGGCCCGGTCGCGCGCCAGCCGGTCAGGGTCCAGACAGTTCTGGGTCAGCGCCCAATTATCCACGGTGAATTCGGGGCGGGCTGCAAGGAGGTTCACGCCGTGGGTCCGCGCGCTTTCCATGTCTCCCATGTCGGCACAGGTCAGGACCATATCGACGAGGCCGAAGCCGGTGCTCCGGTCGTTATAATCCGATAAAACCGCGAGCGCCTCGTCGTATCGGCCGGCATACCGAAACGCGTGGCCCAGAATTCCGAAATACCAACCGGGGCCTAGCGGGTTCAGCCGGATGGCCGACCGCACTTCGCGGATCGCCTCTTCCGGGCGTTCCGCAAAAGTAAGAGCCAGCGCATACAACGCCCGAAGGTCCGCATGTTCGGGTTCAAGATCAGCGGCCCGGCCATAGGCGGCGACCGATTCCTCCAACCGCATATACGCCATATGCCAGTAACCCAGCGCTGCCCAAGCATCAGCGTTCTTCGGATCGATTCTTAACGCCTGGTCTGCAAATTCTTTCGCCTGTTGCAACGTGTCGTCGCGGTCCGCGCCCCAGTGGAATCGCCCTTCGATCGCGAGGGTGCAGGCCAGCATGGCGACGATCTGCGCGGAATCGGGATCATGCTCCCGGGCCCGCTCGAAGCAGGCGCGAGCGTGACGATAAGACTCCGCATTCACGGTCCGGAAATGGCTGAGACCGCGGATGAACTGCGTCCAGGCCTCGACATTGTTCGTCGACGTATAGCGCAGCAAGGCCTGCTCGCCTTCGGTCAACTTGACCTGGAGCGCGGTGGCCACGGTGAGGGTAATCTCGTCCTGGACCGCGAAAATATCGTCGAGCATGCGGTCATACCGGTTCGACCACATGTGGTTGCCAGTTTGCGCATCGGCGAGCTGCACGGACACACGAATCCGATCGGCAGATTTGCGCAGGCTGCCGGTCACGATATACCGCGCCCCGAGTTCCTGGCCGATCTCCTCCACCGTCGCCGCCCGGCCCTTGAAAGTGAAGGCGGAACTGCGTGGCGACACGGCGAGATGGCCGATCTGCGATAGGCTGGAGATGAGGTCTTCGGCGAGGCCATCGGCCAGGAATTCCTGATCCGCGTCTGCACTCATATTCTCGAACGGCAAAATCGCCAGAACCGGAACGTCTTCCTTCGACGACGCAGCCGCAAGGGGCCGGTTGCGACGAGGCTCGGCAGCCTGCTCCGCCACGACGAGATAGACTTCGACAGGATCGGTGATGTTCTTGAGCTGTTTGCTCCCGAGTGGCTCGAACCCGAAATCGGCCTTGTTCCAGAGCTGGTCGTGGACCGTATCCGCGACAACGATACCCCCGGGCGGTGCGAGCGGCTCCAGCCGTGCCGCGATATTCACGCCATCGCCAAATACGTCGTCATTTTCCAGGATGATATCGCCGATGTTCATACCCATCCGGAAGACCACCTGCTCACCGGGTATTTCCGGCTGGTTGTGCAGGCCAATCGCCTCCTGGATGGCGCGCGCGCAGTTGAGCGCATCAACGGCACTGGCAAATTCCGCCAAAAACCCATCGCCCGTATTCTTGAATATGCGACCCCGGTGAGTGGCGACTTCCGGGTCCACGATCATGGTACGGACAAGGTTGAGATTCTCGAGAGTACGGACCTCGTCTTCCTGCATCTGACGGCTGAATCCCACCATATCGGCGGCGAGAATTGCGGCAAGGCGACGTTCCATGGTCGGCATCCTATCCGGGCCCACGAAGAACAACAAACCGGGATTGAATTTGGCGGCAATCCAGTATCTTGCTCGATCGACCTTGTCTTGCGCACGCACTCATATGCCGCGACACTGGGCATGTCGCCGACCACCGGATAGTCCCAAGGAACAAACACAATGAAACTCAGCACCGATCGAATTCTCACGACACATGTTGGCAGCCTGCCGCGCCCCGAGGACCTGCTCGAGCTGCTTCGCATGGAAGACCGCGGAGAAGCGGTCGATGTCGCGGCGCTGCATGCCCGCACGGCCGAGGCGGTCAAGAACGTGGTGGCCGATCAGGTCGAGGCCGGCATCGACGTCGCATGTGACGGCGAGATGAGCAAAATCTCGTATCACGTCTATGCCCGCCACCGTCTGGCCGGACTCGAGGCGACCGACGGTACCGGCGTACCGGGCCGGCCGGCACCCGCTGACTTCAACGACTTTCCGGAAATGAAGGAGGCGTTCGGCAACGGCGGCACCGAGCTTATGAAGGCGACCGTGTGCGAAGGGCCGGTGTCCTATGCCGACCATGGCCCACTCGACCGGGACATCGCGAACCTGAAGGCGGCGGCCAGCGCGGCCGAGCCGACCGACATCTTCATGAACACGGTCTCGCCGGGTTGCCTGTCGACCTACGTGCCCAACCGCTACTACCCGGATCGTGACGCCTATCGCGAGGATCTAATCGAGGCGATGCGCCCGGAATACAACGCGATCCACGAGGCCGGCATCGTCCTGCAACTCGATTGCCCCGATCTGGCCGGCGCGCGCCACACCGACTATCAGGCGATGGACGAGGCCGAGTTCCTGGCCGATGCGGAGAAGAGCGTCGAGGCCCTCAACGCGGCGACCAGCGACATCCCGCCCGAAGCCATGCGGATGCATATCTGCTGGCTGAATTATCCGGGGCCCCACACCCACGACATCCCGTTGAAAAAGCTCCTCGGGGTGCTGGCGAAAGCGCGACCGCAAGGGATCCTGTTCGAGGGCGCCAATCCGCGCCACGCGCATGAGTGGGAAGACCTCAAGGACGCCGGGGTTCCCGACGATAAGGTGCTCATCCCCGGCGTGATCGATTCAACCAGCAACTTCGTGGAACACCCGCAACTGATCGCTCAGCGGATTTGCCAGTATGCCGATATCGTCGGGCGCGAGCGGGTGCTGGCCGGCAGCGACTGCGGATTTGGCACCTATGCCGGCCGCAAGGGCGTGTTTCCATCGGTTGTTTTGGGCAAGTTCCGCGCCATGGCCGAGGGTGCGCGTATGGCCACGGAACGTCTCTGGTAACAACTCCGACCAAGGCTCGATCGCTATGAACAAACGTATCGCCGTCCTCTCGACTGGCGCCAACGGGAGCTGTATCGGCGCCGACCTGACCGCGGCCGGCCTCGATGTGACGATGATCGACCATTGGCCCGCCCATGTAGAAGCCATGCGGGCGAACGGCGTCACCATCGAGACCCGGGACGGGACGACCACCACGCCGGTCAACGCGATCCACCTTTGCGACGTCGCCACACTGACCGAGCCCTTCGACATCGTTCTGCTGACGGCGAAGGCCTACGATTCGCGCTGGCTGACCGAGTTCATCCGCCCCTACCTGGCCGAGGACGGGCTGCTCGTGGCGGTTCAGAACTGCATGACTGCGGAGATGATCGCGGAGATCGTCGGGCCGGAACGCACTGTGGGCTGCGTGGTCGAATTGTCCTCGCAACTGTTCGATCCGGCCGAGATCAAGCGCAACACAGAGACCGCGCGCACCTGGTTCGGCGTCGGTGCATTCGACCCGGCCCACGCAGACCGCGTCGAGGAAGTCGCGGAATTGCTTGCCCATGCCGGTCGGGTGGACATCAGCGAGGACGTCATTTCGGCCAAATGGATGAAGCTCATCACCAACACGATGTCGATGGGCATCAAGGCGATCTGCAACGCGACGAACGCCCAGCTGTTCCAGGACAATGGCCCCGAATACGCCGCCACGGCGCGGGCCGTGTGCCTCAAGTCCGGCGAGGAGGCGTTGGCAGCCGGACAATTCCTTGGTTACAAGCCGGTTCCCGTCTACGGCCTCAAGCCGGAAGAGGTGGAGAACACCAACAATTTGCTCGAAACGCTGCTCGACAAGATCGTCGCCGATGTCGGGCCGACCGCGATCAACACCGTGCTGCAGGATCATATGAAGGGCCGCTACAGCGAAGTCGATATGATCAACGGGATGGTGGCGGACGAATGCCGCGCCAATGGCTGCGGATCGCCGATGAACGACGCCATCGTCGAGATCACCCGGCGCATACACGCCGGTGAAATTTCACCCGACACCTACAATCTGGAACTGCTGCGCCAGGAAATGATCCGCTGACACCGCGTGTGCAGGTTAGCCGCGCGCGTCCTCGAGGATCATCGCCGATGCCTTCTCGCCGATCATGATCGTCGGCGCATTGGTGTTGCCGGAGACGATCTTCGGCATGATCGACGCGTCGGCCACCCGCAGCCCCTCGAAACCCCGCACACGCAGCCTCGCATCGACAACCGCGCGCTCGTCAGGGCCCATGCGGCAGGTACCGACCGGGTGGAAGCTGGTCGCACCGTTGTGGCGCAGATATTCGAGCATGTCGGCGTCGGAGACGACCGCCTCGCCCGGGATATGCTCGGACTCGATAAAGTCCGCGAGCGGACGCGCGCCTGCAATCTCGCGCGACATCTGGCAGCCCCGCGCAATGGTCTCTCCGTCGCGCACCGCGTGCAGGAAGTTCGGGCGGATCGCCGGCGCCTCATATGGGTCTGCCGAGCGGGCCATGACGGAGCCCTGGCTCTCGGGCCGCAGGAGCCGCACGATCAGGGAAATACCCGGAAACCGATGCAACCCCTGGCCGATCTTCTCGGCGCTGAACAGGGTAATCCCGATCTGTATGTCCGGCGTGGCAAGTGCGGGATCGGTCCGGAAGAAACCGGCCGCCACCGATGCCCCCATGGCGAAGAAACCCCGACGGCGCAGTGCATAATTCATCACTTCACGCGCGCCGCGCAGGGGGTGCCGCACCGCATCGTTTAGCGTGATCGGCTGATTACACCGGTAGACCAGCCGGATGTTGAAATGATCCTGAAGGTTGTTGCCAACATCCGGCATATCGGCCACGACATCGACACCGATATCGCGCAGGTGCTGCGCCGGACCGACCCCGGACAGTTGCAGGAGCTGCGGTGAGTTGATCGCCCCGCCGGAAAGGATCACCTCGCCGCGCGCCTGTGCGACGATCGTCTCGCCCCCGCGTTCATACTCCACACCCGTCGCGCGGCGGCCCTCGAACAGCACCCGCGTCGCATGGGCTTCCGTCACGATCGTCAGGTTCTTCCGGTTTTGTGCAGGGCGGAGGAACGCCACGGCCGTACTGGAACGCAGCCCTTTCCGCGCGGTCAGCTGCATGTAGCCGAAACCCTCATGCTGCGGGCCGTTGAAATCATCGGTGCGCTGGTAACCGCAGGTGACAGCAGATTCGATAAAGGCATCGCTAAGCGGATGGCGTGTACGGGTATCCGACACGCCGAGCGGCCCGCCGGCACCGTGATACTCGCTCTCGCCGCGCTCCTGATCTTCCGATTTTCGAAAGAACGGCAACACGTCATCAAAGCTCCAGCCTTCATTGCCGAGCTAGCGCCAAAGATCGTAGTCCTCGCGTTGCCCACGGACATAAACGAGCCCGTTGATCGAACTGGAACCGCCGAGAACCTTGCCGCGTGGATTAGGAATCCGCCGGTCCGCCACCGCCGGGTCAGGCTCGTTCGAATACAGCCAGTTCACCTTCGGATCGGTGAAGTGCTTGCCATAGCCCAGAGGGATATGAATCCACGGGCTGGTGTCGCGCCCGCCCGCCTCCAGCAGGAGGACATTGTGTTGCCCGGATTCCGACAACCGGTTCGCCAGCACGCAGCCGGCACTTCCGGCACCGACAATGATGTAATCATAGGTCATGACATATTCCGTTCGGTGCCTGCCCCACTGCCTCGCATCGAAAAGGTGGGGTATATTCTAAGCCATTCTCTCGACACTACGGAATTCATCACGGAGTCTCACATGCCCGCAACGATCGAACGCATTCGCCCGGAATTTCTCTGGAACAAGCCCCACTTCACGAACCTGGTCACCAGCGAGGGCGGCAAGACGGTCCATCTATCCGGGCTCGTCGCCGGCACCATCGAGGGCGAGCTGGTCGGCCCCGGCGACCTCGGCGCGCAGATGGCCTATGTCTATGACACCATCCGACGCGCGCTGGAGCTGGCCGACGCGACCCCGGCGGACATCGTCCGCCAGCGGGTCTTCATTGTCGACCTCAAGCCCAGCGACCGGCCGACGATCATGAAGGCTATGATGGATTTCTACGGCGACGACAAGTCGGCTTCCAGCACTTGCGTCGGCGTGACGGCGTTGCTCCTCGAAGGCGCGCTTGTGGAAATCGACGTGACAGCGGTGGTTGACGGCTAAGTCAGTCCCGCACTAGGGCAAGGGTTCCGGCTCGCCGTTCTTGGTGGGCATACGGTAGCCGACCATGGTCAGGCAGACCGATGTGTAGAGCCCAAGCAGGCCCAGCAGTTCGGTGACGCCGGTCTCACCGAACACGGCCTGCGCCTCGGCCCAGAGCGTGTCATCGGCTTCCCGCCCGGCAATCATGTCCGTGCAGAATCGGTAACAGACCGCCTCGTCATCCAGTTTGAATACGGGCGTGTCGCCCATACGGATTGCCTCGACGATGGCGGGCGCCACACCGGCCTTCTCGGCTGCCGGCCCGTGGGACGTCCAGACATACTGCGCGCGCCAATGCTTGGCGACGACGAGAACGGCGACTTCCACCAGCCGCTCTTCCAGAGATACCCCGTGGCGCAGGAACTCCTCGACCGGCTCGATCCTGTCGGCAAAACCGGGCGAGGCCAGCCAGAATTGGTAAGGCCCCGGAACGTAGCCGCGCTCGGTCATGATCCGGTCGTACACGGCCCGTGCGTCAGCCGGGAGGTTGTCGGGGTCAAACGGCGGAAAACGTACCTTCACCGGTCAATCCTCATAGGAGTTCGACAGAGTGCCGATGCCGTCGATGATGACGTCGATGGTCGCCCCCGGCTTCATGGGTAGCGCGCCCGGCCCGGTGCCGCAGGCGATGAGGTCGCCCGGTTCCAGGGTCATCGACTGGGACAGTTTGGCGACGATCTCGGCGGGCTGCATGAACAGATCGGCCACCGGATAGTTTTGCCGCTCACGACCGTTGAGCTCGGCCCGGATCGCGCTGCCGGAGATATCCGTATCGGTCACAATCGCGGGGCCGAATGCGCCGAACGTGTCGAAGCCTTTCGCGCGTGCCCATTGGGGGAAACTCGGGTCTGCGTTGAGCAATTGCATCGCCGTGACGTCGTTGACACAGGTGTATCCGAAGATTGCGGCGGCGGCGGCGGCTTCATCCACGTTGCTCACGTGCTTGCCAATGACGATGCCTAATTCGGCCTCGTAGATCACTCGGCCGTCATATGCGGCCGGCTTGCGGATGACGCCGCTGGGCGCGAGATAGGTTGTCGAGGGCTTGAGGAAGAAGAGCGGGTATTCCGGCTGCTCCAGCTCCTGCTTTTCAGCAGCGGATCGCGAGTTGTTCCACAGTGCAATGAACTTGCCCGGCACACAGGGTGTCAGCAGCGCCACCGCATCCAGCGCAACCATCTCTCCCGTTGCCGTCGCGCTGGCGAACATATCGCCGTCATGCACCGCGATGCCATCCCCGTCGAGCGTGCCGAAGCCCGCCGCGCCATCCATCTCAAACCGCACCCAATTGCTCACGTCTCATACTCCGTCTTGATCCGAACCAATGTGATAGCGCGAACAGGTTGGATTTTCGAGTACCAGAGGCATTCCGACCAGCCTTGCCCGGTGCGCAAACTTCGCTACGCTCCTCTTCAACGTGTTTGTGTGGGGAGCGTGATATGAGCGAGCAGGTCGCTGCAGAGCGGATCGTCGATTGCCTGATCGAGGCCGGGACCGAACATTTCTTCGGCCTGCCTGGCGGCGCGACAATGGACATCTATCGCGCACTCCATGATCGCCAGGACAAGATCCAGGCGATCGTGCCCCGTGACGAACAGACCGCGTCCTGCATGGCCGACATGTACGGCAAGCTGACCGGCAAGCCCGGCGTCTTCGCCGGCCAGGGCGGCTTCACCGGATCGACAGGCATGTTCGGCGTGATCGAGGCATTCCTCGCCTCGTCCCCCATGGTCGTGCTGACCGAGCTGTCGGACCATAACGAGTTCGTCATGCACGGACCTATTCAATCGGGCGCCGGTCACTATGGTTCGTTCGACCTGGCGGGTATCTTCCGGTCCTCGACCAAATACACGGCCGTCGCGCACACCGCACGCGAAGCCGTGATGAGTGTGCAACTCGCGCTGAAGCACGCCACCACAGGGCGCCCCGGCCCCACGGCCTGTCTGTTCCGCGCCAACACGTTACGCGACCCCGTCGCCGAGAACGCGCTGCCGGAGATCCACGACACCAATCGTCTTTTGAACACCAGCCTGTCGGTGCCCCCAACCGCTGCCATTAACGCCGCGCTCGAGGTGCTGCTAGCGGCGAAGGCCCCCGTGATCGTCGCGGGTAACGGCGTGCGCATCTCCAAGGCGTTCGAATCTTTGGCCGCCATGGCTGACTTGCTGGGCGCGCCCGTGGTGACGACGGTCCTCGGCAAGGGTGCCATCGCCGAGATCCATGATATGGCCGCCGGCCCAATGGGCTATACCGGCCTGCCGCTCGCCAACGAGATTGTCGGCATGGCAGACACGGTTCTCGTCGTCGGCAGTCGCTTGAAACCCCAGGACACCTGTTTCGAGCATCCGGATATGTTCGACCCGAACCGCCAGCGGATCGTCCAAATCGATATTGAAGCGCGCAACGCGTCCTGGACCATTCCGGCCGAAGTGGCACTTGTCGGCGATGCCAACGAGACCCTTACACTCATGCTTTCAGGCCTCGACGGCCGGCTCGACGCGTCAACGATTGCGGCCCGACGCAAGGCGCTGGTCGACCTGAAGGCCGCGCGCAAATTCTTCGCCGACCCGATGCTCGCCTCGGCCAACATGCCGATCGCGCCCCAGCGTCTCGTTGCGGAGATCCACGCGGCCGTGCCCACCGAGGCCATCGTCTGCACCGACGCCGGTAGCAACCGCCACTGGATGAACCATTTCTTCCAGACCCGGCGTCCCAACAGCTATTTCGGATCCGGCGGGCTGGGCGGGGTTAGCTGGTCGCTGCCCGCCACCCTGTGCGCCAAGATTCTCGATCCGGCGCGACCGGCGATTGGCATCTGCAGCGACGGCGGATTCGCGATGCAGATGCATGTGCTGCTGACGGCCGCCCAGTACGATGCCAATCCGGTCTATGTGGTGATGAACAATTCGCGCCTCGGCATGACGGCCGAGGGCATGGGCAACCAGTCCCACGGCAATGATTTTCCCGACACCGACTATGCGGGTATCGCGCGCGCCTGCGGCGCCTGGGCCGAACGGGTCGAGAGCCCTGACGATATCGCAGCCGCCATCCACGCAGGCCTGGCCCAGGATAAACCGGCGGTCATCGACGTGATCATCGACAAGTCAGAGAGCATGCGCCAGGCAATGTATTCCCCGCTCGCGGTCGAAGCAGCACGCGGGATACGGCCCGATTAGCCTGTCTTCGGTACGCTCACATTCTGAGCCGCAGAAACGCTGAGCTTGTCGGTTTCAGAATCTGGGCTAACATTGCGCCAGAAGTTCGCCAAAATGAACGAGGCACGACATGTCGAACGCAGAAACTGTCATTCCCGAAGAGTTTGCCGATGAGGAAATTCCCATCCTCGATTTCGGCCCTTATCTGGCCGGCGAAGACGGCGCGCTGGAACAGCTTGCCGCCGAGCTGCGCCACGCACAGGAAGATGTCGGGTTCTACTTCGCTATCAATCACAACGTGCCGCGCCCGCTGATCAAGCGAACCCACGACAATCTGGTCCGTTTCTTCGACCTGCCCGACGCCGAGAAACGCAAGCACGAGAATTACATCCCACCGGGATCGACGATCTATGTCTCGTCGACCGTCAACGAGAACACAAAGCCGGACCTCAACGAGATGCTGCGTATCGTGCGCGAGCGCCCCGCCGACCATCCGGGGGTCGAGGCAAACCTCGTCCCCTATTTCGGCCCAAACCAGTGGCCCGACGAGGCGCTCCTGCCCGGCTGGAAAGCCGAGATGCTCGAATATTACGGCGCAATGGAGACGCTGGGACACGCGCTCCTGCCGCTCTATGCCCGCGCGCTCGACCTGCCCGCCGATTATTTCGACGGCATGTTCGATGACCCGCTCTGGACGACCCGCAACCAGCATTATCCGGCCGTCGAGAGCGAGGAAAACCAATTCGGGATCGCGCCTCATCGCGACCATGGTTTCATCACGCTGCTGCCGGTGACCGACACGCCGGGCCTGCAGATTCAGACCCAATCGGGGCGCTGGCTGCCGGCCAACACGATCGAAGGCGCGATCATCGTCAACACGGGCGAGTTCCTGAACCGCTGGACCAATGGCCGGTTCATGGCGACCCCCCACCGGGTGATCCCACCGAAGACCGACCGCTATTCGCTGGCCTTCTTCTTTAGCCCGTCCTGGGACACGCTCGCGGACCCGATGCCGACCTGCGTCAGCCCGGACAACCCGCCGAAGTACAAGCCGGTGCGTTTCCTCGACTATCGCGACTGGTATGTGAATCAGAACTATCTGGACGAACTGGGGAAATCGCAGCCGGAGCCGCCGACGCCGGAAGAGAGCAGGTTCTCGTTCTAGCCGGACGGCTGCTGGGCTAGCGCCGCTATACCGCGAGGACCGGCGACAACCAGCCCAGGATCAGCCCGTACCACAGGTGCAGGATCAGGGATGTGAGCCATCCCATCTTGTGCCCCTTCATGCCGAAGAAGCCGTCTTTCAGAAAGAACGGCACGAATATCAGCATCGCGCCAAAATAGAGAATGACGGCATAGATAATGCCGCGCACCCACAATTCACCCGGTAAATACTGGGCGAAGACGGTCGCATAGAGGAACGCAAAGGCGATGCCGTTCATCATAATGATGAAGATGCCCCAGCCGTAGGGGGCCGGACCCTCGAACGAATCTCCGAAAGTGAGCTGTGTCATCCCGCGCGGCAGATCGATCCGCGGCAGGCCGAAACGCTCGGCCCAGAGCGCCGAGACGATCAGCATGTAGGTCGCGAGAATTCCGACCAGCGACACGTGAATAAAAAATTCCAGATCCATCTCACCACCCCCCAATTATCTTCACCCACTCTACCGCATGCGGTACTGATCCGCATCGGCAGAGGGTTGATGAATTACAGTATCGGCGACAGCCAGCCGACGATCAAACCGTAGATCAGATGGATGATCAGCGCGGTGAGCCAGCCCATGGGGTGTCCCTTGGACCCGAAGAAGCCGTCTTTCAGGAAGAACGGCACGAAAATCAGCATCGCCCCGATATAAAGGATACCGCCGAAAATCAGTCCCTTGATGTAAGGCTCACCCGGCAGGTACTGGGCGATGACGGTGGCGTAGAGAAGCGCAAAGGCGATTCCATTTACGTGGATGACCGCGATTCCCCAGCCATAGGGCGCGGGCCCTTCGAACGAATCTCCGAAGGTGAGCTGGGTCATACCCCGTGGCAGGTCGATGCGCGGCAAGCCGTAACGGTCCGCCCACAATGCGCCGACAAGATGCAGATACGTCGCGAGCACACCCACCAACGACACGTGAATGAAAAATTCCAGATCCATCGTCCCCTCCCAGAATAAGGCACGCTAATTTTCACCGGTTCATGAGCCGGTTTCAAAGCTCTATATTGAGACCGTACACGGCACGTCTGCGTCGTGAAGAGTAAATCCGGCCATTTTCGCGGACCGGTAACGCCAGCACAGGGTGATATTTTGAGCGCCGACACCAATTCAGAGACGCCTGTCCTCATCGTGGGCGCCGGCATGGTGGGGTTGTCACTCGCCGTGGAGCTGGGCAGCCGGGACGTGCCCTGCATAATCATCAGCGACGGCCCAACCACCGCCGAACACCCCCAGGGCAACTCCCTGAATTCGCGAACCATGGAGCATTATCGTCGGCTCGGATTGTCCAAGGAAATACGCGCGGCGGGCCTGCCCACCGACCACGCGAGCGACGTTGTCTATGCAACTCGCTTTGCGGGCTGGGAGCTTGCGCGGCTGCCGATGCCATCGACGGCGGAGAAACTCAGCGACCCAGCACAGACGGCCCAAACACCGGAACCGATCCATCGGGCGAACTTTTTCTACATCGAGCCGATTCTCAGAGCGCGGATCGATGCACTGCCATCGGTCGATGTGCGCTTCGGCCACCGGTTGGTCAGCTACGAACAGAATGCAGAGGGTGTAGCGGCCATCGTCGAGCGTGTCGCTGACGGTGTTGTTCTGAAAATCGCCTGTGACTGGATGATCGGCTGCGACGGCGCCCGTTCGACGGTGCGCCAGGCGCTCGGGATCGGCTATGCGGGCAAGGGCGGCGAAGACGAGACCTTCATGCGCGGGCGCATGCTGTCCACCTATGTGGACGCACCAGCGCTGGCAGACATCATGAACTTTCCGCCGGGCTGGCATTACTGGACAATCAACGAAGACGACCGTGCGAGCGTCGCGACCCTCGACGCGAAGGGCAAGTACGTCGTCCTCACCCGAATGCCGCCGGATGAAGACGAAACGACCGTCGATGCCGCAGCCGCTTTTCTTCGGACCGTTGGCCAGGACATTCCCGTCGAGGTGTTGTCGGTCAAATCCTGGATGGCCGGTTTGGCGCTCGTCGCCGACCGGTACCAGGAGGGGCGCGTACTCATGGCCGGTGACTCCGTCCATCTGTTCACGCCCACGGGCGGGTTCGGTATGAACACAGGCGTCGACGACGCGGCCAATCTCGGCTGGAAACTCGCGGCCGTGGTCCACGGCTGGGCGCCCCCGGCCCTCCTGGATACCTATGAGGCCGAACGCCGCCCCATCGGGATCCGCAACACCAGCATGTCCCATCAGTTCGCCAGCGCCGTTGCCGGGCTCGAAATCCCTCCCAACCTCGAAGACGACACGCCGGCGGGCGCGGCCGAACGCGAACGCATTGGTGCACATCTCGCGACCTTTACCGAGGAATTCCGATCGCTCGGCATCCAGCTCGGTGCCCGTTACGACGAATCAAACCTCATCGTGGGCGACGGCACGGCGGCACCGGCGGATTCACCCTTCGAATATGTCCCGAGCGCGGTCCCGGGCGGACGCGCACCGCATATCTGGCTCGGACCGGATGACGCGTTGTTCGACAGGTTCGGCGCGCACTTCACGCTCTTGCGCCTTTCGGAAAATTCACCCGATGCCGGTGCATTGACTGATGCCGCACAGGCGCGGAATATTCCCCATGAGGTGGTCGACATCGCCGAGACGCAGGTGCGCGATGCGTATGGTGCCAATTTGGTATTGCTACGCCCCGATCACCATATCGCCTGGCGTGGCAACGAGATGCCCGACAACCCTGATCGGCTCTGGACCCGGGTGACCGGGGCTTGATCTCGATCATCCGATCAGTTGGCATTCCATGCCAGTTTCACGACACACCATCCAGCAATTGGAGCATGACATCATGACGGATCAGCCTCAGGAATGCCTCGTTGTCGGCGTGTTCGGCGACGTGGAGACTTTCTCGACCGCGCTGGAAGAACTCGTCGCGGGCGGTTTTCGCGCGACCGACATCAGCATCCTCGGCAACCACCAGTCACTTCTCGATCATTTCGGCACGATCCCGAGTGTCGAGGAACTCACGGATCGAATGGACACCCCCCGCGAGAGCCTCGCGTCACACGAGACGCTCGACGACGTCATCGGATTTCTGAGCGATAGCCTGGCGATCGTGGCGCAAGTCGGTACGGCAGCCGCTGCCTTCGTCGTCGGCGGCCCCATCGGCGTTTCGACCGGCGCAGCCGAGGAAACCGAAGAAAGTATCGGCGGGTTCCTGGAACGGATCAGCGACCAGCAATGGCGGCACCGCCTGGAACAGAGTGCCGGCGATGGCGGAATCATCTGCTGGGTGCGCGCCACGGACGGTGATACGGCCAAGGCCGCCGAAGACATCCTGGCGCAGGCTGACGGCGGTCACATTCACCGGACCGATCCGCTTCCACCCACCGTCTGGCCGATAGATTGATCGTCCTTTCGAGCCAGAAAACAGCACCAAGCCCCTTGCTTTGCAAGCAACCGCACATCAGGCTACGCGGCAAATAACTATACGTTCCAAGGGGGAAGAAACATGCTTCATGAACTGCGCACCTATACCGCCAGCGCCGGCGCCGTGCCCGACATTCTCAAGGTCAACGAAGAGGTCGGCCGCAAGGCACGCGGCAACGACTACGGCGTTCTGGAGGGCTACTGGTTCACGGAAATCGGCCCCCTGAATCAGGTCATGCACCTGTGGCGGTATGACAGCTTCGAGGAACGCGCACGCCTGCGTGCCGAGCTCGCCAAGAATGAAGACTGGACGACGAAATATGTCCCGACGCTGCGCCCGTTGCTGGTCAACCAGACAACGCGGTTCCTGAACCCGGCCAAGGATCTGGTGGCCCCGAAAACCGAAGGGAACTTCTACGAGTTCCGCAATTACCGCCTGAAACCCGGCAAGGCCGCCGGATGGATGAAGCGCTTCATCGACGTGATGCCGGTCCGCGAGAAATATTCAAAGAATGTCTGCGCGTGGATCACCGAGGGTCCGAATCCGAACGAGGTCTGCCACCTGTGGGCCTATGAGAGCCTCAAGCAGCGCATGGAAGCGCGCAACGGGATCGCGCAGGAAGCCGCCTGGCAGGAATTTGCCGCCGCCGGGCGTCCGGATCTCGAGGAAATGCACTCGACGATGCTCTTCCCGGCGAACTTCTCACCCCTGAAATAGACAGGTGAAATAGTCGACGTTTAAGCCTCGACTTCGGGCTCGGGAGGGAGAATTTCCTGAACACACACCTGGTCTACCAGGTGTGTGCGCCCGACATCGTCCAGATGTGCGCGCTTGTGCTCGTTGGTGAGGTTGGCGCCGACCCCTTGGGTCATCGCCATGACGAACGAACGATCGCCCAGATCGAGCCAGTAACCGCGACGTACGAGCTTGCCGTCAGCATCTCTCGCAAACGGATCGTCGGGGTTCATACCCAGATCAGGGCTGTAGAAATCAGGCATCATCGACACTCATGCGGTCACGGGCGGACTGTGTGCCACAGCGCGCCCGTGACCGATAGAGTTACTTCTTAGGCTTGACCTGCACGGCCAGCGTCTGGATCTCGATCTTCCCGTTCCGGATCAGATACGTGTCCGTACCGAGTTCGTAGACATTGTCCGCTGTTTCGGCGTTCCAAACGATGTAACCGATGTCGTCGTCAACTTCGAATTTCTGAAGGTTGAAACTCGCGCCCGGTTTCGCAAACTCCGCAAAGAGTCCGGCGAACAGACCCTGTATCGCGTCCTTGCCACGAACGGCACCCCCCTGAGTCAAGATCACGGATGTATCGGAATAGTCCGCCATGACTTCTGCCATGTCGCCGGCACCGAATGCCGCGAGATGATGCTCGACGATCCTCTTCGTGGTTTCATCACCACCAGCCCAGGCCGACCCGAGCGGCGCGGTCATGAAAGCAACGGCAATGACCGAAGCGGCAAGAATTCGTTTGATAGTCTGCATAATGTCCCCCTGATTTATGCCTGTTCATACACAATAGTACCGTATCGCCGCGAATTGATGCCACCAACTCTCGCGATTTCGTCGTTCGAATTCGTCGCCCGAAGCAGCTGTGCAGCCCGCATTGCCTGTGCTCCGTGCTAACGTCAAACTGCCGCGATGAGACAGCAGACGACACGCGCCACCCGCATAAAAATATTGCCGATTATTGTCTGTGGTTGCGCCATCTCTGTCGCGATCCTGCTGGGTGTCGGTACGGGGGCGGCGCAGGAAAACAGGAGCGTCGACGGGGAGGAACTGGGTGCATCCAACTGGCATGTGATCGCACCGGATGACAGCGAATTTCGCGGCAGCCGAAATGCAGGCGCATTCGCCATGCTCCGCAATGAACTTCCCGACCGCCTCCAGGAATCCTGGCGTCACCCCAGCAATTTGCCCCGCGGCCCCCTCGTGACGATGTTCTACGAACGTCTGCACGATAATTTCTTTGCGTCCGAAATGTTCGAGGCTGATTTCCGCAGCGTTTTCAATCTCGCGTTTGCCGCCCGAGGTGTCGACCTCGATGACGCGCGTGTGGTGGCTCTCGACGACAAGACCAAGGCCGCGTTCGTTTCTTATGCCTCGACGACTTGTGTTTTCATGATGCGCGTTTTCGGGCCGGTCACCGAATATGGCGCGATATCGAATGGCGACCGGAACGCACGACTGTTCGTGTGCCAGCGCGGCGAAGCGGACGAAAACTTCCTTGGTGAACTCGCTATTTCCATGCTGTCGACCCTCACACAGGACGGCCAGGAAATCGGCATTCCCGGCCGCTCGGCACCACCATTGCCGGAATTGATGGAACGGCTCTTCACACGCGAAGAAAAGGCCTGACCCGGCTGGCACTTTCCCGTCGCCCACGGGTTGCGTTAGAATTTCGGCAACAAAAGGGATGGAGAAGCGCAATGAAAACGGTCGACCTCAACAACCCGGACATGTCCAACCGCATCGCCCGGTTCAAGGACCTCAAGCCGTACAAGCAGTCGATCATGGAAGGCACCGGTATTCCGGCCGAAGCGGTCGAGATCGTCTCGGCAAAGTCGGTCTATCCGATCATGTCACCGGAGGGCTGGGAAGGCCGCTCCAAGGTTGCACCGGTCAAGGGTATGAACGGTCTCACCGTGACCATCGCCGAGTGCCCGCCGGGCAACAACCCGGGGCTACACAGCCATTCCCACACGGTCGAGAATTTCTTCTGCCTGAACGGGAAGTTCCGCATTTCCTGGGGAGAGAACGGCGAGAACTCAATCGAATTGGAGCCGCTGGACTTCATCTCCGTACCGGCCGGCGTGTATCGCGACTTCAACAACATCTCCGACGAAACCGCGCGCCTGCTGGTGATGATCCAGTCCGTCGAGGGCGACGTCAAAGACGAGGTTGTGTACCACCCGCATGTCGGCCAGGAGATCACCGAGAAATTCGGCGAGGACACGCTCGCCGCCCTGGACAAGGTCGGATTCCGCATGGCCGACCGCGTCGCCGCCGAGTAAGCCGGGCGGCGACGCGTCGGTTAATCGACGATGTCGGCCTTCAGCATGAGCTCACCGAACCCGGGAATGGGATCGGTGATGCCCATCCTGCGCAGCGCGTACCAGTAGGTCGCCTGATTGACCGAGATAACGGGCTTCTTGAAACGGTCCTCCAATTCGGCGATCAGCGGCACGATGCCGAGCGACCCACCGACATGCAGCAGCGTGTCGATATCGGGGCCGTCAACCTCCTCGAAGGCTTCAATCACCCGCTCCATGGGGACATTCACGGCGTTCTCGGGCTTGTCCACCAGGAGCGCGGTCGCCAATGCGACATCGAAACCGAGAGCCGTGTAGTAATCCACGGCACTTTGAGAATTCTCGACCGACAGGGGTGACATCATCCCGAAACGTTTCGCACCGACCGTGTGCAGTGCGGCGATGACCGCGTCGGTCGCCAGCACGAAGGGCTTGTCCCCGGCCCGTTTGGCGAACTCGCCCGTATACCAGGCCTGCTTTTCGACCGACCAGTCACGCATCTCGAGCGAGTTGCCGCCGACAATCATATCCGGCCAGCATTTCAGCGTTTGCGGCACCACGTCGAGCACCGCCTCGCCCACGGTATCGGGGCTGGTGATGTTGAACCGGTACATCTGATTGCTGACGCCCTCGGGGCGCATCATCTCGTACTCGGGCTGCATGTTGGAATTCTGAACGGGGATAAGAACGGCGACGACGCCGCGGGGTCCGAAACGATCGGGCATGACAGTAACTTTCTATGAAGTGGGAATGGCTTATTCGGCGACGTCTGTGTGCGCCAGAAGCTGCCCGAAACCGGGCATCGGATCATTCACCCCGATCTTGCGAAGTGCATACCAGTAAGTGGCGGCGTTGACGGAGACGAGCGGTTTGCCGAAACGGGTTTCGATGGCCTCGATGTGGGACACGATACCGAGCGCACCGCCGATATGGAGGAGTGTGTCCACGTCATCCATGTCGATTCGCTCGAACGCGGCGATCGCGTCATCGGCCGTCATGTTGATGATGTCCTCGGATTTCCTGACCATCAGCGAGGTGTCGTGGGGCATCTCGAAACCCTGCGCTTCGTAATAGTTTTTGGCGCCTTTGGAGTGTTCGGACGACATGGGCGAAAGCACGCCGACCCGCTTGGCTCCAATCGTCTTCAACGCCGCGACCGTGGCATCGGTCGCGAGGACCACCGGCACACCATTGGCACGCTCTTCGAAGGCAGCCCGATACGCCACCTGCTGCGCATCCGACCAGTCACGCATCTCCAGCGAATTGCCACCGATAATCACATCGGGCCAGCACAACAGCGTGTCGGGAACGACGCGCAGCACCGCTTCCGGCACTTTGCCATGATCCGAGATATCGAACCGGTACATCTGATGGCTGATACCCTCGGGGCGCATCAGTTCGTATTCCGGTTGCATGTTTGAATTCTGCACCGGAATCACGACAGCCACGACACCGCGGGGTCCGAAACGATCAGGCAAAACCGCACTCCTGTCCCTTGAATGCCAAGGAAACTAGCCGCTCGCGCATTCTTCCATAAGGGCGCATTCGATCACGAGGCTTGTGACCGACGCGGCGCCCGGCGGATCAGACCGGGCGGCCAGATGTGTGAGACGATGTGATCTTGATCGACCAGCCGTCGGGACCAGGTACATAGAATGAGCTGTGCACGGAGCCGGACGTGATTTTCGATGGCTTGAGTTTCTGCTTCATGCAGTAGTCACGCATGGCCTTGACGTCGTCGACCATCAGGTCGACGGGCGCAACCTCGCCCGGCTTAATCTTTCTGCGCGACTGGTTGAGGATCAGGTGGGTACCGCCGCGCAGCTCCAGAACGGCAAATTTCGGGGCTTCAAATACGGCGCGCAGACCCAGCACCTGCATGAACTCGCTCGCCTGCGGCACGTCTTTCACATGCAGCGAGACATGACCTACCGCAACCGGTGGACGTTTATCGGACTTTTTGGGCATTCGGTTCTCTCCAGGCATGTGCTGCGCGACACCAACTCAATTATAACCAAATGGGCGACAATCAACCGTTGCGGCTATGATTGTGCGCAATGATGGGGAGCAAAACCATGAGCTATGACGACATATTGTATGACACCCGCGATGGCGTCGCGACCATCACGATCAACCGGCCCGATAAACTCAACGCATTCAGCGGCCACACGATCGAGGAAATGATCGAAGCGTTGCAGGACGCCGGCTGGGACAAGTCGGTCGGCGTCGTGGTGATCACGGGTGCTGGTGATCGCGCGTTCTCGTCGGGCGGCGACCAGTCGGTCGAGAACAAGGCCACAGAAGGCTATGGCAGCCGCCGGGGTACCACCGGCATCCCGATCGAGGAGTTGCAAGGCCTGATCCGCGATGTGCCCAAGCCGGTGATTGCCAAGGTTCGCGGGTACGCCATCGGCGGCGGCAATGTGATCGCGACGGTGTGCGATATGACCATCGCTGGAGAAAGCGCCATTTTCGGCCAGGTCGGGCCGAGCATGGGCTCGGTCGACCCCGGCTTCGGCACCGCCTACCTGTCACGGGTGGTCGGCGAGAAGAAGGCGCGCGAAATCTGGTACATGTGCCGACAATACACCGCGCGCGAAGCGCTTGAGATGGGACTGGCGAACGCGGTCGTACCGGACAAGGATCTGGACGCCGAGGTGGACCGCTGGTGCGCCGACCTGATGGACCGGAGCCCGACCGCACTCGCGATTGCCAAACGCTCCTTCAACGCGGACACCGATCATATCAAGGGTATTGGCGCGTTGGGCTTTGAGGCCCTGAAGTTGTATTACGCCAGCGAGGAATCCAAGGAGGGCGGCCGGGCGTTTCAGGAACGGCGCAAGCCGGAGTTCCGGAAGTACGTTAAATAGCCGCACACCAAGCGAACGGGAACATGGAACAGGACGCCAAGATATACGTCGCGGGACACCGCGGGCTGGTCGGCCAGGCGCTGGTTCGGCAGCTCAGTGCCCAGGGCCACGACAACATCGTGACCCGGACAAGCACGGAGCTCGACCTGACCGAACAGACGGCCGTGCGGGATTTCTTCGATAAGGAACGCCCGGAATATGTACTCGACGCCGCCGCCATCGTCGGTGGAATCCTGGCGAACGATATGTATCCGGCTGACTTCATTGCCGGCAATCTGAATATCCAGACGAACCTCATCGACACCGCCTATCGCGCGGGTGCGAAGAAACTGCTGTTTCTCGGGTCGACCTGCATCATGCCCCGCGACGCGCCCCAGCCCATGAAGGAAGACTACATGCTGACCGGGCCGCTGGAGGAAACCAACCAGTGGTACGCGGTCGCCAAGATCGCCGGAATCAAGATGTGCCAGGCCTATCGCCGGCAATACGGATTCGATGCGATCAGCGTGCAACCGACAAATCTGTTCGGGATCGGCGACAATTTCGACTACGAGACCTCCCATATGGCCCCGGCAATGATCCGGCGGATGCATGAGGCAAAACTGTCGAATGCAGAGAAGGTCACGATCTGGGGCACGGGCACGCCCAAACGCGAAATCATGTTCGCCGACGACATGGCCGACGCCTGCGTCTATCTGATGAACAATTATTCCGATGAACCGTTCGTCAATATCGGGACCGGCGAGGATATTTCGATCGCCGACTTCGCGACACTCGTCGCGGACGTGGTCGGGTATGGCGGGTCATTCGAATACGACACCTCACGCCCGGATGGCACGCCGCGCAAACTGGTCGATGTGACGCGTCTAACCGAACTCGGCTGGCGGTCGAAGGTAAGCCTGCGCGAGGGGGTCGAGCGCACCTATGCGTGGTACCTGGAGAACGCCGACAATCTGCGAACCCTCAGCGCCGACAATCTCGCCCGCTAATTGGCCGGCTAGGACGCCGCGCCGCCGACACCCGCCGGGCAATAAGCCGCCCCGAGGACCGGACCGACTTTGCCGTCCTGAACAAGGATCGCACAGCTTTGACCCTCCTCAAGCGTGAGATCAGATACGTCGATGGACGTTGTCTTGCCATCCCATTCACCGATGTGACGCACATTGCGAACGATATTGTGGCTCGTCAGCGTCTTACCGTGGTTCTCGCCACGCACCACCTGCGTCGTCACTTCCCGGATGAATGTCACCAGCCAGACGTCGGCATGCGTATCGTCAACTTCACCGACTGAGACCGTAACCCCACCATTCGCGGCAGCAGATACGTCAACGGCGACACGAGGCTGATCGTCGGCACGGGCCTTGGAAATCAGGTTTTGCACTGCGCGGCGGCGAGAACCGACAGCTTCGGTACGGCCATCAACCACCATTTGCGGGGTGTAGACGCTGCGCGTGTTGCGAATCTCTGCATTGTAGTCACGCTGCCGCTGGGTCATTTCCGGCGTCGAGAACGCGTCCTTCCACCGCCCGTGGCGGCCATAGTTCAGCGTATCCCAGTAATCGACGTGATACTCCAGCGCGAGGATGTTCTTTTCATCGGACAATTCACCGAGATAGGCCTCGGCCGGCGGGCAGGAATAGCAACTCTGCGACGTGAACAATTCGACCACCGTGAGCGGGTCATCCTCGGCAACTGCCGGCCCGTGCGCATGCAATGCACCGGCCAAAACCAGCCCCCCGACTGCGACTCGAATTGCTCTCATATCGTCTCTCCTACCGTGTTGAGGATGTCGAACACACATGCACGTTAACAGCCTCGGCGGAGGTTTATTCCCTCCCTCACACAAGATTGAGTCAGTTTCGGCATTTTCGTTCACGTTCGCGTGATCGCACCCTGTTTACAGTGGTAATCCAGTGGCTTACGCGGTCTCGTGGCATTGCTGTTACGGTCCGCAACCGGGTGACGGCGTCACGTTTATGGGAACTGGGAGATATATATGTTCACCGTTCGTAAGTTTTCCAAAGTCGGCCTTTTTGCCGGTGCAGCCCTCGCCCTCGCCGTCGCGTTCGGCACAGTCGGCAGCAACAATGTATCGGCAGATGATCATGGCGATCGTAACGCCGCGATGAAGTCGATGGGCGGCGCAATGAAGGCTCTCGGCGGCGCTGTCGCTGGCGGCGACGCGTCGGCAGCGCAGGCCGCCGCAGCGAAGATCAGCGCGACTGCTGCTGAGATTCCCGCGCTTTTCAAGGACGGTAAGCCGGGCGCAAACCGCTCGAAAGCCGAGATCTGGACAAACTTCGCCGACTTCACGGCCAAAGCCAATGCGTTGAAGGCCGCCGCGGATTCGGTTGCTGCGGACGCCGGAGCTGGCAAGCTCGGCTCGGATCCGAAGGCCGTCGTCGGCAAGATCGGCGCCACCTGTGGCGCTTGCCACAAGGCTTACCGGGGTCCCAAAGTCTGAGGGCTCCCACAAAATCTGATGAGAAATCGCCCGGCAGTTCCGGGCGATTTTTTTTGCTAGGATCGGCGCATGAAAACGATGATCAAGACATTACCGATTCTGATTGGCCTCATAAGTTCGGCTCCCGCGCTCGCACAGACCGGTGATGCCGCACGCGGCGAATACGTTCTCGCCATGGCCGGGTGTGTCGCATGCCACACGGTCCCGAAGGACGGCGCGTTCCTCGCCGGCGGCCGCGAACTCAAAACCGATTTCGGGTCATTCTTTACCCCCAACATTACACCCGACCCCGAGACGGGAATCGGCAACTGGAGTGACGAGGACTTCGTTCGTGCGCTGCGTGAGGGGAAATCACCCGACGGCGGTCGCTACTACCCGACCTTCCCCTACACCTCCTACACGCGCATGACCCGCCAGGACATGCTCGATCTGAAGGCATATCTGGATAGCGTCCCGGCGGTGCGAAACCCCGTACCCGATCACGATCTGCCATTTCCCTTCGGCGTGCGTGCCAGCATGATCGGCTGGCAGCTGATGTTCTTTAACGATGATCCGTTCGTGCCGGACCCTGACCAGAGCGACACCTGGAACCGCGGTGCCTATATCGTCAACGGCCCCGGCCATTGCGGCGAATGCCACACGCCACGAAATATTCTGGGTGTGGTGGATTCCGATCGCCCCCTCGCCGGCAACTCGAATGGTCCCGACGGCGACGCTGTCCCGAACATCACGCCCGGCCCGGGTGGCATCGGCGACTGGAGTGAAGACGACATCGTTTCGTTCCTGGAGATTGGCATAACACCGGACAGCGATTTTGTGGGTGGCGCCATGACAGACGTCGTCCAAGAGAGTACGAGCAAGCTGACAGCGGATGACTTACAGGCCATCGCGACGTATTTGTCTTCCTTGCCGCCGATTGCCGACGCGCGTTAAACCGCACAATCACCAAGACACTGGAGAGTAACCATGCCCGCCTACTGGCTCGCACGTTCGACCATCAACGATCCCGTTGAGTACAAAAAATACACCGACCACATCCCTGCCATCATGGAAAAGTACAACGGTCGGGTCATGGCCCGCGGCGGCGAGAACAAGGTCCTCGAGGGCGAGACCCCCTATGAACGCTTCGTGGTAATCGAATTTGATTCGCTGGCCGACGCCGAGGCCTGTTTCAATTCACCCGAATATGTCGAAGCCGCCAAGTATCGCCGGGTGCCGGGAATTGCACAGAACGAGCTCGTTATCGTGGACGGCGGCGACGCAACGCCCCGCTAAGACAACCCGTTAGGACGCCTCGGCTAATTCCGGGAACAGCTCCGCCAGCCCCATTGCGCTGGCGGGGCAAACCCCGCGCTCGGTGATCAGGCCCGTCACAAGCCTGGCCGGTGTCACATCGAAGGCGGGGTTGGCCGCCGGTGTGCCGTCCGGCGTGAGCTGGACCGACACGATATCGCCCGACGCAGACTTGCCCGAAATATGCGTTACTTCTTCCTGATCGCGCTGCTCGATCGGAATATCGCGCACCCCGTCGGTGAGCGTCCAATCTATCGTCGGTGACGGCAGGGCAACATAAAACGGCACCCCATTATCATGGGCCGCCAGCGCCTTGAGATAGGTGCCGATCTTGTTCGCCACATCGCCCGACGCCGCCGTGCGGTCGGTGCCGGTGATGCAGAGATCCACAAGACCATGCTGCATCATGTGACCGCCCGCATTGTCCGCCACCACCGCATGCGAAACGCCATGCCGCCCCAGTTCCCACGCGGTGAGTGCCGCGCCCTGGTTGCGTGGGCGGGTTTCATCGGCCCACACATGCACGGGGATACCCAGATCATGCGCCTTGTAGATGGGCGCCAGCGCCGTGCCCCAATCAACGGTCGCGAGCCAGCCGGCGTTGCAGTGAGTCAGAATATTCACGGGCGCATCTCCCGGCGACGCCTCATAGGCCGCACGGATAAGCGCCAGGCCGTGGTCGCCGATCGCGCTACAGATCGCCACATCCTCGTCACACACCTCTGCGGCGCGCGCGTAGGCCCGTTCGACGCGGACATCACGCGGCTGGTCTTGCAGACGCATCCGCATGTCGTCGAGCGCCCAGCGCAAGTTCACCGCCGTCGGACGGGTCGCCATCAACACGTCATACGCATGCTCGAGTCCGACATCGGAACTGTCATCGCGCATCGCCAGTGCCATCCCATAAGCGGCCGTCGCACCGATCAGAGGCGCGCCGCGCACGAGCATCGCGCGAATCGCGTGGGCTGCATCATCGAGTGAGCACAAGCTTTCTACTTCAAACCGGTGCGGCAGCTTTGTCTGGTCGATGATTTCGACCGACCACCCATCCTCGGCCAACCAGATCGTGCGGTACGGTTGCCCATCGATCTTCATGCGTCGCCTGCCTTGCATATCCGGAAGGTGAAGACCCCGTCGTCGGCGCTCGATTCCAGCAGTGAATCACCCGTGGCATCACAGAAATGCGCAAAGTCCCGAACCGATCCGGGATCGGTCGCGATCACCCGCAGCGTCGCACCCGACGTCATCGATTTGAGCACCTTTTTTGCCTTCAGGACGGGGAGCGGACATTTAAGCCCGCTGGTGTCGAGTGTCTGTTCGTCGTCGAATTGCATTTCTCTCATCACTTCGCATTGACCGGTTTTCTAATATACGAATACACTAATCCAATGGACTCCAGAATGGACCCGCCAATGGACCCCGTGGCACTTCAAGAAAAGGCAGGTCAGGCAAGCCGCCTGCTCAAGTCGTTGGCGAACGAACGCCGGCTGCTGATCATGTGCCATTTGAGCCAGGGCGAAAAGTCCGTCGGCGAACTCGAGCCGTTGGTCGGGCTAAGCCAGTCCGCGCTCTCCCAACATCTCGCAAGGCTTCGTCGCGAACATCTCGTCGCAACGCGCCGGGATGCCCAGACCATATTCTATTCGATCTCAAGCGATGAGGCGCATTCTGTGCTCGGCACACTCTACGATCTCTACTGCGCCGACGCCGACATTGCGCGGCGAGAATGACGGGCAGATGATCAAAGGATGCGCAGTTAATGTCTGAAAACCCAACGGGACCCCAGGTGATTATGCTCACGGCGAACGACGTTCGTGAGCGCATCGCAGGTGGCACCGCCTATGTCGTGGATGTGCGCGAACCCCACGAGAACGCCCAGATGCGAATTGCCGGCGCGCAACTGGTCCCGCTTTCGAATTTCAACAGCTCCCAAATCACGCCGGCCGACGGCCAGGACCTGATCCTGCATTGCCGCAGCGGCCAGCGCTGCGGCATCGCTGCAGACCAACTCGTCGCTGAAGGATATTCGGGGACAATCTATCGAATGGCTGGCGGCATCCTGGACTGGATGTCGGCAGACTTTCCAGTCGAGACAGGCTGATCCAGGCCCGAGAATAATAACCGGGCCAACAGAAGCCCAATCGATCACGTACGGACAAAATGACGATATATCTTCCCATCGCCGAAATGTCGGTCGACGTCTTCCTCATCCTCCTGATGGGTGGCGGCGTGGGGTTCCTGTCCGGGTTGTTCGGCGTTGGCGGTGGCTTCCTGATGACGCCGCTACTGATCTTCATCGGGATCACGCCCGCGGTCGCCGTGGCGACCGAGGCCAACCAGATCGTCGCGGCTTCCGTCTCGGGCGTGCTCGCCCATATGCGACGGCGCAATGTCGACTTCAAGATGGGTGCCGTCCTGACCGTCGGCGGTTTCGCCGGATCCAGTTTCGGCGTCGGAATCTTCACATTTCTGCGGGACATCGGCCAGGTCGATCTGTTGGTCCAGCTCAGCTATGTCCTGTTTCTCGGGATTGTCGGGTTTCTGATGCTGTTTGAGAGTGCGCGTGCGATTTTCCGCAGTCGCACCGGCACCGCCACGCGCGGCAAGCTGCACCAGCACACCTGGCTCCACGGCCTCCCGTTCAAAATGCGCTTCCGGCGTTCGCGGCTCTACATCAGCGCGTTGCTGCCGCTGGGAATCGGATTCTTCGTCGGCATCCTCGCCGCCATCATGGGCGTCGGCGGCGGGTTCCTGATGGTCCCCGCCATGATTTATATCCTGGGCATGCCGACTGCCGTCGTTGTCGGAACATCGCTGTTCCAGATTATCTTTGTCACGGCGAACGTCACCTTCCTCCAGGCGATCAACAACCAGACCGTCGATGTGGTGCTCGCGCTGCTGTTGCTCACCGGCGCCGTGATCGGCGCGCAGCTGGGGACCAAGGTGAGCGGCCGCCTGCGGGGCGAGGAGCTGCGCGGTCTCCTGGCGCTCATGGTGCTTGGGGTCTGCGCCAAAATCGGATTCGATCTGGTCTCCACACCGGAAGACATCTACTCGATTAGTGAAACGCCCGGGTTCGGCCTATGAGCGAGCTGCGACGCATTCTCGACCCACTGCGCATATTTGGCTCCCTGCGCGCGGCGATCACCGTCGCAGCTGCCCTGGTGTTGCTGCAAATCCCCGCCGATGCCGCACGCGACGACGCGCTCGCAATCGATCTGAGCCAGGACCTTATCGGCATCAGCACCGGCTTCAAGGGCGCCGACGTACTTCTGTTTGGTGCCACGGAAGGCAACGGCGATGTCATCGTGGTGGTACGTGCACCCAACAGCCAGGTGATCGTTCGCCGCAAGGAACGCGTGGCCGGAATCTGGGTGAATGCCTCCGAACTGGTCTTCGACGATGCGCCCGGATTTTATCATGTCGCCGCTTCTGCGCCGCTCGAAGACCTTCTGCCCCTGCCCGTCCTCGATGCCAACCAAATCGGCACGGACCACATTGCGTTCAACCCGCATTTCCTCCTGTCCCTGGATCAGGAAGAGGCTTTCCGCTCGGCGTTGATCCGCAACAAACAGCGCAGCAGCCTCTACTCCACAGGACTGCAGGAGGTCGGTTTTCGCGGCAGCCGACTGTTTCGCACCCGGGTCGCGCTCCCGGTGAACGTTCCGACCGGGGACTACAACGTGACGGTTTATCTGGTCCAGGACGGCGCGATTGCGGATCGTTCCGAATCCCTGCTGCAGGTCCGAAAGGTCGGGTTCGAAGCGAAGGTAACCGAGTTCGCGTTCGAGCAGGCACCACTCTATGGGCTGATTGCCGTTATTATCGCGCTGATTGCCGGCTGGTTCGCCGGCTTCGTGTTCCGTAAGGTTTGATGGTCATGTCCGATTCGCCCGCCACCAATCACCCGCAGGAAAGCGACAGGTCCACCGGAGAGCGGGCCGCCATTTTTCTCGTGGTTGTCGACAATTCGCCGGAAATGCGGGTCGCCCTGCGCTGGGCGAGCTTGCGCGCGCGGCGCACCGGCGGGCGTGTCGGCCTTGTCCGTGTCATTCGCGGGGCCGATTTCCAGCACTGGGCGGCGGTCGGGAATCTGATGCAGGTCGAAGCCCGCGAAGAAGCCGAACAATTGCTCCAGGAGCACGCCGCCGAAGTCCTGCGCTTGTATGGCAGCATGCCAATTTTGTATCTGCGTGAGGGCGAGACCAAATCCTCCGTTGTCGAGCTGGTTCAGGAGGACAAGGATATTCGCATTCTCGTGCTCGCGGCCTCGACCGGCCGGCGTGGTCCCGGCCCTTTGATCAACCATCTCACCAAAAAGGCAATTGGCCAGCTTCGCATCCCCGTCACCATCATCCCCGGCGGGCTGACCGACGAGCAAATCGATACCCTGGTCTAGTATTTCCCTTATGCCCGACGATATTCGCCCGGACGACCGTTACGAGAAGGTCGATCAATCACCCGTCGTTTCCGACGAGGTGAAAACCACCACCTGCTACATGTGCGCCTGCCGATGCGGCATCAAGGTCCATCTGAAAGACGGTGCGATCCGCTATATCGAGGGCAACCGTGATCACCCGATCAACAAGGGCGTACTGTGTGCCAAGGGGTCGGCCGGCATCATGCAACACTATTCGCCGGCGCGCCTGTCCCAGCCATTACGCCGGGTCGGACCACGCGGGTCGGGCGAATTCGAACCCATAAGCTGGGAAGAGGCCCTCGACACGGCGACCGAATGGCTCGGTGATATTCGCCGTCGGGACCCGCGCAAACTCGCCTTCTTTACCGGCCGCGACCAGAGCCAGTCTCTAACCGGATTCTGGGCCAGCCAGTTCGGCACCCCCAACCACGCCGCCCATGGCGGGTTCTGCTCCGTCAACATGGCGGCGGCCGGCATCTACACGATCGGCGGATCGTTCTGGGAGTTCGGTGAGCCGGATTGGGAAAACACAAAATATTTCATGATGTTCGGCGTCGCTGAAGATCATGATTCAAACCCGATCAAGATGGGACTGGGCAAACTCAAAACCAAGGGTGACGCGAAGTTCGTCTCGGTAAATCCCGTACGCACCGGTTATTCCGCCATCGCCGACGAATGGGTCGGCATCCGCCCCGGCACGGACGGCTTGCTGGTCATGGCCCTGATCCATGAACTCATTCGCACCGGCAATGTCGATCTCGATTTCCTGGCCCGATACACAAATTCTCATTGGCTCGTACGCCGCGCGCCGGGAACGGCGGATGACGGTCTGTTCGTCCGCGGCCGTGACGGCAAACCGCTGGCATATGACCGCAACACCGATCAGCTCGTCGATGCCGCCCGCATCGACATATCACCCGCCATGCGCGGGCGCTTTCCCCTGCACGAAGCAGCACCCGGCGATGGTGGATCGGACGCCGAGGCAGTGCCCGCGTTCCAGCTCGTGCTCGACCGGTATCTCGACGAAGCCTACAGCCCGGACGCCGTCGCCGAGCAGACCGGCATTGATGCCGACCGGATACGCCGGATCGCCGCCGAACTGGCCCATGCCGCGTTCGAACAGGAAATCTCGCTCGACGTGGAATGGACCGACTGGGCCGGACGCAAGCACGACAAGATCATCGGTCGGCCGGTCTCGATGCATGCGATGCGCGGAATTTCCGCCCACTCGAATGGTTTCCAGACCTGCCGGGCGATCCATTTGCTGCAGATGCTGCTGGGAAGTATCGATTGCCCCGGCGGCTTCCGCTACAAGCCGCCCTTCCCCCGCCCGGCCCCGCCAGGCCCCAAGCCGGCCGGCAAGCCGCATCAGGTCGCGCCGGGCACGCCGATGGCCGGACCGCCATTGGGATTCATCACCAGCCCCGAAGACCTGCTGATTGATGATCAGGGCGAGGCGCTCCGGATCGACAAGGCATATTCCTGGGACGCCCCGCTGGCGGCCCACGGCATGATGCATATGGTCATCCGCAATGCCTGGGCGGGCGACCCGTACCCGATCGATGTCCTGTTCATGTTCATGGCGAACATGAGCTGGAATTCGTCGATGAACACTACCGAAACCATCGAAATGCTCACCGATACCGACCCGGAAACCGGCGAGTACAAGATCCCGAAGATCATCTATTCCGACGCCTTTCAGTCGGAAATGATCGCCTATGCCGACCTGATACTACCCGACACCACCTATCTGGAGCGCTGGGACTGCGTCAGCATGCTCGACAGGCCGATCTGCAGCGCCGATGGGCCTGCCGACGCCATCCGCCAACCGGTGATCGCACCCGATCGCAATGTGCGGCCATTTCAGGACGTGTTGATCGAGCTGGGCGCCCGGCTCGGCCTCCCCGCATTCACGACAGACACGGGCGCCCCGAAATACCCGGGCGGTTATGCCGACTATCTCGTTCATCACGAGCGCGCACCGGGCATCGGCCCACTGGCCGGCTGGCGGGGCGAGGACGGATCATCCCATGGCAATGGTGCGCCCAACGACAACCAGCTTGAGCGCTATATCGAGAATGGCTGTTTCTGGAGTGAAGAATTCGCGCCGGACGAGCGCTACTACAAGCACAGCAACCGCGCCTATCTCGACAAGGCCGCGAAGATGGGCTGGATTGCGTCTGCGGACCCGATCGTGCTGCAGCTCTACAGCGAGCCCTTGCAACGCTTCAAACTCGCCGGTCAGGGGTTTGGCAATGTTGTGCCGCCCGTCCGGTACCGCGATCGCATCGCCGAGACATTCGATCCACTTCCCATCTGGTACGCGCCTTTCGAGGAATCGCATACAGATCTTGAGGATTTCCCCATCCATGCGCTGACCCAGCGCCCAATGGCGATGTATCACTCGTGGGGGTCGCAGAATGCCTGGCTCCGCCAGATCCACGGCTGGAACAAGCTTTATATGAATCGCAGCACGGCTGAGGATCAGGGTCTCGCCGATGGCGATGGGGTCCGGGTCGAGAGCCCCTATGGCAGCATCAAGGCCAGGATCGCGTTGATGGAAGGGGTCAACGGCAACACGGTCTGGACGTGGAACGCGATCGGCAAGAAGCGCGGCGCCTGGAACCTGTCACCCGACGCGCCGGAATCAAACAAGGGCTTCCTGCTCAACCATCTCATCACCGATCTTTTGCCACCGAAGGACGGGTATCGCTTCGGGAACACCGACCCGATCACGGGTCAGGCGGCCTGGTTCGATCTGCGGGTGCGGGTCGTCAAGGACGACGGAAGCGACAAGGCCCTCGCGAACGACCCCTCGGACAGCGGTATCGCACCGCGCGCACCGGGTGTCGGTAAGGCCGCCGAACGACTGCGGTTCGGCGCGCGCTTTTTACCCGCGTCAAACTGGCGGCGTAGCCGCGGCGGAGAAGACACATGACCAGTCTTCCCACCGCCACAGACGGCCGAAAGCTCGGCCTGGTTATCGACCTGGATATCTGCGTCGGTTGCCACGCATGTGCTGTGAACTGCAAGGAATGGAACACGGGCGGACATTCCGCACCCCTGACGGATGAAGAGCCGTATGGCGCAGATCCGCATGGCGTCTGGTTCAATCGGGTTCACAGCTTCGAGGCCGGCGACGGGGACAGCGGACGAACCGTTCACTTCCCGCGCAGTTGCCTGCATTGCGAGGAACCCGCCTGCGTCACCGTGTGTCCCACCGGCGCATCCTACAAGCGCGAGGGCGACGGTATTGTCCTGGTGAACGCCGACACCTGCATTGGTTGCAAGCTCTGTTCCTGGGCCTGCCCTTACGGCGCGCGCGAGTATGATTATGCCGACGGTGTGATGAAGAAATGCACCCTCTGCATCGACCGAATAGAGAACCAGCACCTGCCGCCTGAAGACCGGTTGCCGGCCTGTGTTTCGACCTGCCCGGCCTCCGCGCGTCATTTCGGCGATCTCGGTGATCCGAACTCCGACGTCAGCCAACTCGTCGCAGAACGTGGCGGCTATGATCTGATGCCCGAAATGGGCATGCAGCCCGTGAACAAGTACCTGCCGCCCCGCGCATCGACGCGCCATGATCTCGAGACGCCCGCGCCACCCCCCGAAACCATCCCCGCATCGACCGACACCGGCAGCGATTTCCTCAATTGGGTTGATCGCATGCTCACCCGCTAACCAGAGCCACCACGAGTGACATGAACCCCGCCTATTCCGTCATTTTTTTCACCACTGCATCCGGCGCCGGCTATGGCGCCATTGTTTGGCTCGTGGTGCTCGCACTGCTCGGCATCGTTCCCCTGACCCCGGCCCTCGGCGCGTCCGTGATTATCGTGTCGTTGGCCCTGATAACAGCGGGTTTGCTCTCGTCGACTTTTCACCTGGGACATCCCGAGCGGGCCTGGCGCGCGCTGAGCCAATGGCGATCGTCCTGGCTTTCCCGTGAAGGCGTTGCAGCCCTTGTGACCTACGTGCCGATTTTGATTTTCGCCGTTGGATCGTTGTTCTTTAGCGCCTACGGCCCCGTCTGGATTTGGGCCGGCCTGATCGCCGCGATGCTATCTCTCGTCACGGTGGGCTGTACGGGCATGATCTATGCGAGCCTCCGCGCCATCCCGCGCTGGTCAACACCGCTGGTCGTGCCGCTGTACATCGCCTTCGCCATGTCCACGGGCGCCGTCCTTCTGATCGCCATCGCGTCGCTGTTTTGGCCCACGCCCGGTCTTATCGCCTGGTGTGCAGCCGTGATCACACTTGCGGCATGGATGCTGAAAATCGCCTATTGGCGCCAGATTGATAATGCAAAGCCCGTCGCAACGGCGGAATCGGCAACGGGCCTGGGCGCGATCGGCACGGTCCGGCTGCTGGAATCTCCACACAGCAGCGAGAATTACGTCATGCGTGAGATGGGCTACACGATCGCCCGCAAACATGCCGCACGGCTGCGCAAGATCGCGCTCGTCGTCGGCGGCGTTGCCACCGCACTTGCCCTGGTCATCGCAGGCCTCCTGCCGGCCCCGTTCGCCACGGCAGCGTCCATCGTCGCGCTGATATTCGCGGCGATGGGAATCCTGATCGAGCGCTGGCTGTTTTTTGCCGAAGCGCGCCATGCCGCCTCACTCTATTACGGCGCCTCAGAGGTCTAGGGACAGGATATGGCTGAGGTCACCTGTGTCGGCATCGCGCTCCTCGATCACGTGTTCGAGGGCGATTTCGAACTGACCGGGGGTGATCTCGCGTTCGCACAAGACTTCAATCAGTACGGCGGCGGAACCGCAGCCACCGCGAGCGTTGCGGTGGTTCGTCTGGGCGGTTTCTCCACTTTCTGGGGACGGCTTGGCGACGATGAGACAGGCCTGCAGATTCTCGACGGCCTTAAACGACATGGGGTTCAGACCGAGCATGTGCGCTTGGTCGCGGGCGCCCAGTCACCCGTCACGTCGATCCTCACCAGCGCCAACGGTGAACGGCACGAAACCATCTTTGCCGGGCGCGACCTCGATGCGGACGCGAGCTGGCTCCCGTTCGGCAGAATCGAGGACACAAGCGCCATTCTGGTTGACCCGCGCTGGCCCGAAGCAGCGATGCCCGCGCTCCAGAACGCGTACGATCACCGAGTTCCCGCCATCCTGGACGGCGAAGCGGGTCCAGACCCGGTACCCCGTGAACTGATCGAGATGGCCAGCCATGTGGTCTTCTCGCACGCCGGGCTGCTGCAGTATTCAGGGACACCAGATGTGCGAACCGCCCTCGAAGCCGTTGCCGCGACGACCGAGGCTCGTGTCGGTGTCACCGCCGGATGGGATGGGTTCAGCTGGCTCAACGAGGACGGCCATATGCAAAGCGTTGCTGCGCTCGATTTGCCGGTCATCGACAAGCTCGGCGCCCGGGATGTGTTCCTGGGGGCGTTCGCGCTCGCCATCGGCGAGGAAAAGGATCTGGATTTGGCAGCCCGGTTCGCCAATGCAGCGGCAGGCCTTAAAAGCTCAAAACCCGGTGGCCGTGGCGCCATCCCATGTCGCGCGGAGATCTGGGAACTTCTGGACGACGTAGAACCCGACTAGGCAACGCTAGCCGGCAAGCGCCGGCATCCGGATCGGGCCTTCTATCGACTGGCTTACGAACTGGCGCACATAGGCGTTGTCCGTCTCATCGAGTTCAGCCACAGTTCCGCTCCACACCACGCGGCCCTCATGCAGCATCACCACGGTGTCGGCGATCCTTCGCACAACTGCCAGATCACTGACGATCGAGATCGCACTCGCACCCAGGTCATCAACCCGGTCGTTGATCAGATCGCTGATGATATTGCTCATGATCGGATCGAGGCCCGCTGTCGGCTCGTCGAGGAACAAAATCTCGGGATCTGTCGCAATGGCGCGCGCCAGGCCTGTGCGTTTTTGCATGCCGCCCGAGAGTTCGGCCGGCGACAGGTCCGCCGTATCTGCCGGCAGTCCCACCTGCTTCAGCTTTTCAATCGCGATCTCGCGCGCGTCGTGCCTCGACGTGCCGCTCTTCTGCAACAGCCGGAAGGAAACATTCTCCCAGACGGTCAGACTGTCAAACAGCCCCTGGCGCTGGAACAGAACGCCGAAGCGACGCATCCATTCCATGCGCTGACTTTCCGGCATGCCCACCGTCTCGACACCATCGACTTCGATGGAACCCGCGTCCGGTGCGATCAGCCCGAGAATGCATTTGAGCAGCAGGGATTTACCGCTGCCCGAACCACCAATCAAAACGAGCGATTGCCGCGGCTCCAACTGGATATCCACCGCATCGAGCGCGCGCAGCCCATCAAAGCTGCGCGTCACCCCGGCGAGGCGAATTTTTGACGTGTCGCCGTCCGCGGTCACTGCATTGTCGGCATGGTGAGGCTGTGACCTTCACGCACACCTGACTTGGGCCAGCGCGATGTGACCGCCTTGAGCCGCGTATAAAAGCGGACGCCCTCCATGCCGTGCATGTGCGTGTCACCGAACAGAGAGCGTTTCCAGCCACCGAAGCTGTGATACGCGACCGGCACCGGGATCGGCACATTCACGCCGACCATGCCGATCTGCACCCGGTCGGTGAAGTCGCGTGCGGCATCTCCGTCCTTGGTGAAGATCGCGGTGCCGTTGCCGTACTCATTGCGGTTCACCATGTCGAGCGCGGTCTCGTAGTCTTTCGCGCGCACAACCGCCAGAACGGGTCCAAAGACCTCTTCGGTGTAGATGCTCATGTCCTCGGTCACATGGTCAAACAAGGTGCCACCCATGAAGTAGCCATTCTCGTAACCCTGAAGTTTGAGGCCGCGGCCATCGACCGCGAGGGTCGCACCGTCGGCCACACCCTGGTCGATCAGGTTCAGGATGCGATCATGGGCCTGCTTGGTGACAACCGGCCCCATTTCGATATCGTCGGCATTCCCCGGGCCGATCTTCAACTCTTCGATCTTGGGCGTCAGCGTGTTTACCAGGGCATCAGCCGTGTCATCGCCAACTGCAACCGCGACGGAGACCGCCATGCAACGCTGCCCCGCAGATCCGTAACCTGCGCCAATGAGCGCGTCGCTTGCCTGTTCGATGTCCGCATCGGGCATCACCACCATATGGTTCTTCGCACCACCGAGCGCCTGGACGCGCTTTCCGTGCTCGGCGGCCGTGGCATAAATGTAGGAGGCCACCGGGGTCGAACCGACGAAGGAAACGGCGTCGACATCGGCATGGGTCAGGAGCGCGTCGACGGCTTCCTTGTCGCCGTTGACCATGTTGATGACCCCTTCGGGGACGCCGGCTTCATGCGCCAGCTCAACAAGCCGGAAGGGGCATGACGGATCACGCTCCGACGGCTTGAGAATGAAGGTGTTGCCACAGGCAATCGACAGCGGGAACATCCAGAGAGGAATCATCGCCGGGAAATTGAACGGTGTAATCCCCGTGCAAACACCCACTGCCTGGCGGATTGAATAGGCGTCCACGCCGGTCCCGACATCCTCGGTAAAGTCGCCGCGCAGAAGATGCGGAATACCGCATGCATATTCCACGACCTCGCGGCCACGCAGGATGTCGCCCTTGGCGTCATCGATCGTTTTACCGTGTTCGAGGGTGATCAACTCGGCCAACTCGTCGGTGTGCTCCAGGATCAGCTCGTTGAAGCGGAACATGATCCGGGCGCGCCGCAGGGGGGGCGTCGCAGACCATTCGGGTAGTGCGGCCTTCGCCGCTGCAACGGCGGTATCGACATCCGCGCCGCTCGCCAGATGCACCTGTGCCACCTGCTCGCCCGTCGCCGGATTGAACACGGGGCCCATACGATCGGATGTACCGGCAGAAGCCGCTCCGTTAATCCAGTGGTCCAAGGTATTCATGACCGAATTCTCCTCCATGGGCGCAAGCGCCTCTGTTCAGGCATCCGACTGTGCGGATGTGCTCGTTGATTATAGCCGGGTATTGGAAACAGGGGGACTCCAAGCAAGCCGACAGCACGCATATTCAGGCGTCGCCGGCGTGCGGGGCGAGATTGCTCAACTTGCCGCGGAAGAAAACCAGCGGCTTGCCGTCCTGTACTTCGAAACGTTCGACTTCGCCGACGATGATCTCGTGATCTCCCCCGTCGTGATGCACAACGTTTCTGCATTCAAAGCGCGCCAGGCAACCTTCGATGAGCGGCGCGCCGCCCAGACCCTCTTCGCATTCGAGATCGGCAAACTTGTCGGTACCGGTTTTCGCGAACGCCATGCATTCGTCGCCCTGGGTGTCACTCAGAATGTGCACACAGAAGTGGCTCGCCGCCTCGATAACCTGCAGGCTTGCTGAACTTCGGTCGAGGCTCCAGAGAATGAGCGGCGGATCGAGCGATACCGAATTGAAGGAGCTGGCGGTTACCCCGACCTGTTCTCCGTTTTCGCCCTTGGCCGTAATGATCGTGACACCGGTCGCGAAATTGCCCAATGCGTTGCGAAACTCGCGACTGTCGAAGGATGCTTCCGGCATGCGTTCTACCTCTTCTTCCGGGGTCTTCCGCATGCCGACGGCTGGGAAAACAATAGGGCCGAGATGTAGCGTTGACGGGCCGGGTATTGCAACCGCCAGTCGCCTTCGAGTTCACTTTGTGGGCACCAGGCACCCGATAGACCTGAAAAATCTGCCCCTACTCGACCCGAACCCCAATCGATATGACGGGTCGTCATGGTCTGCTTAATTCTGCGGCAGTTCCAAGCGTTGGTCGCCTCACCCAAATTCTGGAAATAAAACACAATAATAAGAACGCAACAAAGAATAATATATGTATTAGTGTCCATTATTATGCCGAAAATACGGGAATATATGCACTTTAATTCTACTGTTTACATATATTTCGGGCAATGCGGGAATATATTACTATTTTTTTACTTAGTGATTGTAAGCTTCACTGTATTCGTCTTCTTGACAGAATTCGAACATGTTGTGGGATACTTCCTGCGGCCCACAAAATGTCGTGGTCCGAAGGCTTATAGGTCTGAGATAACCCAGAAGGGGACTACATGCCCGAAAATATGATGGATAAAGTCAAAAAGTGGATAGGCCAGGTTACCGAGCTTGGCCTCCTGCTGATCGCCCTCGCGATTGTGCTGGATATCCTTACCACCGGTGAATTGCCGTTCTTCGGCGGCGTCGTGAGTGAGCTGATCAGCTTGATCCAGACACTTGGCGACAACGGTGTGGTCGGACTGATCGCGGTTGCGATCATTCTCTGGCTGTTTGCGAAAAGAACTCCGGGTTAGAGGGCTTCAGCCTCCGGGTCTGCTGCTACGCAGACCCGAAGGTGACATTTGATGATTTTGGAGCCGCTCCGGGTACTCACCCGGGGCGGTTTTCCGTTCCCGCGCCCTTGAACGCTCACTCGGGCATGGTCATGCTGACCGGAACAACATTTCCGGAGTTCTTCCATGCCCATGACCCCGCCGCGCGAAGGCGTTGAGATCAATTACGAGATTCACGGGGACGGACCGCCCCTGATCCTTGTGAGCGGCACGGGGCACGATCTGGGCTTCTGGGCGGGCCAGATTCCGCACTTCGCACCCTCTTTTCGCACCATCGTGTTCGACAACCGTGGTGTCGGCGCGTCCAGCGTGCCCGAGCGCGGCTACAGCCTGGCCGACATGGCCGATGACGCGGCTCATGTCCTCGACAGCGCCGGTATCGATCAGGCCCATGTGATGGGTTTTTCCATGGGCGGTCATATCTCCCAGGAACTCGCGTTGAATCACCCCGAACGTGTCCTCAGTCTCGGAATCCACCACAGCTGGACCCGGAACGGCGCGCGGCTCAAGAAATTCCAGGAGACCCGCCTCTATCTGGCCGAGCACGACCAGCGGGTGGCGCTGGCCGAGATCAGCATGCTGGCGCTGCACGCCAGCGCCTATTACGACGCCCATGTGGGGGAGATGGATGCCCACCGCCAGTTCCTGCTGGAAAAATCACCGGTCAACGCAGGCTGGGTTGGCCAGCTTGAGGCCTGCATCGTCGGGGATACCTACGACCGCTTGCCAACCATCAACGTCCCGACGCTCGTAACCTGTTCCGATCTCGACCTAATCGCATCTCCGCATCTCTCGGCCGAGATTCACGCGCAGATTCCGGGTTCTGAGCTCAAAATCCTCGAGGGGACGGGGCATGTGGCGCTGATGGAGGACCCCGATGGCTTCGCGGAGATCTGTCTCGACTTTCTGCGACGGGTCACACACTAGACGCATGGCCCCTTGAGCCGGCCCCCAAGCCGGTTGATACTTCGCAAACGAACCGGTGACCAACATCGGGTTTAAGGGGAGGACCGTCCATGCTTGGACGAATCATGGACAAGCCGCTGCTGATTTCGAGCCTGCTGCAGCATGCCGATTTCACATCCGGTGACCGCGAGATCGTGACCCGCACAGTTGAAGGCCCGATCCACCGCTACACCTACCGGGACGCCCATAAGCGGGCCCGCCAGCTCGCCAAAGCGCTGCAGGCGCTCGACGTCAAACTCGGCGACCGGATCGCCACCATGGCCTGGAATACCCATCGGCATTTCGAAATCTACTACGCGGTGTCGGGAATCGGCGCCGTCACCCATACGCTCAACCCTCGCCTGCACTCGAGCCAGCTCACCTACATCATGAACCATGCCGAAGACTCTTTCGTCTTCGTCGATCTGAATCTCGTCTCCCTGATCGAGAACGTGGCCGACGAGCTGCGCGGACTGAAGGGCGTGATCGTCATGACCGATCGCGAACACATGCCGGAGACAGGTCTGTCGAACGTCTATTGCTATGAGGAACTGATCGAGGGTCATTCCGACGATCTGACCTGGCCGGAATTCGACGAGAAGACGGCCTCATCCCTCTGTTACACGTCAGGCACGACCGGCAACCCGAAGGGTGCGCTGTTCAGCCACCGGTCGACCATGATCCATGCCTACGCCTCGGCGCTGCCGGATGTACTGCATATGGGCGAAAGCGAAGTGATCCTGCCGGTGGTCCCGATGTTCCACGTCAACGCCTGGGGCATTCCCTATGGCGCGACCATGGTGGGCGCCAAGCTGGTGTTTCCCGGACCGAAGCTCGATGGCGCCAGTATTCACGAATTGCTGGTCAATGAAGGCGTCACACTTGCAGCCGGCGTGCCGACAATCTGGCTGATGTTGCTCGCGCACTGGCGCGAGACCTCGTCCAACGCGCCGTCCCTCAAACGTACGGTGATCGGCGGGTCCGCATGCCCGGAATCGATGATCCGCGAGTTTCAGGACGATTATGGCGTGGAGGTTCGTCATGCCTGGGGCATGACCGAGACAAGCCCCCTGGGCGCAATCTCCATTCCCAAACCGTCGATGACCGACGAAACCAAACGGCTGCGCCTGCAGGCCAAGCAGGGCCGGCCGGTGTTCGGGGTCGAGATGCGGATCACAGATGATGCCGGCAAGCCGCTCCCGCATGATGGCAAGGCATTTGGCGACTTGCAGGTCCGCGGCCCCTGGGTCATCGATAACTATTTCAAGATGGAAGAATCCGAGGCCCATGACGCCGAAGGCTGGTTCGCGACGGGCGATGTCGCCACCATCGACCCCGAGGGCTATATGGAGATCACGGACCGGTCAAAAGACGTCATCAAATCGGGTGGCGAATGGATCAGTTCCATCGAGATCGAAAATCTCGCCATGGGCCATCCGGACGTGGCCCAGGCCGCCGTCATCGGCATTCCACACCCGAAATGGGACGAGCGCCCCCTCCTGGTTATCGTACCCGCAGAAGGCAAAACACCGAGCCATGCCGAAATGACGGCATTCCTGAGCGACAAGCTGGCGAAATGGTGCCTGCCGGACGATACGGTCTACATCGACGCACTACCGCTGGGTGCGACGGGCAAAATCCTCAAGACCGAACTTCGCGCGCAGTTCGGTGATCATCAGCTCCCGGAAGCTTGAAAGCTTCCATGCCGTCACAGGCATGAAGAGACACCACGGAAAGACGACCGACCATGGCCGACGCACCAGACATCGACGAGCTGCTGCTGCTTCGTTTCAACGACGCGCCGCAGAATATCCCTGACGCCCCGGAAGCCGGTCTCTGGCAATCCATCGCCAGCCACCAATCCTGCCGCAGTTACACCGACACACCGCTGAGCTCAGGCATGGTGCAGCAACTCTGCGCGCTCGCGCTTTCTTCGCCGACCAAGAGCGACCTGCAGCAGCGTGACATCATCATCGTGAATGACCCGGACAAACGCGCCACGATCAACGCGCTCTTCCCGGGCAGCCCCTGGATCGCCGACGCGCCGGTATTCCTCGTCTTCTGCGGCAACAACCGCCGCCTGCGCCAGATTCACGAGCGCCACGGTCATCCGTTCGAGAATGACCATCTCGATGCCTTCTTCAACGCCGCCGTGGACGCCGGAATCGCGCTGTCCGCCTTCGTGCTGGCCGCCGACGCGGCCGGCCTTGGCACCTGCCCCATCAGCACCATTCGAGACCATCTGGAGACGGTCAACGAATTGCTGGGCCTGCCGGACTGGGTGTTCCCCGTCGCCGGCATGACGCTGGGCTGGCCGGGCCGACCACCGCGCGTGAACCTTCGCCTGCCGCTCGCGGCGACCGTCCACACCGACAGCTACAACGAAGAGGCTCAGTGGGGCGCGATCAAGGCCTATGACGCACGGCGCGCCGAACTCCGCCCCTACGGGTCGCAGCGCGACCCCGACCGGTTCGGCACCCGCGATCCCTACACATGGTCTGAGGACAAGGCGCGCCAGTACAACGAACCCCAACGCACCGATTTCGGCGCCTATGTCCGCAAGAAGGGCTTCAACCTGAGCTAGTTCGCTCTATTCGGCAGGGGCCGTGGAAAACCGCAGCACGGGCAGCAATGACACCGCCGCCAGAATGCATGCCGCCGTGACGGCGAGCAGCACGAACAGGGTGTCGAACCCCCAGTTGCTGTGAATCCAGGCGATCAACGGCACCGATGACGCGATGATCGAGAAATTGATCATGTAGCGCAGCGCGAAGACCCGCGAACGCCATTCGCTATGGGTCACCCGCCCGATCAGGACGTCATTGATCGGAATCTGGCCGAATACCGCGAACATGAAGGCGATGGCCACGATGAGGGCCTGCCAGCCCGTGAGGCCCGGCATGAGCGCAAACAGGGACGCCTGCAGCGCCGCAACGATCATGAACACCCGGCGAACCGGGACCCGATCAACCAGGTAGCCAACGACAAGCTGCCCCACCGCGGCGATCGACAAGACCAGGAACGCAAACCAGCCGACATCCGACGCGGACACGGCTATGTCACCCAGTTGCTCATCGAAGACCTTGGGCAGGGTGAACGTCGTGCTTTGAAAGACCAACCCGCCCATCGATGATGTCAGGAACACGATCACCAGCACGCGGATCATCGTGGCGCGATCGAACAGCATCTGCCCGGCCCCACCTGCCGAGGTCGGCTTTGCCTGTTGGTGCCCCTCATGGCTCCGGCCCGCAACCACGAACAGATACACACCACCCATCGCCATTGAAAACAGGCCCGGCCAGACAAAGGCAGACCGCCAACCCGCATGGTCGATGAACAGCGCGGTGATCAGGGCCGCCGCCGCCACCCCCAGGTTCCCGAAGATACCGTTGATGGCAATCGGCACACCGGTGCGCTGTCGCCCGTGAATCACGAGCGCGATCCCCACCGGATGGTAGATCGCCGCGAACATGCCGATGGCAAACAAGCCAACCGCCATCTGCACCGGCGTTTCGGCCAGCGCCGTAACAGCCGACGCGGCGCCGATCCCCAGAAAGAAGACCGCCATCATCCCTTCCCGGCTCCATCGGTCGGCAAGCCAGCCGGCCGGCAGAGTAAACACCGCATAGGCGACGAACCCAGGGGTCGCGAAGGCGATCAGCTCGCCATAGCTCATGCCCCAGTCACGCGACAGCGTCAGCGCCGCCGCGGTCGCGAAAATCAGCATGAACAGATGCGTCAGGAAATGCCCGATATTCAGAAGCAGAAAATGGACATTCTCGCGGTCGGCCAAGTTTCTTCCGCCTACCAGACCGACCAGCCGGCATCGACGATGATCGTCTCGCCGTGGATCATGCGCGCATCCTCCGTCGCCAGGAATACGGCCGTACCGGTCATGTCTTCGGGATCGATAAAATCGATGCCCGTCGGCGTGAAAGTCTTCATCAACTGCATATATTCCTCGTTCCCGGGACCGCGCAGATGGGCGTTCAGCGGTGTCGCGACGTTGCCCGGCGCGATGGAATTGACGTTGATCTTCTCCTTGCCGAGTTCGGCGGCGAGCGCGCGGGTCATGTTCACGACCCCGCCTTTCGACGCGCAATAGCCCGGGCAGTTCGGGAACGCACCGGTGCCGGCGATCGACGAGATGTTGACCACCTTGCCGCCGCCATTCTCGCGAAAATGCGGCACGAGGGTCTTCACCATGAAGAAATAGCCCTTGAGGTTGAGATCGAGCTGCTCATCCCAGATTTCCTCGGTCGTCTCCATCACAGGCACGGTGCGGAATACGCCGGCGTTGTTCACAAGGATATCGACCCGGCCGAACTCGGCGATCACATCGGCGATCAGCTGCTCGATTTTGGCAACATCGGACACGTCGGACTTGAACGCCTTGCCCTTGCCCCCGGCATCCGTGATCTCCTTGATGATCCCGGCTGCCCCCTCATCGTTGCTCTTGTACACCGTGGCGACGGTTGCACCCTCTGCGGCGTAGCGCTTGGCGATCGCCGCGCCGATGCCGACCGAACCACCCGTGACGATCGCTACCTTGTCTTTCAAACGCATTGAAACTCTCCCTCTTGCTTGAATTTTAGGACCGGCGTTTACGCCGATCGCAGTTCCGTTGTCCGCGCGACATCGACAGACATATTATCCGCGATGGCCACGCCATAAACCTTTTCCGCCCGCGCCCGGCTGACGATCCCTTCGCGCACATCATGCAGCACCCGGTCCGGATCGCGGGTCCGGGGATCACCATACCCGCCGCCGCCCTGTGCGATCGAGACAAGGGTCTCGCCGTCCTCGATCCAGACAATCGAACATTGCTCGAGTGTTTCGAGCTCCTTGTTCCGGTTCGCCTTGAACTGGTTCGACCGCGCGGCGGGCAGTCCGGCGCGCGCGCCCTGGGGCACGTGGATATTCCCATCATGCACGAAGCCCGCTTCCATCCGGCAGTCGACCGGCCCGTACTCCACTTCGATCCCCGGTGCGCCACGGTGACGCCCGGCCCCCTCGCTGTCGGGGATCAGGCGGCGGGTATGAACATGAATCGGCGTGTAGACCTCATCCAGCTCGACGGAATCGATGAAACACATGCCGCCATTGCCGACATGAAGCATGGTCAGCCAGGCATCCTGATGGGGTGCTCCGGCACCCGCCGTGTGCCCGAGGAACAGCTGGTTCACGTAGGGCTTGCCGTTGCGCGGGTCCGTGCCCGAGACCACCGCCGTCGAGGGTGGGCAGAAGCAACCCACCTCGCCCATGCCAAACCCGTCGCCCATTTCCGCCATCGCGCGCTGGGTCGCCGACACAATACGGTCCGCGAGATTGGTGGTGGAAGCCGAACAGCTGATGGGATGCTGCGGAATGCCGACCACGCCGGCGTCTTTCAGGTGAAGCTCGATCCGGCGCAATGAACCCGCATTCTTCGGCACCGTGTGATCGATCGAGTTGAACACGCCGATATAGGCGGCCGTGCGGGTGCAGGATTCCGAGACATTGAGACCGCAGTTCATCTGGTCCGCATTGTCACGCAGATCAACCACGATCCGGCCGGCGTCAGGATCTACGGTCACATTCGAGGTGACGGTGATGCCCTCCTCCGGCGTGCCCGGTATGGCGTCATGGGTCGACTGGGCCGAGGCCTGCCCCTTCGGGACATCGCCGATGGCATCGGCCATGCGCTTCTCGGAATATTCGAACCACTGCCCCGTGAAGGCATGCAGCGTATCCCAGCCGACTTCCTTGCCCAGGGCCAGGAGTTCCCGCTCGCCGATCAAGGCAGAGCCGAGCATCGCCAGAAAATCACCATGCCACTGTTCCGGCACCCGGATGCGCAGCTGGCACATCCGCACGATATCCTCGATGGTCTCATAGTCCTTGAGCACCTGGACCGCCGGGAAGATCAGCGCGCCCTCTTCGTAAACGTCGCGCGCCGTACCGTGATAGGTCGTGGGGATCGAGTTGCCGATATCGGCCTGATGGGCCTTGGCCAGCACCGTAAAATGATGGACCCCGTCATCGTCGATCACCGGCATGATGATGGTGTGGTCTGCGGGATGAGAGCAACCGTGATAGGGCGAATTGTGCAGGAACGCGTCGCCCTTCTTCAGCTCGGGGTGAAACTCCTTCATGGAGCGCGCCATGATATCCGGGCCGGACAGCACGTGGATCGGCAGGCTTTCGGCAACGGCCAGCAGATCGCAATCCGCGGTCAAAATGCAGCAGGAGAAGTCCTTCGCCCGGTTGAGCACGCCTGATCGCCCGGTGCGCAGCAATGTGTTGCCCATCTTCGAGGAAACACCCTCGAACCGGTTGGCCAGAATGGCGAGCTGTGCGCCGTCGAGTTGCTTGTCTGTCATGGCTTCAACCCTGTTCCTATGGCCGCATCAAGAGGCTACCGGACGCCGTGCGTTCGAAACTCGTGGCACCGTCGGCGATGACTGTCGTGAAGGGTGATTCGATGATAGCAGGTCCCTGAAACTGCTGGCCCGCCGCCATCGTCTCGAAATCATGTACCGCTGCATCGACCGCCCCGTCACCGGCGAAATACACCCGCCGGGTGCCGGAGACCTCGTGTCCCTTGCCCACACCGAGCCGGCCGGGGCCTCCTTCACGCAACCCGCACCGCGCCGTCACAGTCCAGCCGACATACTCGATGACCGAGCCCGGGTCACGGATCGCAAAAATCCGCTCATGCATCGCATGAAACGCCTCATTCAGAGCGTCGAGCTGTTGGTCGTCGCTGAACTGATCGATCGGCAGCGGCACCTCGATCTCCCAGACCTGGGAGGCGTAGCGTGCCTCGACCGCGAATTCGATTTGCGACGACACCGCGTTCGAACCGGGCCCATCGATGAAAGCCTGAGCTTCGGCGCGCAACCCGTTAAGCGTGCGGTTGACTCCGCTCCGGTCGAACGCATCCGATGTCGTGAAGAAAGTCGCGCGATACTCGTTCGTCAGATCGGTCATCAGCGCGCCGGCGGCGCTCAGGCCCGCGCCGGTTTCCGGGATCAGCAGCGTGGGGCAACCCAGCCGACGGGCGATATAGATGGAATTAAGGCCGGCAGCACCACCGCCTCCGATCAGCACCGCATCCGCCGGATCGATCCCCTGGTCGACGGTAATATCCGAGATCGCCTGGACCATATTCTCGGTCGCAACGCTGAGGATCGATGCCGCCGCCTCCTCGACCGAAAGGCCCAGCGGCGTTGCCACATGGTCTTCGACCGCTTTGCGTGCACCCGCCGCATCCAGATCCATGGTCCCGCCGAGGAAATAACCCGGGTCGAGATAACCCAGCGTCACGCAGGCATCCGTTACCGTGGGCTCGGTGCCGCCTGCGCCATAGCAGACCGGCCCGGGCACGGCACCCGCGCTCTGTGGCCCGACATGCAGCAGCCCGCCCGCATCAACCCAGGCGATGGAACCACCACCGGCGCCGACGCTCTTGATGTCGATCGAGGGGAACCCGGTCATATGGCCCCGGAACGGCTGTCCAATCCAGGTTTCCTTGGTCAGCGGAATGCGCCCGTCGCGCACCAGGCTGACGTCATAGGTCGTGCCGCCGGTATCCGCGATGATGACGTTCGGCGAAGCTGAATCGATATCCGCGTAATTACGGCCCGCGATCGGCGCCATGGAAGGCCCGGAGTTGATGGCATGGATCGGCTTCCGCGCCAGATCGGACGCGTCGAGCATGCCACCCTGCGAGGTCAGGACCAGCGTGCGTCCCTTAAATCCGGCCGCCGTGAGCCGTTCGGTCAGCCCGCCGAGATACTTGCCCATGAGCGGTTTCAGGGAGGCATCGATCGCCGTCGCCGACGCGCGCCGATACTCGCGCAAGGCCGGGTTGATCTGATGCGAGAGCGTATAGGGAATACCCGGTAAGTGCGCTTCCAGCAATTCGCCCACGCGCAACTCATGGGAAGGGTTGGAGATCGACCAGAGGAAACAAACCGCGACAGCTTCGACATCGGCCGCCTTGAGTTTACCAATGATCTCCACGGTGGCGGATTCATCGAGCGGCGTGTGTGCTTCACCCGCACTGTTCACGCGCTCCGGCACCTCGAATGTCAGACCGCGCGGGATATAGGGCTCTGGATAGGGTGCCACGAAGTTGAAGGGCTCGATCCGCCCACCTTCGCGCAACACCAGAATGTCCGGGTGCCCCGACGTCGTCAGGAAGGCCGTCCGGGCCGTGTTGCCGGTAATGATCGCGTTGATGGCGTGGGTGGTGCCGTGAATGAGCATCTCGCCACGGGCCAACAGGTCACCCAGCGGAATATCCCGGTCCGCGGCGGCAAGTGTCAGGGCGTCGAGCACGCCTTGCACCGGATCGGCCGGGGTCGTCGACGCCTTGTACATGGACAGCGCGCCGTCATCCTCCTCAACGATCAGATCCGTGAACGTGCCCCCGGTGTCGCAAGCAAACCGCATCAGTTCATTCCCTCAATCAAATACGCCCGGATTGAAGCATTCCAGAGCCCATGATCATAGGGTCTCCGACCCTGAAAATGGACGAGAAAACCCTTTGATACCGGTTGACGCCCCCGGGGCGGCGTCGGATGCTTCTGGCACACGAAGTCGACACTCAAGTTCGGCTCAACAGGGATTGAAAATGACGCTGCACCCGCAAGCGCAAGCGGTCCTCGACCTGCTCAACCAGGCGCCGACACCGCTCAAGGACATGCCGCCGGCGGACGCACGCGCGGCGTATGACCGGTTTATTGTTCCGCGAAATTTCGACCCCGCACCGGTCGGCAATGTGGATGATCGACAAATTCCGGGTGCAAACGGTGAAATCCGCCTGCGCATCTACTCGCCGAAAACCGATACTGGTCCGCTTCCCATCTTCATGTTCATTCATGGTGGCGGGTTCGTCATCGGCAGCATCGAAAGCCGGGACCCGCAATGCCGACTGATCTGCCGGGACGTGCCCTGCATTGTTGTTTCTGTGGACTACCGGCTGGCACCCGAACATCCCTACCCGGCCGCGCCCGACGACTGCTGGGCGGCCCTGCAATGGGTGCACAAGAACGCCACGGCACTCGGCGGCGATCCAACGCGAATTGCCGTGGGCGGCGAAAGCGCGGGTGGAAACCTGGCGGCCGGCCTGGCATTGCGGGCGCGCGCGGCCGGCGGCCCGGCATTATGTGCGCAAATTCTCGTCTATCCCGTGACCGATATGTTCTTCGAACAGGACTTGCCGTCCTACGCGTTTCTCGACGAAGACTACTTTCTGACCCGCGATCAGATGGCCTGGTATTACGACTGCTATGCGCCCGGCGTGACCGCGACTGACGACATCATGCTGTCGCCGCACAAGGAAAGTGACCTGAGCGGATTGCCATTCACACAGATCGTCACGGCGGAATTCGACCCCTTGCGCGACGACGGCAAACGGTACGGCGAACGGCTCGCGGCGGCGGGCGTGGCTGTCGAATACAGCTGCATGGCCGGGATGATCCACGGCTACTGGCACTATGGAAAACTTATCGATGCCTCCAAAGAGGCCCTCAATCTCTCCATCGACGCGCTGCAACGCGCATTTTTAGTCAGGAACTAGAAGATCATGGACCTCACCGCGATAAACCAGGCTGCCACAGTGATTGCCGAGAACAGATTGAACCGGACGAAACTCGACTCGCTCCCGGCTGAATACAGGCCGCAGGATCTGGACGATGCCTACGCGGTGCAGGAACGTCACAATGTCATCCTCGGCGAACGCGGACTTGGAAATCTGGTCGGCTACAAGATCGGCTGCACCACGCCCGTGATGCAGGCTTATATGAATATCCACGAACCGTCCTACGGTGAAGTCTTCGACACGACGGTGCACCACAATCACGCGGACCTCGTTTTTGCGAATTTCGTGAACCCCGGCGTCGAGACCGAAATCGCCGTGACTCTCTCAGTGGATATGCCCGCCGAAGGCGGTCCTTACACGCGGGACAGCGTCCGCGATGCGGTGGGTGCCGCGATGATCTCCATCGAGCTGGTCGAAGCGCGTTACCGCAACTATCGGGAACTCGACACTCCCACCATGGCCGCCGACAATTTCTTTAACGCGGCCGTCGTGCTCGGCGACCCGGTCGCGGACTGGCACGGCCTCGACCTCGCAACCGCCGAGGGCACCATCCTGTTGAACGGTGAATTGCTCGGGACCGGTCTCGGGTCACTCATCATGGGTCATCCGCTCGAGGCCCTCGCCTGGCTGGCCAATCGCCTGGCCGAGCGCGGTCGCCACCTGGAAGCCGGCGAATTCGTGACGCTCGGCTCGGTTATCGCGACCCATTGGGTCTCACAGGGTGACCGCATCGATCATTCCATTCCGGGCCTGGGCTCGGTATCCATTAGTTTCGCGTAGCTCCAAGCCGCACAGAACACAGGGAAGATACGTTCCATGAAAAGCTATCAGCTCGTCGCCGCCAACCAGCCCCTCGAAATGGTCGAGAGCGCGACCCCCGAGCCCCAGGGCAGCGAAGTGTTGCTCAGGATCACCGCCTGCGGCGTGTGTCATTCGGACCTGCACTTCTGGCACGGCTATTACGATCTGGGCGACGGCACAAAGATGACCCTGGAAGACCGCAACATTGATTTGCCGTTCACCATGGGCCATGAGCCCGTGGGCGAAGTGGTCGCACTCGGCCCCGATGCCGGCAATGACGTACAGATCGGCCAGACCTATCTGATCTTTCCGTGGCTGGGCTGCGGCGACTGCGCGCGGTGCAACGAAGGCCGCGAGAATGATTGCGCCAACACCGCCCCGCTGGGCGTGCGCCGGCCCGGCGGCTACGCCGATCATGTTGTCATTCCCCATTCGCGCTACCTGGTGGACATCGAGGGGGTCGACCCGCATTACGCCTGCACGCTGGCCTGTGCCGGGATCACGTCCTACAGCGCCATCCGTAAAGCGAAAGACATGTCCCCGGACGATAAACTCGTGATTATCGGCGCTGGTGGCGTCGGCCTCACGGGCGTCGGTATCGCCGCCGACTTCATCGCCAACGAGAAGATCGTCGTCGATGTCGATGAAGAGAAACTTGCCGCCGCGCGCGAAGCGGGTGCGGACCACACGATCAACCCGCTACGCGAGGACGCGCGGGCGGAAATAGCCAAACTCACCACCGCCGGTGCGGGTGCCGTCGTGGATTTCGTGGCAAACACCGAGACTGCGAGCCTGGGCATCGACGTGATCCGCAGGGGTGGCAGCTACATCGCCGTTGGCCTGTATGGTGGCCGGATCGACATCCCGACGCTGGCACTGCCGACCCGGGACATCGCGCTGCGAGGTTCGTATGTCGGCACGCTCAGCGAGATGCACGAGCTGATGGCGCTGGTCAAAGCCGGCAAGGTGGACCCGATCCCCGTTGCCTCCCGGCCCATGTCGGAGGTCACGGAGACGCTGCAGGACCTCGAAGACGGCCGCATCATCGGCCGCGTGGTTGTGGTGCCGGAAGGCGCTTAACCGTCCCTAACGGGTCATCTCAGCTACGGTGCGCAATAATCCGGGCACTCTGGCTTCTGCCTCTTCAAGCTCCCATGCCGGATGGGCGCCGGCGCGCGCGCGCGCGCCCTGCTGCAGGGCGATGATGGCCCAACGCAGATGGGCAAAGACCTCCCAGAACCGGACCCGCACGAGGTCTGGCATGTCTCCACCAGCCGCCACGTAAGCTTCGTAGAACGCGTCGCGGTCGCCGAGCCCCCCGGCTTCGCGCGTCAGAGCATCGCCGCGCCAGCATTGGGCACAGAACCAGCCGATATCCTCATGCGGGTCACCCCAGCCCGCGAACTCCCAGTCGAGCACAGCAACCAGATGCCCGTCATTGACAAGGAAGTTCCCGGTGCGGAAGTCACGGTGCACGAGCGTAGTCCGGCACGCGTCCGGTGCCTGTGCGCCCAACCAGGCGAGCCCGTTTGACAGGCCTTCGTCGACCGGTTCGGAAAGTTCAGCGATACCATCCAGCCAAGCCGCCAGAGTGTCGATACGTGCCGATGGAACAGCCGGGTTTACTGGTGCATCAGGCGCCACCCGATGAATCCCTGCCAAAGCCGCCGCCAAGTCACGCAGTAGCGCGTCATTGTCGAGTTGACCGGTCAGAATTTCGCGGCGCGCATCCCCACTGCACAGGCGCGAGATAAAGAACGGTGTGTCGCCCTCACAGAACCAAAGCGGCTCCGCCACGGGCGCGCCCGCGCCATGTACCCGGCATAGAATTTCGAATTCATCCGCCTTTGAAAGACTCTCGGGCAATGGAAGATCGGGACCGGCGCGCAAAACATAGCTCTGCGCCACACCGTCGACATTCAGGTCGATCCGCCAGTTGTGCTGCACAGCACCACCCGGCAACAGACGGCTTGTGACAATCGCGGCATCCGTGACGCCGAGACGTTCAGCGAACCACCGTGCCAGCGGCATTTCCGGCATCGGCAACGCCGGTGTTGGCCTCGTGTTCAGGCCGTCAGGCACTAATCCCAGCTCCAGAAATCCATGCCCTCATTCAACAGGTTGCGCGCGACCACCATCTTGTGGACCTCCGACGCGCCATCGACGAGCTTGGCCTGGGGTGCATAGCGGTACATCCACTCGAGCGGCAAATCCTTGGAGTAACCCCGTGCGCCGTTCAGCTGGATCGCCGTCGCGATGGTCTTGTGCAGGATTTCCGAGACCCAGATCTTGGCCATCGAAACTTCCTTGCGCGCCTGATCGCCTGTGTCGAGCTTGGCGGCAGCGCGCATGGTCATGAGTCGGCCGATCTCGATATCCATGGCCGCATCCGCGAGCATCCACTGGACGCCCTCGTGATCGGCCAGGGTCGAACCGAAGTTCTCGCGGGTTTTGACATAGTCGAGACATTCCTCGACGGCGCGCTTCGACATGCCGAGCCAACGCATGCAGTGGGTCAGGCGTGCGACACCCAGCCTGATCTGCACCGACTTCATGCCCTCACCGATTTCCATCAGACGATTCTCGTCGTCGATCTCCAGTCCGTCGAACACCACTTCACAATGCCCGCCATGCTCCTCGGGCCCCATGATCGGAATGCGTCGCACGATGTGCCAGCCCGGCTGATCCTTGTGGAACAGGAAGGTGGTCAGTGCGCCCTTTTTGTCATCCGACGTACGCGCCAGCAGGATGAAGTGCTCTGCGCCCTCAGCGCCGGTGATGAACCATTTCCGTCCGCTGATGACCCACTTGTCGTTGCCGCTCCGCTCGGCGCGGGTCAACATCATGGTCGGATCGGAACCCGAACCCGGGGCCGGCTCGGTCATCACAATCGACGACCGGATCTTGCCGTCGATGATCGGCTGCAGCCACCGGTCCTTCTGGTCCTCACGCGCCACGCGATCAAGCAGGATCATGTTGCCGTCGTCCGGTGCGGCGCAGTTGAAAACCACCGGTCCGAAGCGCGAGCGTGCCGCCTCTTCGTAGAACATCGCCATGCCGACCGTGTTCAGGCCCAAACCGCCGCGCGATGTCGGCATCTGCGGCGCCCACAATCCGGCGTCTTTGGCCTTCGCACGCACCTGCTGCAGAACAGGCTCGTCGATGTTCTCATGCTCATCGAAACTCGCCGGGTCCGCCTCGACCGGCATGATGACATCGGCGACGAATTTCTGAACCCTCAGGCGTAGCGCCTCGTGTTCGCTCGATAGTGCAAAATCCACGTCAGGTCTCCAGTCTTAACAATTAGAGGGTCGACAGGGTCAGTCCGCCATCGACGGCGATCACCGACCCGGTGATGTAGGTGCCGGCGGGTCCGGCCAGAAGTAGCAAGGCGCCATCCAGATCATCGGGCTCACCAAATCTACGGGTCGCCACACGGGTTCGAATACGTTGTCCCAGGTCGCTGTCGAGGAACGCATCGTTCAGCTCGGTGCGGATGTAGCCCGGCGCGATCGCATTCACCAGGATGCCGTGCCGCGCGACCTCCAGCGCCATCGTCTCCGTCATGCTGACCAGTCCCGCCTTCGAGACCCCATAGGACTGAATGCCCTTGGCCACGGTCTTCCAGCCGAGTACGGAAGCGATGTTGATGATCCGTCCGCCTTTGCCATGATCGACCATATGGCGACCGATCTCGCGTGCCATCAGCCAGGCGCCCTTGAGGTTGGTGCCGACGACCCGGTCCCATTCTTCTTCGTCCATGTCGAGGGTCAACGCCTTCGGCGGCACGCCGGCATTGTTCACCAGGATCGTGATCGCGCCGAGTTCTTCGCTGGCGACCTTTACGGCACGCGCCACGGATTCTGCGTCGGTCACGTCGAGTTCGACCGGGAGCGCGTGGCCACCGTCGTTCTCGATTGTCGTTGCAAGATCCGCCAGACGATCAACGCGACGCGCCGCAATGACGACTTTCGCGCCCGCGCTGGCCAGTGTTTGGGCGAAATGCGCGCCGAGACCGCTGGACGCACCCGTCACGAAGGCCACCTGGCCCGTCAGATCAAACTGATCACTCATTCTACTCCCCCCAACGCCGGGCCGCGGATGATTGCTGTACCGCCGTGGCGCCGGTAAGTTTGAGACACCATTCACGCCACCCGGATATCGAACCAATGCCAACCATTCTACTGGACAAGCAGGGCCCCGTCGCCACCCTCACGCTGAACCGACCCGAAGTACTGAACGCGCTTAATCGCGACATGGCGCTCGAGCTCAACGCGGCGGTCAATGACCTGGCCGGCGATGATTCCGTGCGCGCCGTCATTCTGAAGGGGGCCGGCCGCGGCTTCATGGCGGGCGGAGACGTCGCGACCTTCCACGAGAATATCGACACCATCGAAGAGACGATCGACGACCTTATCAGCCTCTATCACAAGGCGGTCCTCGGTCTGTCCAGTCTGCCCATGCCTGTCGTGGCGGCGCTGCACGGCCCGGTTGCCGGTGCGGGCATCGGCATGGCGCTAAATGCGGATATCGGCATCGCGGCCGACAATGCCGTGTTCACCATGGCCTATATCGGTATCGCCACGATACCGGACGGTGGCTCCACGTATCTGCTGCCCCGCGTCGTTGGCCGCCGCAAGGCGCTGGAGTTGGCCATGCTCAGCGAACCGATCGATGCCGCGACCGCGCTCGACCTCGGCATGGTCAACCGCGTGGTGCCGGCCGAGGAGCTCGACGCGGAAGTGACGAAGATGGCTGAGCGCTTCGCCAAGGGCCCCACGACCGCGTACGCAAACACCAAGGCGCTCATCAACCACAGCCTCGAATCCGCGAGCATGGCCGATCATCTCTCGGCCGAGCACGCTGCGTTCCTGCGCTGCGCCGTCAAGGATGACTTCGCCGAGGGCGTGGCGGCCTTCGTCGAGAAACGACGCCCGGAATTCAAGGGCGACTAGCCTTGGCGCCTGCGACATGAACGACTTTACCCGCGACGACGCCCAGCATGTGCTCGATACGGTCATGACGCCGTGGCTCGACGAGCTTGGCATGACCGTCGAGGAGCTCAGCGAAAATGGTGCGGTCGTCCGTCTGCCGTGGCACGAACATATTTCCCGCGATGGCGGATTGGTAACAGGCCAGGCGCTGATGTCTTTCGCGGATGCCGCGATGGTCGTGGTGATTTCGTCGGCGATAGGCGGATTTCAGAAGATGGCCACGATAGACATGACGACGTCATTCCTCGCGGCGGCCTACAACACCGACATCATCGCGCGCGGCGAGGTCCTGCGCCGCGGCAAGCGCATGGTCTATGGCCGGATAGACCTGGAATCAGCCGACACGGGCGAACAGATCGCTCTCATCCAGACGACCTGGACGCTTCTCGGAAACAACTAGCAATCAGTCGATAGGTCCATCCGCCTCGCGCCAGGCGGCCATGCCGCCGGCGACATGACATACATCCTCAAAGCCCATATCAACCAGCGTCTTGGCCGCGAGTGCGGAACGCCCCCCGGACGCGCAGAACAGAATAAATCGATCACCGTTCGAAAACACCGGATTGTGCGCCGGGCTTTCAGGATCGGCGTGAAACTCCAGAAAACCGCGCGGAACATGCGCCGATCCGGGAATAGTGCCCTGATCTCGTTCGACCCCTTCACGAATGTCGATGAAGGTGTAACCCGTCTCGCCAAACACCGCGATCGCATCCTTGACCGCAACAGTCTCGATCGCGGCGTTTGCCTCCGCAAGCATCTGTTTGAATCCGTGTTTCAGTATCATCGATTTCTCCATGGTTAGCCGCAGCCGGCATCCAATGCGTTACCCTATTCCCATGATCGCCGCAGCGTTGCCACCGAGAATCTTCTTGCGCTCGGATGCGCTCAGCTTGGTCGCGCTCTCGACAAACGAAACCGGCTCGAACTCCTGCATATCAAACGGGTAGTCGGTGCCCATCATCACGCGCTCAACCCCGACCAGATCGACCAGATACTCGAGCTGGTCGGGCCGGAACACGACAGTGTCGTAATATAGCTCACGCAGATACTCACTCGGGGGTCGGCTGATTTTCTCGCGAAGTTCCGGGCGATACTCCCAGCTATGGTCCATCCGTCCCGCATAATACGGGAAGTACCCGCCGCCATGGGCGATGCAGATTTTGAGGCCAGGGTGCCGGTCGAGCACACCACCGAAAATCAGATGCGTGATCGCAATTTGTTCCTCGAGGGGCTGACCCACACAATTGTGCATGAAGAACGGGCGCAGGCGCGCACCATCCGTGAAGCCGAACGGATGCAGAAACAACGGCACATCGAGCGTCACGGCTTCAGCGTAAATCGGGTCGAAGCGTTCATCCGAAAGCTCTACTCCGTCCACGTTGGTGGATAGAATAAACGCCCGAATATCGAGTTCCTTCACCGCACGGCGCATCTCGGTCACCGATGCCGCGGCGTCCTGCATGGGCAGCGTACCCATCGCGGCGAAGCGGTCCGGGTTGCCGGCCACCAGTTTCGACACATCGTCATTCTGGACCCGCGCGAGCTCATTCCCGAGCTCGGGATCCGTCCAGTAGTAGAACTGGATCGGCACAGGGCTGACGATCTGGATATCCACCCGCGTGCTGTCCATATCCGCTTCGCGTGGCTTGAGGTCGACCATCTTCGGTACAAGGCTCGGGATATTCTCGTTATCGACCGCCATGGATGATGGATGGGCGAAGAACATATAAGGGTCCCGGTCGGGCGTCAGAATTTCTTCGGGCTGATAATGCTTGTCCATCAACGTCTTCGCCGATGGCGAGAAGACGTGACAGTGCATATCGATTGCGACGATGCCGTCTGTGGCCATGATTTCCCCCTAGATATTTGTCCGACCCTCTGATCGGTTGGCACAAAGCTTAACACCGCTGGCGCATAGAGAAAGGGCGGTGGAAAATCCACCGCCCTCAAACTTACATGGATGGAACCGTGTGGTTGGTCACCGGAGAGATCGCTTGAGCTCCACGAGCGCCAGCGGAATCTCCGGGAAAATCATCACCAGGATCAGGACGACCAGCATCACGAGCGCGAAAGGCGCTGCCCCGATAAAGATATCGGCAAGCGAGATGTCCTTCTGTACCAGCGTTGATTTGATCACATAGACCGCGAGGCCGAGCGGCGGGGTCAGGAGACCGATTTCCGTCGCGATCACCGTCACGACGCCGAACCAGACCAGGTCGACATCAAACGGTGCCAGCACCACCAGGAACAACGGCACCGTGATCAGCATGATCGAAACCGAATCGATGATCGTGCCGAGGATGATCAGGATGATCACATACATGATCATCAACTGCGCGAAGCTGGCGTTCATATCGCCAATCACGCGTCCCAGTTCGGTCGGCAGTCCGGAGATCCCAAGCATGCGGCTGTACATGCTCGCGGCGATGATCAGGAACAGCAGGGTCGCCGTGATATGTCCGGTTTCGACCAGCACATCCCAAAGCTTTCGGACCGTGATCTGCTTGCGAACAAGCGCAAACAGAAACGCCACAAAGGCACCGGCCGCGCCGGCCTCGGTTGGCGTGTAGAGCCCGGCATAGATACCGCCGAGGACGACCAGCACCAGGATGACGATCGGATAGGTCTTCGAGAACAGCTCCCGGCCAGGCATTTTCTCTTGATCCATCTGCTGATCGAGAGCACCAGGCTGGGCGACCATGTTCGGGAAGCCATAAGCCATGATCGCGATCAGGACACAGAAGGAGAAGGTCAGCAGGATACCCGGGCCGATGCCGGCGATGAACAAGTCGCCGACGGATTCTTCGGCAATCAGCGCAAAGATGATCAACAGGATCGACGGCGGAATGAGCATGCCCAGGACCGATGAACCGGCCACGGTTCCGACCGCGAAGCGGCCCTTATAGCCGTAACGCAGCATCTCCGGCACGGAGATGCGGGTGAACACAGTCGCCGAGGCGATCGAAACACCCGTAATCGCGGCGAAGATTGCGTTCGCAATCACCGTCGCCATACCAAGGCCACCGCGCACGCGACGCAGCGCATTCTGGGCGATATCGTATGTATCGCGCCCCATACCGGCCGTACTGACGAGCAAACCCATCAAAACGAACAATGGAATGACGCCAAACAGGAAATCCGCGACGGTTTTCGCCGCTGATATCCAGAGCAGACTGATCGCGATCTTGATGTTGCCCTTGATGACCCAGACTCCGACGAAAGAAATCAGGGCGAGGACGACGGGGACATGCATGCCGATATAGATCAGCAACAGCATCGCGATGATGGAAATAATGCCAATTTCAAAGCCGGTCATTTGTTCGACTCCTCAATGGCGGCCACTTCGACATCGACCGCCTCCTCATGCTCGAGGGGTGGCTTGCCGAACAAACCACGAAGATTGTCGACGACCGACAGGAAAAACTGAATGCCGAGAAGGGTGCAACCGACCACGAGTGCAAGGCGCTGGGGCCATTCAGGGAAGGTAAACACGCCGGTATTTCCGACGAAATGACCGCCGTGATAGGCCTGCAGCCATTTTGGCCAGCCGCCCATTACGATGGCAACCATCAGGCCGACACCCGCCAGATGGAACAGAATTCCCATAACATTACCGACCGCCGGCCATTTCATGAGAATCCGCCCATAGAGCGCATCGGACCTTGTGATACGGCCAACCTTCAACGTGTGCGCCAGCTGCAAATACAGAATGGTGACGATCGAGATCTCGACGATCTCTGTCACTCCGCTCAAGGGCGAGTTGAAGACAAACCGTAGTGTGATATCGAGAGTGATCAGTAGCATCAGGACGAAAATCCAGCCCGATGCGACCGCGTTACTCACAAGGACGATCCAGTCGAAACCTCGACGCAGAACATCCAGAAATCCAAGTGTTGCGTTCAATGGAAGTCGGGGAGCCACCTTGCGGCAGCTCCCCTCCCTATTTCGTGTGTGAACTCACAAACAGACGATCAGGTAACGCCTATTCGCGGTCCCACTGGCGCGCGATCGGCTGATTGGCCGCACGCATCTCGCCCATCCAGGCCTTGAGGATCTCGGTCCCCGGCTGACCAGCGGCATTGCGTGCCTCGGCCCACTGCTTGCCCAACGGCGGCAGTGCCTTGGCCCAAGCAAGACGCTCGGCATCGCTCGCCACGGTGACCTTCGTGCCGAATTCCGCCTCGCAACGTGCCAGTCCGGATTTTGCACCGTCGTTCACCCGCTTGACGTTCTCGTTCACCCAAGCCTGGGTCGAATCCTGCATAGCCTTCTTAACTTCTGCAGGCAGGCCGGCCCAAACGTCGCTATTGAAGTTCAGGGAGAAGCCGTTCACGCCACCGAGGGTCGCATCGTATGCGAACGGTGCCGGCTCACAGAGCTTGAAAGCACCCGCACCCTGGCGCCACACGATCATGGCCTCATAGATACCCGTGCTCAGGCTGTTATAGGCATCCGCAAGGTTGGTCTGCACACCGGCAGCGCCAATCGCGAGAACCCAGGGAAGGTTCGGGCCGGCGGCGCCGACCTTCAGGCCCTTGACCTGGTTGATGCTGGAAATCGGCTTGCCCGACCAAAGCATGTAGTTGTCAACGGCACCCGTCGGGGCCAACGCGACCTGGTTGAATTCCTTCACCCATGTCTCTTT
>JABJEK010000065.1 GCA_018702955.1 Rhodospirillaceae bacterium | reverse complement strand
GACGGGCCTGAACGACGCCCCGGTGATCACACCCGGTGGCGATGTTTCGGGCGACGTGCAGGAAGACGGGACACTTTCGGTCGGCGGTGATCTGGATTCCACCGACGTGGACAATGGCGCGACGGCGACCTGGTCGCTCGCAGGCGGCGGCGCCGGCACCTATGGTGATCTGTCGGTCGATGCGAACGGTACCTGGACGTATGTCCTGCGCAACGGCGACGCCAATGTTCAGGCACTGGCGGCGGGCGAGACCCAAAACGAGCTGTTCACGGTCGTCGTCACCGACGAGCACGGCGCCACCGACACCCAGGATGTGACCGTGACGGTCACCGGTACCAACGACGCGCCGACCTTCGGCGGCGATCATCAGGTGAGCCTGATCCAGGGTGGGCTCGTTGGGTTAAATACCCTCGACTTGACGGCAATCGACCCTGACGATGTGAACACGAACGTGACCTTCGTCCTGAACGGCGCGCCCACTGGCGGCAGCCTGACCAACGGCGGCGTGGCCCTGTCGAACGGTCAAAGCTTCACGCTGGCAGACATCATCAATGGCGATATCGCCTACGATCACGCCGGTGCGACGGCCGTGGATGATAGTTTCGTCGTTGAACTGTTCGACGACGATCTGGCGACCGGCGGCACGGCGACGATCAATATCGACGTGGCATCTCCGCCCGCACCGCCGTCGGCATTCCCGGATGTCTATATCGTTTCGAACGGCGCCAACGTGTTCATGGACCTGACCGCCAACGACACCGACCCGAATGACGATCCGCTTTCACCGATTGCCTCGACCAACCCGGCGAACGGGTTCCTCGGTTTCAACGTGATTGAGGAGACCTATTTCTACATCCCGGATGTCGGCGTTGTCGGATCGGACAGCTTCACCTACACGATCACGGACGGGAATAGCGGGTTCGATACCGGTACGGTGCTGATCTCGGTCCTGACCGACGGTGATGCGCTCATCGGGACCGCGTCAGACGAAATTCTCCAGGGCAGCAGCCTCGACGACAATATGAGCGGTGGCGGCGGCGACGATCTGTTCCAGTTCAAGGATGGTGACGGGGACGACACGATCACCGACTTCACTGCCGGCGTGGGCAGCGACGACCGGCTGGATATTTCCGAATTCGGCTTCACCGATCTGGCCGATCTGCTCGCGGCAACGAATGACGCCGGCGCGGACACGGTGATCACCCTCGACGCCGACGACAGCGTCACCCTGATCGGCGTCCAGAAGGCCGACCTTCACGAGGACGACTTCCTCCTCTAACTCGCGTTTAGCTGTGCCAACCACCATCGGCCATCAACACCGCGCCGGTGGTGAAGCTTGAGCGGTCCGACGCCAAAAACAGCACCGCTTCAGCGATCTCTTCGGCCGTGCCATGGCGCCCGAGCGGGATCATGCCGTTGAGCATCGCCGTGGCGTCCACGCCCATGGCCGCGCTGACCCGGTCCTCGATGGTCTGCTGGAATTCATTCTCCAGCGGCCCGGGCGCGATCACGTTGGCGCGGATGTTGCGCCCGGCCAGCTCGCGCGCCACGCAACGCACCATGCCGATCAGCGCGTGCTTCGACGTGATGTAGCCGACCGTGCCGGGCCGGGTGCGCACGCCCATGATGCTGGATGTCACAACGATACTGCCGCCGTCGGAAATATGCGGGATCGCGTATTTGAGAGTCTTGAACGTGCCGCGGACATTCACGTCGATAACCTCATCGAAGACGTCCTCCGGGAAATCGGCGGTCGCCGCGTTGGTGCCGCTGACGCCGGCGTTGGCGAAGACCGAATCGATTTTGCCCCAAGCTGAGACTGCCTGTTGCACGAAGGCCGCCGTCTGGGAGCTATCCGAGATATCGGCTGCAGCGGTGATCGTATCCGGCGCACCAATTTCGTCTGCGGCGCGGGAGAGGTCACCTTCATCCCGGTCCACGAGCATGATCGTCGCGCCCTCTGCCGCCAACGCTTTGGCACTCGCCAGGCCGACGCTGCCGGCGCCGCCGGTGATCAGGCAATGCTTGCCGTCCATGATGCCCATTGTTCGTCTCCGTTCAGATATGATTGAACGCCGCTAGGCGTCGAGTTCGGGGTAGTGGCGGAAGATGCCGTGCTCGTTGAAAGGGATACGATCGCCCGACGCGACATAGGCCGCGATTCCGGGTCGTGCCGCCACCTTTGAATGCAACGCGACGATGCCGGGATAATCCGGCTCCAGCCGCGCGCTGGCCTTGGGAAAGGCGTAGCGCATGCCTTCGATGACCTGGAACAGCGATAAATCCACCGTCGTCACACCCTCACCGACCAGATGACCGCTGGCGGCGGGGTTCCGGTCGATCAGGCGTTCGAAATAGCCGTAGAATTTGGGAATGCGTGTATCGCGGAAGCTCGGCGCACGGCGCAGCGCCGCGTCACGCTGATCCTCGTAATAGAATTCCTTGGCCAGCGGGTGATGCACGTCATGGGCCTCGATCAGGAAATCGGCCAGCAGCATGGTCAGCTGCAGGGTCCAGCGGCGCTGCGCCTCATCGCTTGGCGTGAGGCCGTGCTTCGCGCCCAGATAATCCAGGATCAGCGGTGTCTGGCAGATCAGCGTGTCGCCATCTTTCAGGATGGGCGGGGCAAACGGTGCCGTCGGGTCGTCCTCGGCCCCCATCAGCGCCAGCATCGCGGGCACGCCGCCGCCGTCTGCCTCGGGCAGGCGCACAACGTCGACATAGTCCGCACCGGCTTCGGCCAGCGCCAGGCGGACGAATTCACCGCGTCCCTGAATCGTCGGCCAGTAATAGAGTTCGTAGGCCATCTTTGCTCTCTTCCCTGATGTCTTGTTCGGCTGTGCCGCCTGCGCCATTCTAGGGCCGGGGAGGGCTTGGTTTCCATGAATCTCAATCAGTTGTTGGTGCGCGCGGCGCGATCATTTCCCGAACGCGTGGCGATATCCCACGGAACGGCGGATTACTGCGACTACGGGACCCTGGCCCGGCGGGCGGCGGGGCTGGCGGGCGCCATGCGTGGCGACCTCGGCCTCAAGGCCGATGATCGCGTCGGCCTGTTCATGACCAACACGCCGGAATATCTCGAGGCCTTCCACGGCGCACTGCATGCCGGGCTGACGGCGCTGCCGATCAACAACAAGCTGCACGAGAAGGAGCTTGCCTATATCCTCGACGATGCGGGGGCGGGCGCACTGATCGTGACGCCGGACCTGGCCGAGAAGGCCGCGAAGGGCCTGGAGATCGCCGGCAGCAAGGCCCGGATCGTGGTGGTCGGCGAGAAGGAATATGCCGGCTACCTCAACGCCGATCCCATGGAGATGGTCGATCGCGGTGACGATGGCCTCGCCTGGCTGTTCTACACCTCCGGCACCACCGGCAATCCCAAGGGCGCGATGCTGACCCACCGCAATCTGTGGGAGATGATGCTGACATATTTCATCGATGTGGACCGGGTGCCCGTGAACGGTGCGGCACTCCATCCAGCCCCCATGTCCCACGGGTCCGGCTTCTACGGCATCCCCCATCTGGCGGTCGGCGCGCGGCAGGTGGTGCCCGAATCCGGCGGGTTCGAGCCGGACGAAATATTCGAGCTATTTCAACAACATGAAGAAGTTACCTTATTCGCCGCCCCAACCATGGTGAAGCGGCTAGTAAGCCACCCGGGCGACGGCGATGCGGGCAACCTACGTACCGTCACCTATGGCGGCGGGCCGATGTATGTGGCCGATTTGAAACAGGCGCTGGAGCGGTTCGGCTCGAAGTTCGTGCAGATCTACGGCCAGGGCGAGAGCCCCATGTGCATCACGGTGCTGCCGCGCGAGGATCATGTGGACACGGACCACCCGCGCCATGAGGAACGGCTGGCCTCGGTCGGCTACGCCCAGTCGGTGGTCGATGTGAAGGTTGTTGATGGAGACGACAACGCGCTGCCGGTGGGCGAGGTGGGTGAAATACTGGTCCGTGGCGCCGTGGTCATGCGCGGTTACTGGAACCGGCCCGACGCAAGTGCTGAATCCCTGCGCGGCGGGTGGCTGCACACGGGCGACATGGGCGCGTTCGACGGCGACGGGTATCTGACCCTGAAGGACCGCTCGAAGGACATGATCATCTCCGGCGGCAGCAATATCTATCCCCGCGAGATCGAGGAAGTGCTGCTGCGTCACCCCGACGTGCTGGAGTGTGCTGTGGTCGGACGTCCCCACGCCGAATGGGGCGAGGAGGTCATCGCCTTCATCACGCCCGGTGAGGGCACGGAAGTGGATACCGCCGCGCTCGACCAGCTCTGCCTCGACAATATCGCGCGGTTCAAGCGGCCCAAGGGTTACCGGGTCGCGGCCGCCCTGCCGAAGAATAACTACGGCAAGATCGTCAAGCGCGAGCTGCGCAATATGCTGGATGCCGAGGACGGCGGGGAGAGTAACGATGACTGACCGGCTGAAGGATAAGGTCGCGATCGTCACCGGTGCGGGCTCGATCGGCGAGGGTTGGGGCAACGGCAAGGCCACGGCGGTACTTTATGCGCGCGAAGGGGCGAAGGTGCTTTGTGCGGATATCAATCTGGACGCCGCGCAGGAAACCGCCGACATCATTGCGAGCGAGGGCGGTACGGCTTGTGTGTTCGCCGGCGACGTCACCAACAGCGCCCAGGTCGAGGCCATGGTGGCCGCCGCGTGCGACGAATACGGCCGGCTCGATATCCTGCACAACAATGTCGGCATCGCCGAGGTTGGCGGCCCGGTCGACACCAGCGAGGAAAGCTGGGACCGGGTGCATGACGTCAACCTGAAGAGCGCGTTCCTGACCAGCAAGCACGCGATCCCGAAGATGCAGGAACGGGGCGAGGGCGCGATCGTCAACGTGTCCTCGATCGCCGGTGAGCGCTGGTTGAATGTCCCGTATCTCTCCTACGCCACGACCAAGGCGGCGATGACCCACATGACCCGCGTCATCGCACGCCAGTACGCGCCGGAGAACATTCGCTGCAACGCGATCCTGCCGGGCCTGATGCAGACGCCGATGGTGTCGCATTCCCTGCAGGGTGCCTACGGCGATGACGACGTGGACGAACTTTGGGAAAAGCGCGAGGCGCAGGTGCCGCTGAACCGGGTCGGCGACGCCTGGGATGTGGCCTATGCAGCCGTTTATCTCGCGTCCGACGAGGCCCGCTATGTGACCGGTTCGACCCTCGTGGTCGATGGCGGCATTACACTGGGTATCGGATAACTGGAAATCGGATAGGAGAAGCAGCATGCCGTCACCGGTCGATCTGGGCCTGCAGGCCGTCTTCGATGAGTTGAAAGAGGCCGGTGCGAACTTGCCGGACCCGGCGGAAGTGGGCGTCGAAGAAGGCCGCGCGGCGCGTGCGCGGTATTACGCCTACCTGAACCAGCCCGATGGGGAGTTGCCTGTTGACGAGGTCCGCGACGTCACGATCGAGGGACCACACGGGGCGTTCCGGCTTCGGCTGTATTTCCCGACCGGCGAACGCCCGGCACCGGTGACGGTGTTCCTCCATGGTGGCGGCTGGTGGACAGGCGATGTGCCAGCCTATGACCAGATTTGCCGGCGGCTGGCGGTTGAAAGCGGTTGCGCGGTGGCCAGCGTCGAATACCGGTTGTGGCCCGAGCATCGGTTCCCGGTGCCGGTCGATGAGACCATGGCCGTCGCCGAGTGGGTGCTGAACCAGGGCGCGGAGCACGGGCTCGACCCGTCACGGATCGGGTTTTGTGGGGATTCCGCCGGCGCGACCCTGGCACTCCATGCCGGGGTTCAGCTCAAACACACCGGTGCCGTACGGGTGCTGGCGCTGGTCTACGGGGTCTATCTGCTGGATGTGGACACGCCTTCCTGGCGTGAAATAGGCGACGGGACTTACGGCCTTACGGTCGCGCAAATGCAGTGGATTTGGGACGGCTACCTGGAAGGCCAGAACGCCGACCCGACCGATCCGCGCATCGCACCGGCGCACGCCGATCTGGCGGGGCTCCCCTACACATGGGTGATGGTCGGAGATCTCGACCCGCTGATCGACGACAGCCGGGCGCTGGCGGCCAATCTGGCCGCCGCCGGCGTGCCCCATCAATTGAAAGTGGAAGAGGGCATGACCCACTTCATCTGGATGTGGCAACGCCTGTACCAGCGTTCCCGCGCGTCGATCGCCGAGGCCGGCGCGATCCTCAAGCGCGAACTGCGCCGGGACTAGCCGGTCGGGCTACTCCTTGGCCATCACTGCCGTCAGGTTGGATACGCCGTCCTCGTAGGGCTGAGGGTTACGCATCTCGTGGATTTGCGGCCACAGATCGGCGATTTTGTCCGGCGTCATCTCGGTGCGCGGGTCGATCCTGACACCCTCGCTTTCGACGATCTGGATGCGTGAGTAGTAACCCGCCGTCGCCGCGACGATGTTGCCGGTATCGGTACAATCCTCGCTGACCAGATAGGTGACCATTGCCGCCACCGCGTCGGTCGTGACCAGTTCCGGGTCGTAGGTGTCGAAGATACCGGAGGGCTCGGCGATCCGGGTCGCGGCCAGGGGGGCCAGGGCATTGATCACGATGTTGCTGCGCGCACCCTCGAGTTTCAGGGTGTTCATGAAGCCGATGACGGCCATCTTGGCAGCGGAATAGTTGGTCTGGCCGAAATTGCCGTAGAGGCCGGAATTCGACGAAACCATCAGGATGCGGCCGTAGTTTGCGTCGCGCATATGGGGGTAGGCGGCGTGGGTCACATAGACCGAGCCCAGGAAATGCACCCGCGCGACAAATTCGTAATCCTCGAGGCTCATCTTGTGGAAGGTCTTGTCGCGGACAATCCCGGCATTGTTGATGACGATATCGACCTGCCCGAACGCGTCGATCGCCGTCTGCACGATATTGGCGGCACTTTCCGGTTCCGCGACACTGTCATAGTTGGCGACGGCCTCGCCGCCGGCGGCGCGGATTTCCTCGACCACCGCGTCGGCGGGCGTACCGGACACGCCGCTGCCGTCGATGGCACCGCCGAGGTCGTTGACCACGACCCGTGCGCCGCGTGCGGCCAAAGCCAGTGCGTAGCTCTTCCCCAGGCCGTTTCCGGCGCCTGTGACCACGGCGACCCGGCCGTTGAATGCGATTGTCATGTGTTTCCCCTTCGTCCCGTCGGGCAGTGCCGCACGCCGTATGTTGGTTCGTTACATCTATACAGAATTGGTTTCGATTCAGGTTTCCCAGTCAAGTTTTTCACGCAACTTCAGGCATCTGCGATCAACGAATTGCGCGTGGATTTCTGCAAGCGGGCGCGTTAGCTTGCGCCGCCCAAAGTGAGGCTGCTCACAAGTAATTTCCCAACCAGGGATGACTCGATGGAATTTCTCGCGGATCTCGACTGGACCCGATATTGGTTCATGTTCCCCATATCGATGGCGGTCGCAACGACGGCGATGCTCAGCGGTATCGGTGGTGCCGCCCTGTTCGCACCGATCTTCCTGATCATCTTCCCGCTTCTTGGCCCGGAATATGTGTTGGCCGGCACCGCCGCAGCGATCGGCACGGCCCTGATGACCGAGGTGTTCGGCTTTTCCTCGGGGTTTGTGGGTTACTACCGCAAGAAACTGATTCATTTCCGCAGTGCGTTTCCGTTTCTCATGGTCGCCGTGCCTGTCTCGATCGTCGGCGCGCTGATGCTGGCCACGCTCAAGGAACAGGAAGGCGCACTCAAGGCCGCCTACGCGTTGCTGATGCTCGTGCTGGCGCCGATCATCTTCCGCCATCATCCGCCGCAGGAAATGGTGACGGAGGACGATGACAAGTTCGAGGGCTCCGGGCGCGAACCGGTCAGCGTTACCGCAGCGGACGGACAGGTCTACAACTTCAAGAAGCCCAGACAGGGTGTCGACGGTGCCGCGACCACGGGTGTCGGCGCGTTCCTGACCGGGTTGCTGGGTGTGGGTATCGGCGAGGTCATCATGCCGCAACTGGTGAAGCGCAATCATGTGCCGGTGCCGGTTGCCGCGGCGACGTCGGTGTTCACGGTGATCGTCGTCATCGCGGCCGCGTCATTCACGCAAGTCTCCGCGCTGATTGCCGCGGGCGGGGCGAATGCCATTCCCTGGAATCTCGTTGCCTACACGATCCCGGGCGTGATTATCGGCGGTCAGATCGGGCCGCGCCTGCAGGGCAAGATCACCCAGCGGGCGATGGAAAAGACCATCGCGAGCCTGTTTGCGATCATCGGGTTGGCCATGGGTTTCATCGCGCTGCGTGAACTTGGTCTGTTTGGCGCTTAACCGGAAGAGCAGTCGGAATGTCGCTCGGCCTGTCAGATAATCGAAATCGCCTCCGTCGCCGGCGGCAGGTCTTCGGGTTCGTCTTTCGTTGGGGACTGGTGCTGGCTGTTGGGCTGGGCGTCGGCCTGTGGGCGAAGAATATCGGGACCGAGGTCGCCAATCAGGAAGTCCGGGTGCTGGAAGGCCGCCTGTCGGACATCACGACCGAGAGTGCCACCCTGCGCTCCGAGATCGCCGGTCTTACCGCCGCACTTCACTCCGAACGCGATCGCGTCGATGAATGGCGAGAGCGCTACGAGGCTGATGTTCCCAATCCGCAGGAGGCGGAGATACTGGCCGCCGCGCGGCAACGCATTGCCGAGGGAATCAGCACGGACCGGCTGACTGCCGTTGTCGGCCTGGCGCGCGACGATGTCGCGTGTGAGCCCCTTGGCAGCACCAAGCGGTTCATCGTGAACAACGAAATACAGAGCGGCGCGAACGGTTCGGTATCTTTCGCCAACGGCGCGATCACGATCACGGCCAGCGGTGAAGCTGCCCGCAATGCGGGTGGGCAACCGGTCGGCTGGTATGACCCCGCCAAGCCGGTCGTCGCCATCTTCGGTCATCTGGGCGGGGAGACTTTCCAGGCGGAGGGGCTGTTGCCGCTTCACCATGCCGTTGCGGTGGGAGGTACCGAGTATCGTTTCAGTCTGGTTTCCGGCGCGCGCGCCTTCATTCAGGTGACCGGCGAAGCCTGTCCGTTCCCCTAGAACAAAACGTTCAAAATCATGTGTTTGGTGGCGGTATTCTGCGCGCAATTCGCGTATGGTCCGGCCCGTTCGAAAGAAACATCTGTCGAACGGCCGATATGGTATCGATCGGACAATTGGTTTCCCGCTTGAAACAGGCGGATCAATTGCCTAAATCGGTCGGCTATCGGCATACAGGGAACCTGGAACTTCCCTGTAAATAACAAGAATGCCGGACATGGAACGGCAACGGCGAGTCCATCGGCCCTCGGGTCCAAAAACATCGCCGTCGCCAACTTGTCGTTCCGGATGTCTGAAGGCAGTCATTTGGCTGTCTGCTGTGGAGGGAAGAACCGACGTGACGACATTGCTCGATATTCGGGGGCTGACGAAGAAATACGGTCCCATCACCGCGGTCGACGACGTTTCGTTTTCGGTCGACCAGGGCGAAGTGCTCGGATTCATCGGCCCGAACGGTTCGGGGAAATCCACCACGATGAAGATCGTGACCGGGTTCCTGACACCGACGTCCGGCACGGTGGAGGTCGGAGGCCTCGACGTGACCCGCCACCCGTTGGAGATCAAGCGACGGATTGGCTACCTGCCCGAGGGCGCGCCGCTGTATGGCGATATGACGCCGATCTCGCTTTTGAACTTCGTGTGCAAGGTGCGCCGGCTTTCGAAGGAAGAGACCAAGCGCGGGATCGAATATGCGGTGGAAAAGCTGCATATCGCGAACGTGCTGTACCAGCCGATCGAAACTCTTTCCAAGGGTTACAAACGCCGCGTCGGTCTGGCCCAGGCGATCGTGCACGAGCCTGAATTGCTGATCCTCGATGAGCCGACGGACGGTCTCGACCCGAACCAGAAGCATGAAGTGCGCGAATTGCTCAAGGAGATGTCGGGCAAGAAAGCCGTGATTATCTCGACCCACATCCTCGAAGAGGTCGAGGCCGTTTGCTCGCGGGCCATCGTGATCGCGAAAGGCAAAATGGTTGCCGATGCAGACCCGCTGTCACTTCAATCGCGCTCGCGGCTGCACAATGCGGTCGGCATACGGCTCCCCGCGGCACAGGCGCAGGCTTGCATCGAAATGCTCAACGGTTTGGGCGGCGTGCATCAGGTTCGCACCACGGTCGAGACGGCTTCGATGGTCGAGTTGATGGCGCTTTCGACGGACAATTCGGAAATTCTCGCTTCGGTGCACACGGCAATCGATGAGAAGGGCATTCAAGTGAATGAAATCTATGTCGAACGCGGCCGTCTCGAGGACGTGTTCCGCGATCTGACCTATGCCGTCGAGGGCTTGCAGCAAGACCCCGATGCGAACCCGGAGGCGTCCAATGCTTAATATCTGGATCGTCGCACGCCGTGAATTGTCGGCCTACTTCACGTCGCCGCTGGCCTATGTGTTCATCGTGATTTTCCTGGCACTCGCCGGTGGCCTCACATTCTTCTTCGGTCAGTGGCTGGAGCGCGGGCAGGCGGACCTGCAGGTCTTCTTCATCTACCACCCGTATCTGTATCTGTTCCTGATCCCGGCCGTTGGCATGCGCCTGTGGGCCGAGGAACGAAAATCCGGCACGATTGAATTTTTGCTGACGTTGCCGGTCACCACGGGACAGATCGTGGTCGGGAAGTTTCTCGCGGCCTGGGTCTTCGCCGGCATCGCGCTTGCGCTGACGTTTCCGATGTGGATCACGGTGAATATGCTCGGCCAGCCGGACAACGGCGTCATTCTGGCAGCCTATATCGGCAGTTGGTTGATGGCCGGTGGGTTCCTTGCCCTGAGCGCATGCGTTTCAGCGATGACCAAGAATCAGGTGATCGCCTTTGTTCTCGCTTCCGCCCTCTGCTTCGTCTTCATGATGAGTGGGGTTGAAATCATCCAGTCCTTCTTCCGGGCCTGGACGCCGCAAACCTTCGTGGAATCGGTTTCGGAGCTCAGCTTCCTGACCAACTTCAATGAGGTATCGCAGGGGGTCATCGACGTTCGCGATCTCGTCTTCTTCTTCTCCGTCATCGGCATAGCCTTGTTTGTTAATACGGCGATTGTCGAAGCCAAGAAGGGAGTTTGATGATGCTGGATCGCATTCGTAACGCCGACCGACAGGTCCTGGCCTGGGCCACAATCGGCCTCGCCATCATCTTCTTTCTTGCGCTCAACGCTCTGTCAAACACAGTCCTGACGAGCACGCGCCTTGATTTGACCGAGGATCGTCTGTTCACTTTGTCAGACGGAACGCGCGAGATTCTCGAAACTCTGGAAGAGCCGATCGATCTCCGCTTCTATTACTCCCAGCGGTTCGACGAGATTGGCCCGAACATCGCACGCCATTCGGACCGGGTTCGCGAGTTGCTCGACGAGTATGAGCGGCTGTCGAACGGTATGGTCCGGATCGAGGAGTTCGATCCGCAACCCTTCTCGACGGAAGAGGACCTGGCGGTCAGTGACGGCCTGCAGGGCTTGCCGTTTGATCAGTCGGGCGCGAAGGCCTATTTCGGCGTGTCGGGCACGAACTCGACGGATGATTCAGATGCCGTGGGCTATCTGGCGCCGGAACGCAGCCCGTTCCTGGAATATGACCTGACCCGTCTGATCGCCAATCTGGCGGAACCCGAAAAGCCGGTGGTCGCGCTGATGACCGACCTGCCGCTTCAGGGCACCCAGTTCGACAATTTCACGCCGTGGCTCATCGTTGATGGGCTGCGTCAGTTCTTCGACGTGAAATTCCTCGACAAGGATGCCACCGCGTTGCCGGAGGACACCGAGGTTCTGGTTATTGCCGGTGCGCATACGATCAAGGACGAGATGCTTTATGCCATGGATCAGTTCGCGGTAAACGGCGGCCAGGTGCTGGCGTTCGCTGATCCGTTTGCAGAATCCATGGCGCTCCTGGGGCCGACGGCCGGGCAGTTGCCGCCGCCGGGTGTGGCGCAGGCCGCGATCGAGCCGCTGCTCAATGCCTGGGGCGTGACCGTCGCACGTGGCGAGTTTGTCGCGAATCTCGACGATGCGGTTCGTGTCGGGTTCCCAAATCCCGAAACCGGACAGCAGGTGGCGGTTGATTATGTGGCCTGGCTGACACTGCAGGGCGAACGCTTCAACACGTCCGATGCGGTGTCCGCGCAGCTGCAGCGTATTGTCGTAAGCACGTCGGGTGCATTCATGTCCGCGGAAGGTGCAGACACAACGCTTGAGCCGCTTATCTTCACCACTGCGACATCGGACTTGATGAGCGCATTCGAGGTATCCCAGCAGCCCAATCCGATTGCATTGCTGGACCGCTTCGAACCGCAGGATACGGTCTACAATCTCGCCGCGCGTGTGGTCGGCAAGATCAAGTCCGCATTCCCGGACGGGCCGCCAGAGAAAATGCTCGAGGCGATGGACGATCCCGCAGCGGCCGAGGCATTGCGTGCGGCGCATAAGAATTCTGCGGAAACCGACGCCAGCATAATTCTGGTGGGCGACGTGGATATGCTGTCGAATCAGAACTGGGCGCAGGTTCAGGAAGTCGCGGGCGAGCAGGTCGCAATCCCGACAGCCAACAACGCTGATTTCTTCATCAATGCCATCGACAATCTGCGTGGCAATCAGGGGTTGGTCGGACTTCGCGGTCGTGGTTTCTCGATCCGCCCGTTCGAGGTCATCGAGGAGATGCGCAGCGAGGCGGACAACAAGTTCCGCAACAAGGAACAGGAATTGCTGGCGCGTATCGCGGAGATGGATGAGACGATCGAACGTTTGCAGCGTGAGGAGCAGACGACGGGTGCCATTCTCACGTCACAGCAACAGTCCGAAATCGATAATTTCCGGCTCGAGATGCTCGATTCTCGCAAGGAGCTGCGCGACGTGCAGAGGTCTCTGCGTGAGGACGTCGAATCGCTCGAGCGGCGGGTTCGGGTTTTCAACATCTGGGCGGTGCCGCTGGTGATTGCCGTATTGGCAATTCTCCTGGCAATTATCCGCAGAATTCGCCGGTCGCGGTATCACCGCACCGTGCTGCACTAGGGGGCGAGATATGAGTCCGCGCGTATTTTTGGGCTGGCTGGTTCTCACGGCCGTAACAGTGGTTCTGACGATCGTTGTCGGACTGGGACGAGAGACGTCATCTTTCGACCTGATCGAACGGGAGCCGGTCTTTGCTCAGCTTCGTGATGCCCCGGAGTCGGCGACGAAGATCGAGATCGAGAGCCGCTTCGGTGCGTTCACAATGAACCAGGGCGGGGATGGCTGGGTCACCCCCGAGCGTGACGACTACCCGATCGACGAGGGCGATATCCGCCGTTTGATCGTTGGTCTGTCGGATATGCGCTATGTCGAGCGCAAGACCTCAAATCCCGAGCGTTTTTATCGACTTGAGGTGCAGGATATCGAAACCGAGTTGTCGGACTCGGTCTACGTCAAAGTGCAGAACGCACAAGGCGGTGTGCTGGCAGAGACAATCGTCGGCCGTCCGAGCGCGCGCTTCTTCGAAGGCCGTGCGTCCGGCACGTATATCCGTGAGGCGGGCACCAACAATGTCTGGCTGGTTACCGGTGTCACCAATGTTCAGACACGCCTGATCCCCTGGCTCAAGCGCAACATCGTGGGAATTCCCGCCAATCGCGTCGCGAGCATTTCGGTCGGCACGGGCGAGGGCGCTTACACGATTTCGCGTAATGCGCCGGAAGATGAAGGGTTTTCCATCACCGGTGCGCCGGAAGGGCGAAAACTGGATGGCGACAAGGCGACATCCGTGAGCCGTGCGCTGGCTTCGGTCGAGCTAGAGGATGTCCGACCGCGTACCGAATTGGCGTTGCCGGACGATGCTTCAGTTGCGAGCGTCACCACATTCGATGGTCTGACGGTAAATGTTCGGCTCGCCGAACTGGACCGAAAGAAGTGGGCGATCTTCGATGCGGCCTATACCGGCGATCCGGCCGACCAGTCCGAAGGTGCTGTGGCGGCGCGGGCGTCTGTTGAAGAGATCAATGCCCGGGTCGGCAAATGGGTCTACTGGTTGCCGAGTGCCACCTTCACAAACCTGACACGACCGATCGATGACGTCCTGGTGGCGAAGGACGACGACAGTTCGTGATCTGAACTACAAAAACCGGACCGTGAGACGGCCTGCAGTGTTCTGCGGGCCGTTTTTCTTTGAGTAAATGGGGCAAGGAAGCGAGGTATCATCGTGTGCCATCTGAGCTGCCTTTGCTGTTGGTGAGCTATGGTTGCATTGGGCTGTGCGTTCGGCATACCGTGCCGTTCAGACTGAACCGATGGCGTTAGAGTAGATAGATGGCCCGAAAGCCCAAGGACAAGAAAGAACCGGCATCCAAGGCAAAAGCCGCCGACGCATCGCCTGATGCAAAACCGGAGGCTGCCGCGGCACCTCGATTCCCATTGTTCTATAAGGCGCCGCGTCCGGTAGAAGCGACACGGCACGCCAAGTCGGGTCTGATCGAGAACATGGACGTCGGCTTCGCGGCAGACGCAAATGCGATCCCGGTAAACATCGTCGAATTCGCCGTCGCGGCGCGTCACTATCCGATCGTATTTTCGACCGCGGAACCGTCCTTGCCGGTGGTTGTCAGTGGCCTGCGCACGGGGACCAATGCATTTATTGGCGCCGACAACACCTGGGCCCGCGGATTCTATATTCCGGCCTATGTCCGACGCTACCCGTTCATCCTCATGGAGAATGCGGAAAAGGAACAGTTCATCCTCTGCGTCGACGAGGAATCGGGTGCGATGACTGACGGCGGTGATCGCCAACTCTTCAATGATGATGGAAAACCGTCGGAGTTGACCGATCGCGCCCTCGAGTTCTGTCGTGCCTATCACGGGCAGTATGAGGCCACGCGGCAGTTTGTTGCGGCCTTGAACGAGCATGATTTGCTGACGGATAACTCCACCGAGATCCGCCTGACCGATGATCGCAAGATCCAGATGCAGGGTTATAAAGTCATCGACCGGGAGAAGTTCGACAAGTTGCCCGACGATGTGTTCCTGGATTGGCGCAAGAAAAACTGGCTGCCGGTCGTCTACAGCCACCTGGTGTCGCTATCGAACTGGCCGTCCGTTCTCCAGCGGGCCGCTGACCGGGCGATGGAGGACTAGGCGGAAGCGGGCTGCGTTTCGCGCTTCTTCCGACTGTCGCCGAACCGGCCATCGAGTTCTTTTGCGTCGTCAAACACGTAAATGGACATCGGCTCACGCCGTCCGCGTACTTCGATCTCTTCGCTGCGCAGGCCGGCGGTTTCGAGCTGGCCGAGAGCGGCCAATTGCTCCGATACGATCAATTGCGCCCCAAAGTCCTTGGTCTTGGCCTCGAGCCGGGCTGCTGTATTGACGGTGTCGCCGATCGCGGTCACGGAGATGGCCGGGCCATAGCCCATTTCGCCGACAATCGCGGGGCCCACATGGATTCCGATTCCGATCCGCAACGGAGAAGGCAGGTCTGCTTCAAGCAGGCGATTGAGTTCATCCAGCTGGGCCGACATGCCTTGTGCGGCGAGAAGAGCCGACGTGGCGCCGTCCGCGGCGTTCGCGTCCACGCCAAACAGGGCCATGATGCCGTCGCCGATGAACTTGTCGACGCGCCCGCCGGCCTGCTCGATGGCTTCGCCCATGGACCGGAAATACCGGTTGAGGACGAACACCACGTCGTAGGGGAGTTTCTGTTCGGAGAAGCTCGTGAACCCGCGGATATCGGCGAACAGGATGGCGATTTCCTGTTCCTGGCCCTGCATGGCCGCGGACTTGGCAAAACCGTCGCGCGGACCTGCGTTGGGCGGCAATAGCGGGGTGACGGAGATGTCCTCGGTGGGGCGCGTCTGGCAAGCGAGCCGCACATCGGGCGCCGCGCCAACCCGGTGCAGGACCTTGAGCTCGGACTCGTCCGGCGGTGGCAGATTGTCGAGTGGGCCATTCACACGGACGCGGCAGGTGGAGCAGCGACCGCGACCGCCGCACACCGAAGCATGAGGAATATCATTGAGCTGGCTGGCCTCAAGGATCGTCGTCCCCGGGGGCACGGAAATATTTCGGCCTTCGGGGTAGCGGATGCGGACGATGCCGCGCCGCCGTTCCAGATGCAGGCGAATGCCGCGCGCGAACAGCGTCAGTAAAAGGAGGGCCGCGAGGCCCAGCAAAATTTGTGCTTCCAGGAGATGGAGAAACTCGATCTGCTCTGCGGTCGGCGCGTTGGTGTCGATCTGGATGTCGAGCCGGATGCCCGGGTCATCCGCGAGGATGCGGCCGACAGTCCGTCCGGCTGCGGCAAAGCCGAGAAGGCCAAGCACGGGAACCAGGAGCGCAAGACCGTATAACCATGGCAGACTGCGGGCGAACCAGGGTTTCAGACGTAGCCAATAGTAGATGCCGATACAGGCATGCACCCAGACAACGAGGGTCGCGGCCGTTTGGCGTATCCCGCTCATGGGGTTGTCGACCCAAATTGCCATCAGGACATAGGTGTACGTGTCGGTGGTGCCGAACGACTGCATGGCGGCGCGCGTGCCCAGAATATGGCTGACCAGCAAGACGGGCGCGGCGAAGCCCAGAATGAGCTGCAATGCCTCGCCGATGCTCATTTTCAATCGCCGGCGCGTGTAGACCGAATGAAGCGCGAACATCATGTGAACCAGCAGCGCGCCGAGGAAAAGGGTGGTCCCGACAGGGTTTCTCCACGCGAGCAGGAAATAGTGCTGGCCGGCCTCCATGGCCTCAAGTGAGATCAGGCCCAGCGCGTGATTCGTGAGATGGGTGAGCACGAAGACGAACAGAATCAGGCCGCTGCCGAGGCGTAGTCGACGTTTCGTGATCATTGAGCGCAGAAATGCCGGGTTTTTCGTGGATGGCGCGGGATTCACGTTGCTGGCAGATGGCATGATGTTGCACAGGGCTGAATTGTCACTATTTATAGGGGTAGGTTAGCATGGCCCAGGGTGCCGGAATACGTGAACGGGGACGGTACCCGATTAAGTGAACACGGGGTAACGAGGGGCCCCGTCAAACCAGCGGAGACAAACGCGATGCGTGCACGCTTAGCAACAGCAGTTCTTGTGACATTTATGGCTTTCGGTGCCGGCGGGGCATACGGGGCCGGTTCCGATACCACGACGGCGCTGACGCCGGCCGAAGTCCGCGCCCAGTTGGCGAGCGCGGAAGGATTGATCCGGCAGCAGAATTACCGCGATGCGATTCAGGTTTTGAACCAAGTTGTTGAATCCAGCCCTCGAGAGGCTGACGCATACAATCTGCTCGGCTTCAGTTATCGCAAGTCCAAGGACTTCAACCGGGCGGAGCGCAACTACAAGCGCGCCTTGCGGCTGAACCCCGAGCATAAGGGCGCGATCGAATATTACGGTGAGTTGTTCATCGAAACGGATCGCCGCGAAAAAGCCGAGGGCATGCTCGCGAAACTCGAGACCCTGTGTCCGAGCGGCTGCAGCGAACTCGATCAGTTGCGCAAAGCACTCGCAGGGGGACAAACGAGCAGCGCTGATTGGCCTTCGGACGGGAGCTGATACCTTCGGTCGTCGCGCCAATCCCGAATAACAGGAAACACCCGTGCCTTTATAGGTGCGGGCGTTTTCGTTTCAGCTTGTGCGACGTTTAGCGTGTGCTCGTGTAGAACTGCTGGACGCGTTTGCGAGATTCTTCGAGCTGCTCCGGCGTCATTTTGGCACGAAGGCCTGCCAGCGTTTTGCGTGCCTCGGGGCGCCCGCTGCGGTCGGCGATCGTGAGCCATTTGTAGGCCTCAACCGTGCTGCGTGGCACGCCCTCGCCGAGAATGTACATGCGCGCGATATTGAACTGTGCAGCCGAACTCCCCTTGCGTGCGTGTTGATCCCAGCATTCGAACGCCTTGCCGTAGTTCTTTTGACGATGGAAGTTGACGCCATCGCGCACGGAACATGTGGGCTTGCTTTGCGCCTGGACGGTGGGGATATCGGTCACCAGCGCCAGTGTGGCGATGGACAGGGACACGAGCAGGGTTGGTATGGTCTTCATGATTCTACCTTCGATCCATCCTCGGCGAGGCGCTCGAGTGCAGCGGGCGAATCCACATCCGTGAGCACTGCATCGTCGGACATCGGCACTTCAACAACGACGTCTTCATAGTCGCCGATAAGATGTTTGGCACCGACGTCGCCACCCAATGCGGTCATGTCTTCGAAAAACCGCCGATCCCAGAATACAGGATTACCGCGTTTTCCGTTCCGTGTCGGCACACAAATGAGATGTCCTTCATCAGGATCATGTGACGAGATGAGCCGGCGCAGGTGTTCAGCGCCGACTTTCGGCATGTCGCCAAGCGCGATCAGGACCCCGTCGCAACTCTCCGGCACGGCTGAAAGGCCGACCCGGAGAGACGTGCTCAGCCCCTGGTCGAAGGAGGGATTGTGTACAAATATCGCCTGATCCCCTGCGGCAGCCTGCACGGCGTCCGGTTGATGACCTGTCACGACGATCACAGGGTCGGCGCCGGCTTCCCGCGCCGCGTCGACCGCATGACGCATCATCGGCTTGCCGTCCACTTCGATCAGCAGCTTGTTGACGGCACCCATGCGCCGCGATTGCCCTGCCGCGAGAATGATGGCCGCAAATTGTGGCGTTGACGCTTCCTGGCGCCGCGCACGCGGTGCGGCATGGGTTCGGGGCAGGGGCCGGGAGGGTATCTCCTTGAGCAAGCCGCCGACGCCGAGCCCCATGATGTGTTTCCCGTCGACCGGGATGTCGGCCATGATCCTTTCAAGCACGAGGTCATTGCCACCGAGCCGGGGAGAGCGGGCCGAGCCCGGCAGCGCCAGAACGGGAACGTCACCGATCCGCGCGAGGACCGTCAGATTGCCCGGATCCACGGGCATGCCGAAATGCTCGATGATTCCCCCCGCCTGTGTAATCGCAGCGGGAATTACATCCCGGCGGTCGGTGGTCGCCGATGCACCGACGATCAGGATCAGTTCAGCACCGCTGCCGACCAGACCATGAAGGGCGGCGTCGATGGCGATCAGGTCGTGCCGGACCGTCACGGGGGCGGACAGGGTGCTGCCAAGCGCCTCGATACGGTTGCGCACGACGCCTTCGGTCTTGGCCAGCACCTTGTCGGGAAGACCGGGGAGATCTGTCTGGATCAGGCCGACGCTACGCTGACGGTAGGCGTGCACTGAAATCAGGCCGTCTTCTCCGGCGGCGAGTGCTGCCTCTTCAGCCTGGATCAGGTGTGCCTCGGACACGGCGAAGGGGATGATCTTGATGGTTGCGACGATCTGTTCTGCTTCAACCCGGTCAAACGGGTGCAACGTCGAAATGGTGATGCCCTCATCAACCCGGTTGATCAGGTCCACGGTCGCAGGGTCGAGCATGGCCAGCCCGGCATGGCGGGCGAACAGGTTGACCCGACCGGTGCCGGCGATGCCGGCGCGGATGCCGGCACCCGTCGAGGCCTTGGCCAGGCGGCCGGCCGCTGTATTCTCGTCGATATCCCCGGCCTCGAAAATCGCCACCGTGATTTCCGTCACGCCTGCGGCGGCGAGTTGGGTGATATCGTCGGCGTCGAGGACGTGTCCCTTGCGGTAGCGCTGCCCGCCCAGGGTCTGGCCATGGACGAGCATTGCGTCCTCGGCCTGGTTCAGTGGGACGGGGCCGAACTTCATGCGCCGTGCAGGACCTGCGTGATTTGCGCCATGATCGAGATCGCGATTTCGGCAGGGCTTTTGGCGTTGATGGCCAAACCGACCGGCGCGTGAATGAGCCCGATTTCATCTTCCGTGTAGCCGGCCTCGGTCAAGCGTTCGACCCGACCGGCATGGGTTTTCCGGCTGCCGAGGGCGCCGATATAAAATGCCTCCGACCGCAATGCCACGTGCAGCGCGGGATCGTCGAGTTTCGGATCATGGGTCAGGGTCACCACGGCGGTGCGGTTGTCGACGCCGAGCGTGTTCAGCGCATCGTCCGGCCAGTCTTCACTCAAGGTGACGCCGGGAAAGCGGTCGCGTGTCGCAAAGGCGCCGCGTGGATCGACGATGACCACCTCATAGCCCGAGGTCTGGGCGAGGGTGACGAGTGGTTGAGCGATATGGACGGCGCCGACAATGATCATCCGTTTGGGCGGGTTGAAAACCTGCACGAACAGCGGGGCGTCATCGCGACGCAGGCGCCCGCTCTTGTCGTCACGCAGTGCGTTGCGGGTGGCATCGAGGGCGTCGTCATCAAGCGAGAGCGAGCCCTCGGTCCGATCGCGGAAGACGAGGGTCTGGTCGCCGGTCTCGAGATTCGACACGAGCGCAACCTGTTGCTTGGCCGCGCGGGCCGCCAGGAGTGATGTCAGGATTTCGGGGCGCATGGTTCGTCAGTCCAGCCGTTCGACCCAGACTTCGACCTTGCCGCCGCAGGCGAGGCCGACTTCCCACGCCATCTCGTTGGATACGCCGAAATCGAGGAGCCGCGGTTTGCCATCCGACATGACTTCGCGCGCTTCATGGACGACAGCACCCTCGATGCAACCGCCGGATACAGAGCCGGTCATGTTGCCGTCCTCGTCGATGGCCAACTGGCTGCCGACGGGGCGCGGCGAGGAACCCCAGGTGGTGACCACGGTCGCAATGGCGACTTTCTTGCCGGATTGGCGCCAGTCGGCGGCCTGTTCGACGACATCGTCGTGATCAAGCGCCTGCAGATCGATGCTTGCTTCACTCATTGTGCTGCCTCCTGCCAGGATTTGCTTTGAAAGGTCCCATGACCATCGGCCCGGGACAAGGCTTCTGCAAGCTGTTCCAGGCTTTCGAGGTTGTGGATCGAGCGGAATTCGTCGGTGTGCGGGAGCATGGCACGCGCGCCAAGCGATTTCGGCTCGTAACGGTCATAACGTAGGAGCGGATTAAGCCAGATCAAGCGCCGGCTCGACATGTGGAGCCGCTCGATTTCCTTGTCCAGGCCGTCTGCCGCGTCGCGATCGAGCCCGTCCGTGATCAGCAGCACCACCGCGCCCTGGCCCAGCACGCGCCGGGACCAGTTGGCATTGAAGTCATGCAGCGCGTGGCCGATGCGTGTTCCGCCCGACCAGTCGTCGACGGCCTCCGCGACCTTGTCGAGTGCCTCGTCGACATCCTTGTAGCGCAACTGGCGAGTCACGTTGGTCAGACGGGTGCCGAACAGGAAGGTATGGACACGGTCGCGGTCGTTGGTCACCGCGTGCATGAAATGCAGGATCATGCGCGAATAGCGGCTCATCGACCCGGAGATGTCACAGAGTACGACGAGGGGCGGGTGACGGCGCTGCCGCTTGCGGTATTGCAGCGGAATGGTGGCCCCGCCACCGCGTAAGGCGGCGCGCAGGGTTGCGCGCATGTCGATGCGCCGGCCGCGTGCGTCACGCCGGAACCGGCGGATCGGGACTTCCATGATGGGCAGCCGCATCCGCGCAATCGCACGTTTGGCGGCCTCGAGCTCCTCGCTCGACATTTTCTCGAAGTCGGTCTTCTGGAGCACCTCATTGGCCGAGAAGGTCATCACCGCATCAACGGTGATCTCAGGGTCTTCTTCCTCCTGGTCGCCTTCGCCCTCGCCGGGCATCTCCATCTGATCCTGCTTCAGGGCTTCCGCGAGCCGGCGGTTCATTTCCTCGGCGTTTTGTTGTGCGTCCGGATCGACGAACGAAGGCAGGACGAGGGACGCCATGCGTTCCAGCAGTTTGGGATTGCGCCAGAAGATGTGGAAGGCCTGATCGAAGATCTCGCGTTGATCGCGCCGGTTTACGAAGACCGCGTGCAGCGCCCAGTAGAAATCATCGCGATTGTCGAGGCCGACCGTCTCCACGGCCTTGATGGCCTCGATGACCTTGCCCGGGCCCACGGGCAGGCCCGCGGCGCGCAAGACGCGCGCGAAATGCATGATGTTGTTGGCGATCTTGCCGGCACCGACATCAGTGACGTCAGCCAAATCGTCGAGCTTCGCCTTGGCCTGAAGGGCCGGGCGCGCTTCATCCGGGATCGCTTTTTCGGACACGCGCCTAGGTCGCGGCCTGGGCCAGCGCGACCTCGCTCTTGACCTCGTCGAGAATCTTCGCGGCCTCGCTGCCGCGGATCTTCGCGATATCGTCCTGGTATTTCAGCAGGACACCGAGCGTGTCGTCGATGGCATCGGGGGTCAGCTCGATAATGTCGAGCTGGTGCAGGGCCGATGCCCAGTCGATGGTTTCGGCTATACCGGGGACCTTGAACAGGTCCATCGTGCGCAGTTGCTGGACGAACTCAACGACCTGACGCGACAGGCGCGCGTCGGCCTGCGGTGCCTTGAGAGCCAGGATTTCCAGCTCGCGTTCCGCATCGGGGTAATCGACCCAGTAATAGAAACAGCGACGCTTGAGGGCATCGTGGATTTCACGTGTCCGGTTCGAGGTGATGATGACAATCGGCGGTTCCTCGGCGCGGACCGTGCCGATTTCCGGAATGGTGATCTGGAAGTCGGACAGTACTTCCAGCAGGTAAGCCTCGAAGGCCTCGTCCGTGCGGTCGAGTTCATCGATAAGCAAGACCGGCGGGCCGTCGGCGGACGGGTCGAGTGCCTGCAGAAGCGGCCGGTGAATCAGGAACTTGTCGGAGAAGATGTCGTCGCCGAGGCGGTCACGGTCGCCGATACCCTCGGCTTCGGCCATCCGGATTTCGATCATCTGGGCAGAGTAATTCCACTCATAGACGGCAGAAGCGACGTCGAGGCCCTCGTAACATTGCAGGCGGACGAGGCGGCGCCCGAGCGTCTCCGACAGGACCTTCGCGATCTCGGTTTTGCCGACGCCGGCTTCGCCCTCCAGAAACAGGGGGCGGCCGAGCTTCAGGGACAGGTACACCGCGGTGGAAAGGCTCCGGTCCGAGACGTAATTTCCCGACGACAGGAGCTCGAGTGTGTCTTCGACGTTTTCAGGAATTTTGATCAAGGGACTTCATCCGATGTTCGACGCGAACCAGATGGTGCGCGCATGTTCCAAATTATAGCGGTCGGCAGAATTAGTGTTTGATATAGCGCAGGGGCCGCGTTCGGCCAACAAGACCTAGAAATACGGCCGGAGCGAAGCCCCGGCCGTATTAATATGAAGTCTGTCGGCTGGGATTAACCCGCGGCGGTTACCGCGCGGCTCGCCATGACCGAAATCAGATGGGCGCGATACTCGGCAGATGCGTGAATGTCCGAGTTCAGGTCGGCATCGGACATTTTCACACCCTTTGCCGCGTCGGCACTCCAGTTGCCCGACAATGCGCTTTCGATGTCGCCGGCCCGGAACACGCCATCCTGTCCGGCACCGGTGACGGCGACGCGTGTGTCGCCGCCCGTCTGCGCGACCATGACGCCGACGAGGGCGTAGCGCGATGCGGGGTTCGGGAATTTTGTGTAGGCCGCTTTCTCGGGAACCGGGAAACGCACGGCCGTGATCAGTTCGCCTTCTTCGAGCACGGTCGTGAACATGCCGTCGAAATAGTCTTCGGCGGCGATTTCACGCGTGTTCGTGATCACGGTTGCATTCAGGCCGAGGACCGCTGCGGGATAGTCGGCAGCGGGGTCATTGTTCGCCAGCGAGCCGCCGATGGTGCCGCGGTTGCGGACCTGCGGGTCGCCGATATTGTCGGCCAGGCTAGCCAGTGCCGGGATTTTGGACTGGACGACGTCAGAGTTCGCCACATCGACGTGCCGGGTCATGCCCTTGATGGTGATGGAATCACCGCCATCTTCAATGCCCACGAGGTCGCTGATGCCCGCCAGATCAACCAGATCGGAAGGCTGCGCCAGGCGCTGCTTGAGCGTCGGGATGAGAGTCATGCCCCCGGCCAGGAAACGCCCGTCCTCTGCGGCAGTCACGGCGCTTGCGGCTTCGTCGGCGGAACCCGCCTTTTGGTAATTGAACTGATACATCGTCTATCTCCCTAACCAGACGTTATTCCGCCGCCTGGCGGACACTGGATTCCTGAATGGCCTGCCAAACCTTCAATGGTGTAGCGGGCATTGAAATGTCTTCGACACCAAGAGGTGCCAACGCGTCGAGAATGGCGTTCACCACCGCGGGCGGTGAACCGATGGCACCAACTTCTCCCACGCCTTTGACTTCTAGCGGGTTCGAAGCGCCCATCACGCTCTGGGTCGCAACCGAGAAGTTCGGCAGATCGTCGGCCCGGGGCATGGTGTAGTCCATGTAAGAGCCGGTCAGAAGCTGGCCATTATCGTCATAGACGCAGCCTTCGAGCATCGCCTGGCCCACGCCCTGGGCGAGCCCGCCATGGACCTGACCTTCGACGATCATCGGATTGACCACACGCCCGACATCGTCGACCGCGGTGAAGCTGATGATTTCACTATCACCGGTCTCGGGGTCGACCTCGACCTCACAGATATGCGCGCCGCCCGGGAAACTGAAGTTGAGCGGATCGTAGAACGCGTTCTCGTCCAGGCCCGGTTCAATTTCCTCGATCGGATAATTGTGCGGGACGTAGGCGGCGAGTGAAATTTCGCCGAACGCCATTTCCTTATCGGTGCCTGCAACGGTGAATTTGCCGTCCGCAAACTCGATGTCGGAGACATCGGCTTCCATGATGTGGGCCGCGATCTTCTTGGCCTTGTCGATGACCTTGTTACAGGCGTTCAGGATCGCGGGGCCGCCAACGGCGAGCGAACGCGAGCCATAGGTGCCCATGCCGAACTGCACCTGATCGGTGTCGCCATGGCTGATCTCGATCTGGTCAATCGGGATACCGAAGGATTCCGACACGAGCTGGGCGAAGGTTGTCTCGTGACCCTGACCATGGTTGTGGGTGCCGGTATAGACCGTCACCGAACCGGTCGGGTGGACGCGGACCTGGGCCGATTCATAAAGGCCCGCACGCGCGCCGAGCGCGCCGGCAACCGCCGATGGGGCAATGCCGCAAGCCTCGACATAGGTCGAGATGCCGATCCCGCGCAGTTTGCCGGACTTCTCGGCGGCGGCGCGGCGCTTCTCGAACCCGGCATAATCGGAAGCCTTGAGCGCGCTTGCGAATGTGGCCGGGCTGTCACCGCAGTCATACATCAGCGCGACCGGCGTCTGGTACGGGTACTGATCGGGCTGGATCATGTTCATCTTGCGCAGCTCGACAGGGTCGATGCCGACCTCGCGCGCGGCCTTGGTGACCAGCCGTTCGAGAAGATAGGTGCATTCCGGTCGCCCGGCGCCGCGATAGGCATCGACGGGAACCGTGTTGGTGAAGACCGTTTGCACCTCGGCATAGATCGCGGGCGTCGTGTACACGCCGGCGAGCAGTGTCGCGTATAGATATGTCGGAACGCTCGAGCCGAAGGTCGACAGATAGGCACCGACATTGGCTTTCGTTGCGACGCGCAGCCCGAGGAACTTGCCGGACTTGTCGAGCGCGAGTTCCGCGTGGGATTCATGGTCGCGACCATGGGCGTCGGTCGCGAAGGATTCAGAGCGTTCGGCCGTCCACTTGATCGGCTGATGGACCTTGGCCGCAGCCCAGGTGAGGATCGCTTCCTCGGCATAGTGGAAAATCTTCGAACCGAACCCACCGCCGACATCCGGCGCGACAACCCGAAGTTTGTGCTCGGGAATCTGCAGCACGAAGGCGCCCATCAGGAGGCGAATGACATGCGGGTTCTGGGATGTCGTGAAGAGCGTGTACTGGCTGGTCGAGCGGTCGAAATCCGAGATTGCCGCGCGGGGCTCCATCGCATTGGGGATCAGTCGGTTGTTGACCAGATCGATCGACACGACATGGTCTGCCGCGGCGAAGGCCTCGTCGACGGCATCCTTCTCGCCGATCTCCCAGTCGAAGCAACGATTGTTCGGCACGTCGTCATGCACGAGAGTGCCGCCGGCAAGGGCCGAATCCATATCGATGACCGCAGGCAACACACCGTAGTCAATTTCGATGAGTTCGGCGGCATCGCGTGCCGCATCGCGCGTGGCGGCGATGACAATCGCAACCTGATCGCCGACATAGCGCACTTTCTCGTGCGCCAGGGGCGGATGCCCCGGCTCCAGCATCGGCGAGCCGTCCTTGTTGTGGATCTGCCAGCCGCAGGGAAGGCCGCCGATTTCATCGGCAGCCATATCTGCACCGGTGAAGATCGCGATGACACCGTCGGCCTTTTCGGCCTTCGAAGTATCGACCGACTTGAGCGTCGCGTGGGCATGGGGTGAACGCAGAATCCATGCGTGGCTCTGCCCCGGACGATTGATGTCGTCGGTGTAGTTGCCATTGCCGGTGAGGAAACGCTGGTCCTCGACCCGCTTGACGGAAGCCCCGATTCCCGTGCCGGTCATCGCGCTATCCCTTCAGTGCTTGGGCACCGGCGAGGATGGACTTAACGATGTTGTGGTAGCCGGTACAGCGGCAGAGGTTCCCCTCCAGCCATTCGCGGACTTCCTGTTCGCTTGGATCCGAGTTCTTCTGAACCAGGTCTAGAGCACTCATCACCATGCCGGGCGTGCAGAAGCCGCACTGGAGGCCGTGGTTTTCGCGGAACGCTTCCTGCATCGGATGCAGTTCATCGCCGTTTGCGAGCCCCTCGATCGTGGTCACGTCAGCGCCTTCGGCCTGTGCCGCCAGCATCGTGCAGGACTTCAGGGATTCGCCATTCACATGGACAACGCACGCGCCGCACTGGCTCGTGTCGCAACCGACATGCGTGCCGGTCATTCCCAGACTTTCGCGAAGATATTGAACGAGTAGGGTCCGCGGCTCGACTTCAGCCGATACGGACTTACCGTTCACCGTCATTGATACGGTGGGCATAACGTTCCTCCCTGTTTCGGGTTGCCCCCTTATAGCCACCGCGCGGTGCCCCGCGCGCCGACCCATTATTAAGTCGTCAGAGTTTCTTCTGCAGGGCGCGTTGCGTCAAGCCGCAGCACGTCAAATACGGCAGAAATCGACAAGAAATCTGGTTTGCGCCTAGCCGAACAACGCGTAAAGCACGATTGCCGCGACAACGAGCCCGCTGATCCATGTTCCGGCCCCGACCTGAGACATGGCCGTGACCTGGCCTGCTGCCGGCCCGGATGCCGCGGCGGCGGGGGCCGCTTCGGCAGATGCTTCGGCTTCACCGGTGTCGCCGTCAGTCACCACTTCGGCGAAATTCTCGAAGAACTGGGACGCCATCTTCTTGGCGGTACCGTCAATCAGGCGGGCGCCGAGCTGGGCCAGTTTGCCGCCGACCTGGGCATCGACCTCGTATTTGAGGAGCGTGCCGTCGCCGTCTTCCTCGAGCTTCACGTTGGCGCCGCCCTTGGCGAAACCGGCAGCGCCACCTTTGCCTTCGCCCGAAATGCGATAGCCGTTGGGGGCGTCGATATCGGTCAATTCCACCGCGCCGGCGAATTTGGCCTTCACCGGCCCGACTTTTGCCGTGACCTTTGCCGTGAAGGAGGTGTCGGATGTCTGCTCGATCTCGTCGCAGCCCGGAATGGACTGCTTCAGAACTTCCGGATCGTTCAGTCCCGCCCAGACCTTTTCACGAGATGCGTTGATTTTGTATTCGCCGGACATTTCCATGGCGGTGATCCTTATCGGCTTGGAGGAATTTCATAGAAAATAGTCCTCCCTCCCTCGTTGGACAAGAAGTCCGTGGGCTTTGTACACATGCTGAGCTATTCGCGACCCATTTTGCGGCCGATGAATGTCATGGCGGCGGCCCCGGCGAGCGATCCGACGCCGACCGTCGCAAATCCGAGGAACCAGGCTGTTTGTGATGCCTGCCCGCCGGCCGCGTCGAGTACCAGTCCCACGGCCAGCGGTCCCAGGAAGCCTGCGGTGAAGCCGAACAGGGAATGCACCGCCAGGGTAAGCCCGCGATAACCGGGTTCGGATGCTTGCGTCGCGCCGGCAGTGAGCGACCCGGAATCACCCATGATCAGGCCGCTATAGACAAAGAACAGGACCACCACGACCGAGAAGGGCAATCCGGGGCTGAGGCCCATCAGGAGGGCGGCAACGAAAGAAGAAAGCATGGCCAGCCGGACCACCCGGCGACGCCCGTAGCGCTCGCACAGTTCATTGCCGCCGAGGCTGGCCGCAACGGCGGCGAGATTGGCCAGTGCGGCGATGACCGCCGCCTCTGCATTGGCTGCACCGCCGCTTTTCTCGCTCGCGAAGACGAGGAAGGCGACGATCCAGCCGCGAAGCGCAAACAGTTCCCAGGAGTGGCCTGCATAGCCGAGGACGTAGGCCATCGCGGCGCGGTTGCGCAGGACGGGGCGAAAATCGAACATGCGGGTCGGCGGGCGTTCCTCCGGCAGGGGTGCTCGCGGGTTTAGCAGTGCCAAAACAATGATCGCCGCGACGAGGGGGCCAATCGCTGCAATCGAAAATGCCCATGGCCATCCGAACAACGCGCCGATGATTCCGTTCATCGCAAATGACACGCCGGCCCCCACGGAGAAACCGGCCGTATAAATTGCGATACCACGCGAGGGCACCGGCGCGGGGAGCCTGTCGGTCAGAACCTTGAGGCCGGTCATATAGGTGCCGCCGACACCTGCACCCTGGACGGCGTTCCAGAACAGGGCCGACCAGAACCCGTCGGCCAGCAGGGCGAATCCGGCGAGACCCGATGCGGATATCAACAGGCAAGCGAGATAGATTCGTCGAGAATCCACCCGGTCGGTCCAAGGGACAATCGCGCCGACCGCGGCGACATAACCCGCGAAATAAATGCCGCCGATCCACCCGGCTTGCGTATTCGTCAGCGCCCAGGTTTCCTGGAGCGGCAGCAGAAGGGCGGGGAAGGCGGCAAATCCGGTCATGCTCACCACATGGGCGGCGAACATGGCGGCGATGATCAAGCGGGCTGACATTCCCTTTCCATACACGCAAGGCAGGGCACCTCGAAAGGGTCTGGGTGCAGCACATTCATTTGTGACGTTGGGGTGTCTTGCACGGCCATGGCGGTAATAGTAAGACGCTACCCATAAGGAAGGCGGACACAGGAATCGGGAACAACCCGATCCTGTCAGGTGCAAGGCACTGGACGTCTTTCAGGAGGGTTCAGGGGCGTCAGGTGCTGTACTTCGCAAGCGCAGTCATCATTACCTATATTTTTTGGCTGGTCCTGTCGGGCCACTACACACCGTTGCTGTTGGTGATCGGCGCGGTGAGTTCGATTCTCGTTGTCATGCTGGGATCGCGAATGGCTGTGGTCGATCGCGAGGGGCATCCGATCGATCTCGTCGGGCGAGCGATCTGGTACTGGCCATGGTTGCTTTGGCAGATTGTGAAATCCGGTATCGACGTTTCCAGGATCATCCTGTCGCCATCCCTGCCGATCAGCCCGACCCTCATCAACGTCCGCGCGAGCCAGAAATCGGCGGTCGGCCTGGTGACCTACGCCAATTCAATCACGCTCACGCCGGGGACTGTATCGGTTGAGGTGGAGGGCGATGAAATCACCGTTCACGCCATCACCTATGCGGGTGCGCAGGATGTTGCCGAGGGCGGCATGGACCGGACCGTCTCGCGGTTCGAAGGTGACGGGGCGGCGCAATGATGTTTTTCGCTGCGATGGTTGCCGTGCTGGTCAGTCTCGGATTGGCCCTGACGCGAGCGTTGCTGGGCCCGACAATGTTTGACCGGGTCCTGGCGGGCAACACCATTGGCACCCTCGCGGTGCTGGCGCTGGCCTTGATTGGTTTCGTGACCGGACGCCCTGACTTTCTCGACATTGCCATTCTCTACACGCTGCTGAATCTCATCGGGACGATCGCGGTGTTGCGCTACTTCAAGCTGAGCGAGCCGGTGACGCCGGCGGCGCCGAAGGAGTAGGCGATGGAGCAGGTCATCGACATTGTAAGCTGGATATTCCTGGTCGCAGGCGGTCTGTTCTGCGTCATCGGGACTGTCGGTATGATTCGCATGCCCGATATGTTCACGCGACTTCATGCGGCATCGATCGTCGATACGTTGGGCATGGGTTTTCTCATGGTCGGGATGATTTTGCAGGCGGGGTTCACGCTGGTCGCCGCCAAGCTGATCATTATCGTTGCCCTGATATTGCTGACCTCGCCGGTCGCGACGCATGCCTTGGCGCAGGCGGCTTTGCATGCCGGGCTTCGTCCCAAACTCGATCATGACGAGACGGGCGGTCACATTGCCGGGGAGGACACGTCATCGAACTCCTGATCGATACGGTTTTGTTATTGCTCATGGTCGTGGTCGTGATCGGCATCATCCGTGCGCATAATCTGTTCGCCGTGGTTATCCTGGGCGGCGCCTACAGCTTCCTGCTGGCCACGGTTCTTGTGGTCCTGGACGCGGTCGACGTCGCCATGACCGAGGCCGCAGTCGGTGCGGGCATGTCGACCGTGCTGCTGCTTGCCGTCCTGCATCTGACCCGAACCCGCGAGGCGCCGCTGCGTCACGCACCGGCGATCCCGTTGCTGGTTTGTCTGCTGACCGGCAGCGCCCTGGTCTACGCGACGGTGGATTTGCCGCCGTTCGGTCTGGCCGACAATCCGCAGAACCAGCATGTCGCGCCCTATTATCTCGAGAACGCCGAGAAAGAGACCAAATCGCCCAATGTCGTGACGGCGGTGCTGGCCAGCTATCGCGGTTACGACACGCTGGGCGAGGTGACGGTGATTTTCACGGCCGGTATCGGCGTGCTGATCCTTCTGTCGCGTCGTCGTCGTCGTCGTCGTGATTTGATCGTCAAGGATGAAGGGGGATCGAAACATGATGCGTGACACCGTAATCCTCCGCGTCGTCGTGAAGCTGCTGCTGCCCGCAATCCTGATCTTCGCGCTCTACGTCCAGTTCCATGGTGACTATGGGCCCGGTGGTGGATTCCAGGCTGGTGTGGCCGCAGCTGCGGCCATCATTCTGTACGGGATGGTGTTCGGTATCGATGAGGCCCGGAAGGTGGTGCCCCGATCCGTGGTCAACACGATGATCCCGCTCGGTGTCCTGATCTTTGCGGGTACTGGTGTCGCGAGTCTTCTGCTGGGCGAAAATTACCTCGATTATTCACCCCTCGGCAGCAAGCCGGTGAAGGGACAGCATCTGGGGATTCTGGTTGTCGAAGCGGGCGTTTTCATCACCGTCGCGTCGACCATGCTGGCGATATTCTATGTCTTCGGTGGTCGCGCCGATGAGGCCGACGAAAAGGGAGGCGAGGGATGACCGAAATCCTCGCGGACCTGAATTACTGGGTAACGATCTTCCTGTTGATGGGCGGCCTCTACATCATCGTGGCCCATGGCAACATGGTCAAAAAACTTGTCGGCCTGAGCATTTTTCAGACGTCCGTCTATTTGTTGTTCATCTCGCCCGGCAAGGTCCTCGGCGGCACGGCACCCATCATCGCGCCCGGGTTTGAACTCTATTCGAACCCGCTGCCCCATGTGCTGATCCTCACCGCAATCGTGGTCGGTGTCGCGACTATCGCGCTCGGTCTGGCGCTCGTGGTTCGCATTCACGAGGCCTATGGCACGATCGAGGATGACGAAGTCCAAGAGATGGAGGCCGACTAGTGCTCGCCCAGCATTTGCCTGCTCTCCAGGTCGTCATTCCGCTGTTGGCGGCGCCCCTGTGCGCGCTGTTCCGGCGTGGGTTTATCGGCTGGTTGATCGCGGTCGCCGCGAACTGGCTGGCGTTTGCCGCGTCGATCGGCCTGCTGATCAGGGTCCTGAATGAGGGGGTGATCTCCTATGCGATGGGTGGCTGGGCGCCGCCGATTGGCATCGAGTATCGCGTCGATCTGATCAACGTGTTCGTTTTGCTGGTGGTCTCGGGCGTGGGGGCCGTGATCATCCCGTTCGCGCGGACCGGCACGGCGGCCCGCTTCAACGACACGGACCAAGCCTGGTTCTATACCATGTATCTGCTGGCGCTGACCGGGCTTCTCGGCGTCACGATCACGGGTGATGCGTTCAACATCTTCGTGTTCCTGGAGATTTCATCTCTCGCGAGCTACGTGATGATCGCGATGGGCCGTGATCGCCGTGCCCTGACGGCGGCCTACCAGTATCTGATCATGGGCACTGTCGGTGCGACCTTCATCGTCATCGGGATCGGCTTGCTATGGGCGATGACGGGTACCTTGAATCTGGCGGACCTTGCCCAGCGCATCCCCGAGATCAACGACACGCGTCCGGTGCTGGCGGCGCTGGCCTTCCTGACCGTGGGAATTTCGCTGAAACTGGCCCTGTTCCCGCTGCATCTGTGGCTGCCGAACGCCTATGCCTATGCCCCCGCCGTGACGAGCGCGTTCCTGGCCGGGACCGCGACGAAAGTGGCGATCTATCTGTTCCTGAGATTCTTCTACACGGTGTTCGGCGGCGGCGGGTTCTTTTCGTCGACGCCTCTGCCGGAGATGTTTCTTGTTCTCTCGATCGTGGCGATGTTCGCCGCCTCGACCGTTGCCCTGTTCCAGGACGATGTGAAGCGCATGTTCGCCTATTCGAGCGTGGCACAAATCGGCTTTATCACACTGGGAATCAGCTTCGTGACCGAAGCGGGCCTGACCGCCGCCATGACCCATTTGTTCAACCACGCGATCATGAAAGCCGGAATATTCATGTTGCTGGGTGGCGTCATGTTCCGGCTCGCCTCCGTGAAGCTTGAAGACATGGCGGGTATCGGTCGGAAGATGCCGTTCACGATGGGGGGCATCGTGATCCTGGGGCTTGGATTGATCGGCACGCCGGGCACGTCGGGATTCATCTCGAAATGGTGGATCGTGCTGGCGGCTCTCGAGAAGGATCAATGGTGGCTGGTTGCACTCATTCTGGTCGCATCGCTGATCACCATGCTCTATGTCGGCCGGATCGTGGAGGTCGCATATTTCCGCGAACCCAGTGCGAAGGCGGCGAGCGTTCGAGAGGCGCCGTTGGCGATGTTGATCCCGGCATACGTGCTGGTAGCCGCGACGATCTATTTCGGGCTGGATACAAATTGGTCGGTTGGCTTGGCGCAACAAGCGGCGGCTGACCTTTTGGCCGGACTCTACTGAGGCTTTGACGTTGGAACCCGCTGATCACATTCTGCTCGCGATGCTGATCCCCACGGTGGGGGCGTTGCTGATCGTACTGGCGCGCAGCAATCCGAATTTGCGCGAAGCCGTCACCCTCGTGACGGCGGGTTTGCTGTTCGTGAACGTGCTGCAGTTGTTGCCTGTCGTGCTCGCGGGTGGGCGGCCCGAACTGTTCGGATTCACGGTGACCCCGGGGCTGGAGGTCGCGTTTCAGGTCGAACCGTTGGGGATTCTCTTCGGCCTGATCGCGTCTTTCCTGTGGATCGTGAATTCCTTCTATTCGATCGGGTATATGCGCGGGAACAAGGAACCGCGCCAGACCCAGTTCTATGTCGCGTTCGCCATTGCCCTGGCCTCGGCATTGGGGATCGCGTTCTCCGCAAACCTGTTTACGCTATTCCTGTTCTACGAAATTCTGACCCTCAGCACCTATCCGCTGGTCGCACATCACGGCGATGCCAAGGCGCGTCGCGGCGCGCGGATTTATCTGATTATCCTGTTGGGCACGTCGATTGTGTTCTTCATCCCCGCCTTGGTCTGGACGCTGGCGATCGCGGGAACCTTGGATTTCATGCCCGGCGGCATCCTGGCGGGCAAGGCAAGTGGCCTGACCACAGGTCTGCTGCTCGCATTGTTCGCGTTTGGCATTGGCAAGGCAGCGTTGATGCCGGTCCACAAATGGCTGCCAAACGCCATGGTGGCGCCCACACCGGTGAGCGCGCTGCTGCATGCCGTGGCCGTCGTGAAGGCGGGCGTGTTCACGATCCTCAAGGTGTCGGTCTATATCTTCGGCTCGGATCATTTGCTGGCCACGGGCGCATCGGAGTGGCTGGTGTATCTGGCGACTTTCTCGCTGCTTGCCGCCTCGGTGATCGCACTCACCAAGGATAACCTGAAGGCGCGGCTCGCCTATTCGACGGTCAGCCAGCTTGGCTACATCGTGCTCGGGGCGGCGATCGCGACCCCGCTGGCACTGATCGGGGCCGGGATGCATATCCTGATGCACGCCTTCGGCAAGATCACGCTGTTCTTCGTGGCTGGCGCGATCCATACCGCGACCCACAAGACCGAAATCAGCCAGCTCAACGGGATCGGCCGGGCGATGCCGTTCACGATGGGCGCGTTCTTCATCGGTGCGTTGTCGATCATCGGGCTCCCGCCACTGGGTGGTGCGTGGTCCAAACTCTATATCGCGCTCGGTGGCATGGACGGGGACTACTGGTTCGTTGTCGCGGCGCTGATGATCAGCTCCGTACTCAACGTGGCCTATCTGATGCCCATCGTGGTGCGCGCCTTTTTCCGGCCACCGGATCCCGATGAACATGCCCATGACCATGACCATGCACCGGTCGTGGAAAATGGCAGCTTTAGATCACGGATCGCCGAAGCGCCGTTGCTGTGTGTGGTGCCGCTGATGTTCACGGCGTTCGCCTGTTTCATTCTGTTCTTCGCGCCCGATGCGATCCAGGGGCTGCTGCAGGGCATGATGGAGGTGCCGCGATGACCGATCATCCGGAAACAGAAGTCCCCATGGCGGCACCCGACGAGCGCCCGCGGTGGCTCGATAGCAAAGCGAACGTCACCAAGGTGGCGTGGGCGCTCTATATCGTTTGCGCGATCGCGGTTCTGTTCGATTTCGTGATCCACCGGCATGGCGACACGGGATTTGATGAGACTTTCGGGTTCTACGCCGCCTACGGCTTTGTCGGCAGTGTCCTGCTGGTGCTCGTGGCCCGGCATATCCTGCGGCGCATCGTGATGCGGCCCGAGGATTATTACGATGATTGATTTCCCGCCCGGCCTCCTGCTGATCCTCGGCGCCTTGCCGGTCCCCTTCCTGCGCGGCTGGCTGCGCGGAATTTGGATGTTGGCGTTGCCTGTCGCGGCCTTCGCGCTGCTCTACAGCCTGCCGGACGGCAACCATTTCCAGATCGCAGCGTTTGGCCAGGAACTTGAGCTGTTGCGTGTCGACGCCCTGTCACGGGTGTTCGGCTATGTGTTCATCATCGCCATCTTCCTGGGCGTCATCTATTCACTGCATGTGCGCGCGGTGGAAGAGCATGTCTCCGGGCTGATCTATGCCGGTGCGGCGATCGGTGCGGTTTTTGTCGGCGATCTGGTGTCGCTGTTCGTTTACTGGGAGCTGACGGCAATCGCCTCGGTCTTCCTGATCCTGGCACGGCGCACACCCGAAGCGCTCGCAGCCAGCATGCGCTATCTGATCATCCAGGTTGGCTCGGGCGTGCTCCTGCTCGCCGGGCTGATCGTGCGCTGGCACGAAACCGGTTCGATCGAGTTCGGGCACATCGGCATCGACGGGGCAGGTGGCGTGCTGATCCTGCTGGCCTTCGGGATCAAGGCGGCGTTCCCGCTACTCCATAACTGGCTGCAGGACGCCTATCCCCAGGCGACCCCCACCGGCACCGTTCTACTCTCGGCCTTTACCACCAAGCTGGCGATTTATGCGCTGGCGCGCGGTTATGCCGGCACCGAAGAGCTGATCTGGATCGGCGTCACCATGACCGCGTTCCCGATATTCTTTGCGGTGATCGAGAACGATTTGCGCAAGGTGCTGGCCTACAGTTTGAACAACCAGCTGGGTTTCATGGTCGTCGGTGTGGGGATCGGCACGGAGTTGGCGCTCAACGGCGCGGCGGCGCATGCCTTCACCCACATCATCTACAAATCGCTTCTGTTCATGTCGATGGGGGCTGTGCTGCACCGTGTCGGGACCACCCTGGCAACCGAACTGGGCGGGCTCTACAAAACGATGCCGTTCACCACGGTGTTCTGCATTATCGGCGGCGCGTCGATCTCTGCGTTCCCGTTGTTCAGCGGGTTTGTCAGCAAGTCCATGATTTTGTCCGCCGCTGCCCATGAGGGCTATTATTTCACCTGGCTGGTGCTCCTGTTCGCGTCTGCCGGTGTGTTCCATCACTCGGGAATCAAGATCCCGTTCTTCGCGTTCTTTGCCCATGATTCCGGCAAACGCCCGAAGGAAGCGCCGCTCAATATGCTGATCGCCATGGGGCTCGCGTCGATCCTGTGCATCGGCATCGGCGTTTGGCCGTCCGCGCTGTATGCGATCCTGCCGTTCGAGGTGGATTTCGTCCCGTACACGGATTCCCACGTGCTCTCGCAGGTGCAACTGCTGTTCTTCTCGGCGCTGGCGTTCACGGTGTTGATGCGCACGGGTCTGTACCCGCCGGAGTTGCGCTGTACCAATCTGGATACGGACTGGCTCTACCGGCGCGTGGGACGTGCGGTGCTGCGCAACATCACGAAGACGGCCGGGGCCATCCAGGCCCGCTTCTATGGCGCGGTAAACCGGCGTGGCCAGCGGTTCCTGGTGCAGCTCTATCGCCATCACGGACCGCACGGGGTGCTGGCGCGGACCTGGCCGACGGGCAGCATGGTGCTATGGGTTGCACTGCTGCTGTTTGCCTACCTGTTCTTGTACTTCATCGACATTTTCTAGACTAAAAGTGCCGCCGATCTGGCCTTCGGAGCGTTCTAGGCTTAAATCATCGCCTCATGTCAGGCCACAGACGAACATCAGAACCTGTAATTCAAGCACCTGAGCGCCGTTCGGGGGCCGAACTGCGCGCGATCCGCGCGTTGGCACCCTACATGTGGCCCAAGGGCCAACTCGAGATGCGGGTCCGGGTGACGATCGCCATGGTGCTGCTGGTGGCGGCCAAGGTGGCCACTGTCGCGGTGCCGGCTGTCTTCGGTAAGGCGGTGGACGCACTGGAAGCGGACGCCACGGGTGCCGCCATCGCGGTGCCGATCTCGCTGCTGATCGGCTACGGCCTGCTCAGGGTCGGCCAGCAGGCCTTTGCGGAGTTGCGCGATTTCGTGTTCGCCAAGGTGGGGCAGCGCGCCATTCGGTCCATCGCGCTGCGGATATTCAAGCATCTGCATGCTCTGGCGCTGCGCTTTCACATGGACCGCCAGACTGGCGGCCTCAGCCGCGCCATCGAACGCGGCATCAAGGGCATCGATTTCCTGCTGCGGTTCATGTTGTTCAATATCCTGCCGACCATGGTCGAAATCGGCCTGGTGTGCGGCATCCTGTGGTCGCTGTTCGGGTTTATCTTCAGCGCGATCACCTTTGTGACGGTGGTGATCTACATCATCTTCACCCTGTCATTCACCGAGTGGCGCCTGAAGTACCGCCGCGCCATGAACGACAGCGACAGCGAAGCGAACACCAAGGCGATCGACAGCCTGTTGAACTTCGAAACGGTCAAGTATTTCGGCAATGAAGAGCATGAGGCGTCTCGCTACGACAGCTCCATGCAGCGGTATGAGGCCGCGGCGGTCAAAAGCCTGACAACCCTGTCGCTGCTCAACGTGGGGCAGGGGCTGATCATGGCGCTCGGCATGACGATCCTGTTGGTCCTTTCGGGGTTCCGCGTGGCCGATGGTGCGATGACCATCGGCGCGTTTACGGCCGTCAATCTCTACATGATGCAATTATTCCAACCCCTTAATTTTCTTGGCTTTGTTTACCGGGAGATCAAGCAGTCTCTGGTGGACATGGAGCAGATGTTCGGCTTGCTGGAGGAGAACCGCGAGATCGAGGATGCGCCCGACGCGCGACCGCTCGTCGTCGATGACGGGGTGGTCCGTTTCGAGCATGTCTCGTTTCGTTATGACCCGCGGCGGTCTGTCCTCAAGGACGTGAGTTTCGAGGTGCCCGCCGGCAGCACCGTGGCCATCGTCGGCGCGTCGGGGGCGGGCAAATCGACCATCTCGCGGCTGTTGTTCCGCTTCTACGATGTCGACGACGGCGCGATCAGCATCGATGGCCAGGATATCCGCGCGGTGACCCAGCAGAGCCTGCGGGCCGCGATCGGGATCGTCCCCCAGGACACGGTGCTGTTCAACGATTCCGTCTTCTACAATATCCAGTATGGCCGTCCGTCGGCCAGCCCGGCAGAGGTCGAGGATGCCGCACGGCTCGCACAGGTCCATGATTTCGTGATGAGCCTGCCCGACGGCTACAACACGCGCGTGGGCGAGCGTGGCCTCAAGCTCTCTGGCGGTGAGAAGCAACGCGTCGCGATCGCGCGAACGATCCTGAAAAGCCCGAAGATCCTGCTGTTCGATGAGGCGACGTCGGCGCTGGATACCCACACCGAGCGGGAAATCCAGGCGGCCCTCGAGCAGGTATCCGCGGATCGCACGGCGCTGGTCATTGCCCACCGGCTCTCGACCGTGGTCAACGCGGACGAGATCATCGTGCTCGATGACGGGATCATCATCGAACGTGGCCGCCACGACGACCTGCTGGCCCAGGACGGCGCTTATGCCGAATTGTGGCGGCGCCAGCAGGCGGCAGCGCTACGTGAAGAAGAAACAGCCTCCGACATGGCCGACGGCGTCTTCATTCCCGCTCCGGCGAAATAGCCCGGTTACGCCGCGTCTAGCGCAGTTCCACGGCGTAACTCTCGACCGGCGGGATGGTCTCGATCAGGCCACGTCCCTTCAGAAATTCCGCAAAACGATCGTAGCGACCCTGGTCCAGGGCTGCCGGCCGCAACGCAAATCGCGGCAGCGTGTCGCGCCAGGCCCGGCGGTTCAGCTCGTCGTCCAGATCCTTGCGACCCTTGATGAACAATTCCCAGGCCTCGTCCGGCCGGTTGATCATGAACTGGGTGGCGGCCTCGATGGCGTCCAGGAACGCCGCGAATGCGGGCTCGGACAGGCGGTCGTTCTTGGCGACGATGATCAGTTCGTCATAGGCGGGCACGCCTTCCTCCTCGAGGAAGAAGGCCCGTCCCGGGCGACCGACGATGTCCATCTGGTTGAGCTCGAAGTTCCGGTAGGCGCCGATCACCGCATCCACCTGGCCGCTCATCAGGGACGGCGACAGGGAGAAGTTGACGTTCACCAGTTCCACATCGTCGAGCGAGAGGCCGTGTTTGGCAAGCATCGCGCCGAGCAGCGCGTCTTCGAAACCACCCACGGAAAACCCGACCTTGCGACCCTTCAGGTCCGCGATCGACGTGATCGGGCCATCCGCCAGGACCACCAGCGAGGCGAGCGGCGTGGCGACCAGGGTGCCGATCCGCGTCAGGGGCAGGCCCTGGGCGACCTGCAGGTGGAGTTGGGGCTGGTAGGAGATCGCCAGGTCGGCGCGCCCGGCCGCGACCAGCTTGGGCGGGTCATTGGGGTCGGCGGGGGCGATCAGCTCGACCTCCAGCCCGCGTTTCTCGAACTCGCCGCGCTCCAGCGCGACAAAAAGCGGCCCGTGGTCTGGATTGACGAACCAGTCGAGCATGACCGTGACCTTGTCGGCGGCTGTGGCGGGCGCGGTGATGGCCGTCATGGTGGCGAAGAGGGCGAAAAGCGTGATCGAAAGTAGGCGTTTCATGGTTTTTCGTGTTTTCCGTGAGTTGGTGAAACTAGTTTTGGGATGCGGGGTCCATGTCGGTTTGCCAGGAGACCAGCCGACGCAGACCCGCATCGATGAGGAAGTAGATCGTGACGGCCAGCAGCGCGAGGACGAGAAGGGCGGCGAACATGGCATCGGTCTGGACCCGGCCGTTCATCAGCAGCATGTAGTAGCCGAGCCCGGCCGAGGAGCCGACCCATTCGCCGACCACCGCCCCGATGGGGGCCACGGCCGCGGCGACACGCAGGCCCGACGCAAAGGCGGGCAATGCCGCGGGAATGCGTATTTGCCGCAGGATCGCGGCCTTCGATGCCCCCATGGTCCGGGCCAGATCGACCCATCCGGGCTCGGTGCGCCGAAGGCCATCATAGAAGGCCGCCGTGACCGGGAAATAGATGATCAGCGTCGCCATCGCGACCTTGGGGGCGATCCCGTAGCCGAACCACAACACAAGCACCGGCGCGAGGGCGAATACGGGCACCGCTTGGGACACCACGAGGACGGGCAGGACCCAGGCACGGGCGCGCCGGAAATAGGCCATCACAAGCGCGCTGAGCGTGCCCAGGAGCGTGCCGAACAGGAGACCCAGAAGGATTTCACTCAGGGTCACCAGCGCATTGCTGGCGAGGATGTCGGCGCGTTCGATGGCCACGTCGATCACCGCGAGCGGCCCGGGCAGGATGAACGGCGCGATCTCCAGCCCGCTGACGATGGCCTGCCAGATCGCCAGAATGCCCAGGAATACGATAATCGGACGGATAAACCTCACGCCATGTCTCCGGAAGCACGCGCGGCGCCATTGCTCAGGCGTTGCATGATCGTCTGGTGTGACTCCCGCAATGCCGGGTCCGTGGGATCACGCGGCGTCGCCCCGGGGGGAACGATGGCCGCGCGGCCGGGTTGGGCACCGTCGCTCAGGATGAAGATGGTGTCGGCCAGGCGCAGGGCCTCGAACGGATCATGGGTCACCATCAACACCGTGCGGTTGTCGAGAAGGTCCACCGCAAGGTCCTGCAGGCGCGTACGCGTGATGGCATCCAGTGCCGAGAAGGGCTCGTCCATGAGCACGATGGGGCGTTCTTCCATCAGGGTGCGCGCCAGGGCGACGCGCTGGCGCTCGCCACCCGATAGTTCCGACGGCAACGCGTTCGCGCGGTCGGCGACGCCGGCGCGGGCGAGGATATTGAGGGCGCGTTCTCGATCGGCCCGTTCGCCGCGCAAACGTGCACCCAGCGCCACATTCTCGATCGCACTGAGCCATGGCAGCAGCAGGTCCTGTTGCGCCATATACGCCACCCGTGCGTGCAATGCAGTGCCGTCATGTGCCCGGATTTCGGTCGGTGAGACGGGTTCGATGAGTCCGGCGATGGTGCGCAGAAGAGTTGATTTCCCGACGCCGCTTTCCCCCAGCAGGCATGTCCACGAACCAGCGGGCGCCGAGAACGAAAAATCATCCAGCAAGACCGCCTCATCCCAGGCGAGCCGGGCGTTGCGCACGTCGAGGCCGAGCATTTCTGCAGATGGGGGACTGTTCGGTTCGGTATCGGTCAATTCCACGTCCCTCCGCCGGTGTTAACCGGATCAGGTTCCAAGGGTCGTCCCGCACGATGCGAGACCTCTCAGCCGCAATGGCTCCCCATGTGGTGAAGTTCAATATGATGTGTGCACGCGCGAAAGGTCAACGCCCGCGATTGCCAATTGCGCCGGGCCAAGGTAGGGAAATCACATGAGCCAAACCGCGCGCGCCCGTTCCCCGGAACCCTTTCGCAAGCTCGCGTGGCCGCTGTTTATCGGCAATGAGATATACCGGCGATCCAATTTTGGCCCGAAACACCCGCTTTCCGTGCCTCGCGTGCCCGCGACCATCGATCTTTGCCGGGCGATGGGCTGGTTACCGGACAATGCCTATATCGAGAGTGCCGCAGCAAGCCCGGCCGAGATCGTGCGGTTCCATGATCCGGATTACCTGCATGCGTTGCGCCGCGGCGAGCGGTCGCTCGAATTATCGGCTACGGATCGTGAGCGCTACAATCTGGGGCGCCTCGAGAACCCGATCCACGACACCATGTACAGCCGCCCGGCGACGTCGGCCGGGGCGGTGCTTGCAGGGGTGGAACTGCTCGGTTCGGTCGATTCAGGGGTCGTGTACAGCCCGGCCGGCGGGACCCATCACGGCAGGCCCGACCGGGCGAGTGGATTCTGCTATTTCAATGATTTGGCGCTGGGTTTGCTGCGCCTCAAGGACCTCGGGTTCAAGCGAATTCTCTATCTGGATTTTGATGCGCATCATGGCGACGGCGTTCAGGACGCATTCGCCGGTGATCCGGGCGTGTTCACCCTGTCAATTCACGAGGAGCGCCGGTGGCCCTTTACCGGCGGTCTGGATGACCATGAGGGTGGGACTGCCTGCAATATCCCGGTGCCACGCGGATTGCGTGATTCCGAGTTCGAGTTGATCATCGAGGAAATCGTGATGCCAATCGGCCAAAGTTACGGTGCCGATGTGCTGGTTTTGCAATGTGGTGCGGATGCGCTGGCGGATGACCCGTTGAGCCGCATGGAGTTGAGCAACGGAGCCATCTGGCGCGCCGTCAAGCGGGTGGCCGACCTGGCGCCGCGGATGCTCGTCACCGGCGGCGGCGGGTATAATCCCTGGAGCGTCGCGCGGTGTTGGTCGGGTGTGTGGGCCATGCTGAATGGCTACCCCGTTCCGGACGGTCTGACGGATGCCGCGCGATCGGTATTGAGGAGTCTTGAATGGAACCGTTCGGGTGGTCGAAATCCACCCACGCATTGGTTTGAAACAATCGCAGATTTGCCCGGAGAAGGCGCCGTCCGCGCGCCTGTTCAGGCGCTGGTGGAGCGGGCGCATAATATGCATCTTAAAAATTAAAAGTGAGCAGTAAAACTTTGAATATGCAGAAAAATAAATTATGTCCTAATGTGATGCTTGCACTTGTGTTTGGCCTCATTATGTTCTCGCCGGCACTTGCGCAGGACGCCGTCACGTTCGATCGTTCAACCCTGAAAATCGAGACCACGGAAGCCGTACACAGCTTTGAAATTGAGATCGCGACAAACGACGAACAGCGGGCCCGGGGGCTGATGTTTCGCAACGAAATGGCGGCGGATGCGGGCATGTTGTTTCTCTATCGCCGCGACCGTGTTCTGACCATGTGGATGGCCAACACCTATCTTCCGCTGGATATGCTGTTCGTCGGGTCGGATGGACGCATTGTTCACATTGCCGAAAACACGATCCCGCTGTCCCGAACGACAATCTCGTCGCGCAAACGCGCCCGCGCGGTGCTCGAGCTCAATGCCGGGACAGCCCGTCGCCTCGGCATCAACGCCGGTGACAGAATTGTCTATGACGGTCTGCCGGGGCAATAATGCCCGGAATTCCGCTAAATTCGCGACCCGGCCTTGATGGGCAACAACGGCTCCCAATGCTCGCCTGACGCGACGATGCATGCCATGCCGTCGGGCATCGTGATGATGATCGACCAGGTCGATCCCGCGGAATCGGCCAACACTTCCACCACACCGCCATTGTTTGCGAGCCCGATAGCAACCGGCGCCTCGCTGTACTTCTTGGCTAAATGGGTAAGGCACCATCTGGCGCCGGTGCGCCACCGGTAACCGACCTGTTTGCCGACGCGCTTTCCACGATCAAGCGCGGTTTCACACCCGTCATCATTTTCAGCTTCTTCATCAACATGCTGATGCTGACCGTGCCGCTCTACATGCTGCAGGTCTTCGACCGGGTGTTGGGCAGCGGCAATATCGACACGTTGGTGGTGCTCACGGCCATCGCCATCGTCAGCCTTTTGACACTGGCGGCCCTCGAGGGTGTCCGCACCTACGTGATGATCGGTCTGTCGAGCTGGATGAGTGGAAAGCTGGGCGGGACGATCCTCGGCAGCAGCGTCACCAGCGCCCTGAACCACGCCAACGACCCTTCGGTGCGCGGCCTGCGCGATCTGGAGACCGTCCGGACCTTCCTGACCGGGCCCGGCGTCTTCGCGATACTCGATGCCCCCTGGGTGCCGATCTTCCTGGCCGTGATCTTCTTCGTGCATCCGAGCCTGGGCTGGATAGCAACCATCGGCGCGCTCATCCTGTTCGGTCTGGCGCTTGCCAATGAGTTGATCACGCGTGAGCCCCTGGCGCAGGCGAGCGGGCAGTCGCAGCGCGCGACCCACCAGGCGGAAACGGCGGTCCGTAATGCCGACATGATTGCCGCCATGGGCGTGTTGCCGAACCTGATTAACCGCTGGAACCGCGATAATGGCCGGATGATCGCCCTGCAGGCACTCGCCAGCCGTCGCGGCGGCGCCATCACGGCGGTCGCCAAATTCATGCGCTTCGTCATTCAACTTGGCGTTTTGGGGACCGGGGCGTTCCTCGCGGTCCAACAGGAAATCACGCCGGGTGCCATGATTGCGTCCTCGATCATCATGGGCCGCGCGCTGGCGCCGGTCGAACAGGCGATCGGGGCATGGAAAGGCATGGTGGCCGCCCGCGGCGCCTATGCGCGCCTGAAGGAGTTGATTGGCATATCCCATGAGACCGAGGGGATCGAGTTGCCGCCGCCCCAGGGCCGACTGACAGTCGATAGCGTTGTGCTTGGCGTGCCCGGGCGCACGGAGCCGATCATCAACGGTGTGAGCTTCTCGCTGGAACCGGGGGAGGCCCTGGGCCTGATCGGGCCATCGGCAGCCGGGAAAACCACCCTGGCGCGGCTTCTGGTCGGTAGCTGGGCCCCGACATCGGGTCATATCCGTCTCGACGGGGTGGAGATGACCAGCTGGAACGACGTCGATCGCCTGACCTATATGGGCTACCTGCCCCAGGACGTGGAGCTGCTTGGCGGGACGGTGAAGGAGAATATCGCCCGGATGGGAGAATCCGAGGATGCCCATGTCATCTCCGCGGCCAAGCTGGCGGATGTCCACGAGATGATCCTTTCGCTTCCCGACGGCTACGAGACTCAGATCGGCGAGGCGGGCGGTATCCTTTCCGGCGGCCAACGCCAGCGTATCGCCCTGGCACGTGCGCTGTTCGGTGCGCCGACATTACTGGTGCTCGATGAGCCGAATGCCAGCCTGGACCGCGTCGGTGAGCAGGCTTTGCTCGACACGATCGACGAGATGCGCCGCCGTGGCGTGACGATCGTGGTCATCGCCCACCGTCCGAGCATGCTGGAGCATGTCGACAAGATTCTGGTTCTGCGCGACGGCAAAACGGAACTCTATGGCACCCGCGACGAAGTGATGGCCAAGCTCACGGGCCGTCCGGATCCGGCGACGGTGACACCGGATCAGGTCTCTGCCGAGACCCGTGTGATCGGTGGTGAACAGGCCCCGGCGGGTGAGGCATGACCGACGCGCCACAGAGAGCCGAAGGCGAGGGCATGCAGATCGCACCACAACAGGGTGCGCAGACGCTGGCGCAGCTCGACCTGACGGGAGGCGGAATGCCCCCACCGCCATCAAGCGGCGGCGGCGATCAGCTCGGAACCCGCAAACCGATCATGATCGGCGCGGTGATTATTCTTATCTTCTTCGGATTCTTCGGCTTCTGGGCATTTTTCGCGCCCCTCGACAGCGCAGCCATTGCCGTCGGCACGGTCGGGGTCGAAGGCAATCGCCGCACGATCCAGCATCTCGAGGGCGGCATCGTGAAGGAGATCGTCGTCCGGAACGGCGACAAGGTCAAAGCGGGTCAGGTGCTGATCCGGCTTGAGGAGACCCAACCGAGGGCCCAGCTGCAGTTGATCACGGGTCAGCGCAATGCCGCACTCGCCCTCGCGGCGCGCCTGCGCGCGGAGCGTGACGGTAATGATGGTGTCACTTTTCCCGAGGCTCTGACGTCTCAGGGGGACGATGTGGGGGTCCAGGAAACGATGCTTGGCCAGCTCGGCATCTTCGAGGCGCGGCGCAATTCAATCGAGGGTCAACGCCGGATTCTCGGGCAGCGCATCGGCCAGTTCCGGGAAGAAATCGAGGGTCTGCGCGCACAAATCCGTTCGGCAGATGAGCAACTGGTGTTGATTAATGGCGAGGTTGCTGACTTGCAGATCCTATTCGACAAGGGCCTGACGCCGAAATCGCGCTTGTTGTCGCTACAACGTCGCGCCGCGGAAATCGAGGGCGAGCGCGGACAGAACCGCGCCGCCATCGCACGGGCACGACAGAGCATCGGCGAGTCTGAAATTCGCATCGTCGAACTGCGGACCGAACAGGTAAACGAAGTGGTTGCCGAGTTGCGCGAGGTCGAGGGCCAATTGCTCGATCTGGCGGAACGTTACCGCGCGGCGGAGGATGTCCTGAAGAGGATCGAGATCGTCAGCCCGATCGACGGGTTTGCCGTGGATTTACAGGTGTTTACCAGCGGCGGCGTGATCCGGCCGGGGGACAGGCTGCTCGATGTTGTCCCCGATAATGAGAAGCTCGTGATCGAGGCCAGGGTGACCCCGACCGACATCGATATTGTGCGCCCGGGGCTCGAGGCCCAGGTGCGCCTCTCGGCATTCAACCAGCGCGTGACACCGACGGTGGATGGCACGGTCACATGGGTCTCGGCAGACCGTCTGACGGATTCGAACTCGGGCGAGGAGTATTACACCGCCCGGATCGACCTGAAGGACCAGAACGATCCGCGCCTGAAAGGCCTGACCCTGCAGCCGGGCATGCCCGCCGAAGTGCTGATCCGCACCGGAGAACGCACCCTGATCCAGTATCTGGTGAGCCCGGTCGAGCAGTCGATCTCAAGGTCGCTCAGAGAGTAGCGAGAGATTAGCCCGCGTTGACGACCCCGGTTTCCTGACTGCGCCCACGGCGTGACGTGAAGACGACGACCCCTGTGACCAACGCCGCGCCGACGACGTTCAGCGGCAGATTCAGCGGGATGAAGCATAACGCACCGCCGGCGAGCAGCACTGGGTAAAGCCAGAGCGGCAGCGGCCCTTCGGAGTAGCGCTGGATCATCGCGGTCATCGAGTAGATTCCGAATAGCGCGAACCCGCCGATCTGGATGCTTTCCCAGAACCCCGCACCGATCAGCGGCGTGAAGGCGAACAGCAACACGATGATGTAGAGCCCCTTGGCGATCTTCCACGCCTCGACACCCGTTGCCATGGGCGGTGACTTCGCGATGCCGGCGGCGGTGAAGGCCGCGAGGCAGACCGGGGGCGTGACATTCGAATCCTGGCTCAGCCAGAACACGATCAGATGCGCGGTCAGCAGGAAGACGGTCAGGGTTTGGGCGTCGATGAGGGCGGGGCGGATCACAAGAGCCAGTTCGAACGGCATGCCGCTGACGAGTTCCTTGGCGGCCTCGAGACTCATCCCCTGGGCGATATTGGCGACATGGGGCGAGTCTATCAGCGCAAACATGGCCGCCTGCGCCGGGTCTGAGATGCCGTTGACCAGCATTTCAACCAGGATGCCGTCGGCCAGCAGTCCGGCCAGCGCCGGTGCGGACAGAATGGACAGCACGATGTAGGCCGCGGTCACCGGCAGGCCCATGCCGAGCACCAGCGACACAATTGCGATCAGGATGACGGCGATCAGCACCGAGCCTTGGGACCATTGGGCAATCATCAGGGCAAAACCGTTGCCGAGGCCCGACGTCGTGACGGCGTTGTTGATCAGGCCGACGGTGACCAGCAATACGGCGGTCATGATTGACGTCTTGATGCCGAGGACCAGCGCCCGGGAGATTTTGCGCGGGCCCATCCGGTTGGGCGTGATCCAGCTCACGACGATCAGGGTGCCGATCGCGAAACAGGCCGCGAAACTCGGTGTCCGGCCGCTGACCAGCATGTAGGTCATGATACCCAGCGGGAGGACGAAATTGAGCGCGCCGCCCCAGAGTTTCGGCCAGTTAACCGCGGCGATCTGCTCGGTGCCGATCTGGTGTTTCATGGATTCGACGCGCACCATGAACCCGACCGACAGGAAATACAGGATCGCGGGAATGATCGAGACGATTACGATGGTGGAGTAGGCGATCCCGGTGAAGGACACCATGACGAAGGCGCCCGCGCCCATGATCGGCGGCATCATCTGGCCGCCGGTTGAGGCTGAGGCCTCGACCCCGGCTGCGAACTTGGCGCGAAAGCCGTTCGACTTCATGAGCGGGATCGTGATGATCCCGGTGGATGCCGTGTTGGCAACGGCGGAACCCGAGATTGTCCCGGTCAGGGCCGATGAAATGATCGCCACGAAAGCCGCGCCGCCGCGAAACCGGCCGGCGATGATCTTCGACAACTCGATGACGAAGTCCGACGCCCCGGAGACCACCAGGAATGCGCCGAAGATCATGAACAGGGTAATGTTGGCCGAGGAAATCGTCGCGATGATCCCGAGCATGCCTTCGTCGTTGTAGAGCGAGCGGAACAGGACGTCGCTCAACGGCAAGCTGGCGGCCCGGAACACACCGGGGAGGATCTCGCCGAGGAACAGGATGTAACTCAGGGAGATGATCACCAGCACCGGGATGATCCAGCCGGTCATCCGTCGGGTCAGCTCGATGGCCGCGACGATCATGATGATGCCCGCGGCCCAGTCGATCGGCGTGAATTGCCAGGGCAGGCCGGTTTCGGCGAGGGTGCGGGTGTAGAGGCCTGTTTCGGCCCCGGCGATCCAGGCGGCGGAGGCGGCGACGAGAATGCCGAGGAAGAGGTCGAGGGTGATCGACCAGGGCTTTTCGGCATGCCGCTTGAACGTCGCCGAGGTCACGAAGCCGAGGAATCCAAACCCGCCATAGTGGATGGCGTTCTGCCACAACCCGGGTTCGTTCCACAGCAGATTGGTGCCCACGTGCCACAGGCCGAAGCCGCAGATGGCGAGCAGGGTGAGCCAGTAGCGGCCGAGATGCGCCAGCGAATAATCGAGATCGACGACCCCTTCGCGGAATCCGCGGACGGGCCTGTCGGGTTCAATCTCGATGGCGGCGGCGTCGACCATGCCGGGCAGGGGTGTCTGGCTCATCGCGTATACTCCGGGCTTGGTGCCGAGCGGCATGAAAAAAGGGTGGCCGCGCATCGCGACCACCCTCTGTTTCAGTCCTGAGCGGGCTTCGACTACTTTGCCATCAGGTGAGACGGGATATCGACCCCAACCTCTTTGTAGTAGCGCGCCGCACCCGGGTGGAGCGGCACGGGAAGCCCGGCAGTTGCCCCCTGGACGTTCATGGCCTTGGTGGCCGGATGGATCGCCTGCAGGAACGCGAGGTTCTCATAGATGGCCTTGGTCAGCAGATAGACATGCTCGTCGGACACATCGGCGTTGACCGCCAGGAAGTTCGGCTGCGCGATCGTCTGCACATCCTTGTCCTGGCCCGGATAGGTGCCGGCCTTGATGGTGAAAGGGACCCACAGATTGCGGCCACTATCCATCTTCTTGGCTTCGTCCGGGGTCACGTTGAGGAGCGTGAACTTTCCGGCGTTGGATGCCAGGAGCTTGGTGATCGCGCCTGTCGGCGGACCTGCCGGGGCGCCAATGCCCGCGACCTGGCCATTGGCCAGTGCGTCAGCCGACGGGCCATAGCCGCCATACATCAGCTTGAAGTCTTTCTCCATGTCGAGGCCGAGACCCTTCAGGAGGACGCGGTTGGAGCCGATGGTGCCGGAGTTCTGCTTTCCGAAGCCCATCGTCATGCCCTTCATGGCGATGAGATCAGCGGCGGTTCCGGTCTTCGCGAACTTGTTGCCGATGACGAACTGCTCGACATTCTGCCAGAGCATGGAGACCGAACGCATGTTGGTCTGCGGTGCGGTCACCGGACCGGTGCCAGTCGCGGCATAGGAGCCGAACAGGCCCTGGATGATCGCGAACTGCGCGGTGTCGGCACCGAGTGCCTGCACGTTGGCACCCGAACCGGCGGAGTTGACCGCGGTGAGGCTGAACTTCTGCTTCGGCAGGAGCTTGACCTTCGACAGGGTCGCGATGGCGGTGCCTACGGGGTGATACGTGCCGCCGGTGGAGGCTGTGTTGAGGATGTAATCCTTGTTCTGGGCAAGTGCCGGTGTGGCGGCCAGAACGCCGACGGCGGTCGCGCCGATGGCAATCGTCTTCAGTAATCCAAGATGTTTCATGGTTTTCTCCCTAGATGAGCGGATTATTGTCGTTATTGGTGACGAGACTAGTCGGCGTTACGGGGAGGCGGCTATGCGTAAATATGCGCATATCCACCATCAGCCCTGCGGATTTCCGCAGGAATTGGCAACGAAAAAACGTGCCTACAGAAGGTCTTCTTTGCGCAGGCCCAGCTTCACGATCTTCTCGTTCAAGGTGCGTCGCCCGATCCCCAGCGCCTCGGCGACCGCGTCCATGCGGCCCTCGTGCACCTGCAGTGCCTGCCCGATCATCTGGCGTTCGAATGCCGCGACGGCCTCACGCAGGGTCGTGGGCAACTCATCCGTTGCGCCGTCCAGATTGATCGCCTCGGCAACAGAACCGCGACCGCGCCGGGCGGCGAGGATCCGCCGTTCTGCGACATTCCGGAGTTCGCGAACGTTACCCGGCCAGTCATGGGAAAGAAGGGCGGCCATGTCCTCGCTCGTCAGGTCCGGGCCGTCGGTTTCGTATAGGCGGGCGTACTGAGATTCGAAATGCGTATAGAGGAGCGCGATATCGTCGCCGCGTTCACGCAGCGACGGCAGCTGAAATATCACCGTGTTGAGCCGGTAGTAGAGATCCTCGCGTAACCTGTTCTCGCGCATCGCTGCATCAAGGTCGGCGGATGATGTGGAAATTGCCCGGACGTTTATCTCGGCTTTGCGCGGTGCATTGCGGGAGGTGGCGGGCTGAGTTTCCGCTACCCGTAGCAGTTTAGCCTGAATTTCCGGTGGGCAGGCGTCCAGTTTGTCGAGAAAGAGCGTGCCGGTATCCGCGCGCGCGAGAATGCCGGATTCGAAATCCGTATCTGGAATTGCCGCACAGTTGACGGTCACGAAGGGCCTGCCGGCTCTCGGTCCGAGGTCGTGTAGAGCGTGGGCGACCAGTGCCTTGCCGGTCCCTGTCTCGCCGAGGATCAGGACCGAGGCTTCGGTCGGTGCGACATCCAGGGTTTCCTCGCGCAGACGCAGCATCTCGGGCGATTCTCCAATCAACAGGCGGTCGAGCCCGGATAGCGCGTTCAGGCGTTTTTTGAGGTTTTGGTTCTCGGTGCTCAGGTGTCCCAGTTTGGCGGCACGCTGGATGGCATCGAGCAACCGGTGCGGCTGGAACGGCTTCTCGATGAAGTCTGTGGCGCCGGCCTGCATTGCATCGACGGCCATGGGCACGTCGCCATGGGCGGTGATCATGACCACCGGGAGGGTGCCATGCTCCGATGCAATCCGGTCCAGCAAGTCCAGGCCGTTCATGTCGGGCATCCGGACGTCGCTGACGAGCACGTCCGGCCGGTTCGTCGCAACGGCGCCGAGCGCCTCTTTGGCCGACGCGTAGGTCTTTGTCACGCAGCCCGCTTTTTCCAGAAATTGGCCCAGCGAGTTACGCATCTCCCGGTCGTCGTCGACCACGAAGACCTGCAGCGACGGATCAGTCATCTCGGATCTCCGTTCTATCGGGGAGGGGCAGCTCGAGAATGAATTCGGCACCCCCGCTCATGCGGTCGCGTGCGGACAGTGATCCGCCATGTTCGTTGACGATACCGGCGGAGATCGCGAGCCCGAGGCCGAGACCTTCGCCCGATGCCTTTGTGGTCACGAAGGGCTCGAATATGGCGGTTTCCTGACCACCTGACAGCCCGACGCCCGTATCGGATACGATGATCCGCGCGTGCGTGTCGTCTTTTCTGAGCCTAATGGTCAGCTTCTTGCGGTCGGTCGTCTGCATGGCATCCAGCGCGTTGCGGATCATGTTGATCAGCCCCTGTTCGAGCCGCATTCGACCGCCGCGAATTGTCACCGTCTGCGTGGTATCGACGCATACGAGTTCCGCACCATCGGTCATGATGGCGGGATTCATCGTCTCGAGCGCACCCGTAATGACATCCGCCAGGTCGATGTCGGCGAAATCCTCACCCCCACGGCGTGCAAAAAACTTGAGTTGCCGGGTGGTCTCCGCCATCCGGTCGACAAGGCGGTCGAGCTGATCGAGCACAGGGTGGCCGCCACGCTCTTCAACCGCCACCGTGCCGGATGCTGTCGGCTCGGGAAGCCGGGCGCCCGCTATATAGGTTTTCATGGCGGACAGGGGCTGTCCGAGTTCGTGGGTAACCGAAGCGGCGAGCTGGCCCAGAGCGGCAAGCCGTGATGTCTGTCGCAATTCCTTTTGCGCGGCCTGTAGTCGTGTTTCCGCTTCGATCCGTTCCTCGATTTCGCGGCCAAGGTCCTGATTGAGCCTGTTCAGCTGTTCACGTTCGCGCCGGGAGACGATCAGGGAATTCCGAATTCGCTCGGTCCGACGGATCAGGAGCGCCACAAGTATCAGCGAAAGGGCGACCACCGTTATGACTAGGACGATACGGCTGCGCGCGAGCACACGCTCGTAGGGGGACAGGAAATGCAGGCGCCAATCGAGCCGGCCTACATCCAGGGTATGTTCGACGAAGCGGGCACCGTCGATGGTTAGAACCCGGCCGTCACGCGTGGCATCGATCTGGGCCACCTGTGCGGTGCCAAACTGGCGGCGTGACGTGATGCGTTCGCGCGTCTGTGGGGTGAGGGCGTCGAGGGTGCCGTAACGCCATGTCGGGCGAGCGGACAGCACGATAATGCCGTCACCGTTGCTGATGAATACGGTGCCTTCGGGGGTTTCCCAGTCGGCCTCCAGCCCGCGCAGATCGACCTTGACCGCGATGACGCCGATTGTCTGGTCCGATGCGTCGCGTACCGGGTGCGAGACGAAATAGCCAGGCTGCCCCGTGGTTGCGCCGACAGCGAAATACTCGCCTGTTTCACCCGCCAGCGAGGCCTGGAAGTAGGGACGAAATCCATAGTTATGGCCGAGGAAAGTCTGTTCGCTCTGCCAGTTGGATGCTGCGATCGTCTGGCCGCCTTGGTCCATCAGATATACCGCCTCGGAGCGGGTTGCCTCGGAGAACCGCTCCAGGCGGCGGTTCAGAACGCCGGCCGGCCCCCCCTGGGCGACGTCGATGATCTCCCGGTCCTCGGAAAGGATTGGCGTGATGTTCTGGTAACGCTCTAGGACCGAGGCCAAGGATGTCAGATAGGGTGCTGCGCGGCGAGCGGATGCTTCCAGTTCACGTTGCACATAATACTTCTCGGCAAGCTTGAACTCACCGAAGGCTGCGAGGAGGCCGGCGACCAGGATCACAAACAGGATCGTCGTGCGTCGACCCGGCGCGTTGTAGATAATAGACCTCATAGCGCCATGTTTAGCTAATTTCGTGGCTGATGTCCGCAGGTTGGCGCGCCGCTGAATGTCTGGCGGCAGCGGCTTCACTTGCTTACCAACTCCGATTCAGTATGTCCTCGTCCGAATGTCGTTTGAATAGCCCCTGGATTTGTAGACGCTTTCTTTCCTAATTTTGAGGCAAGGAGGCCATGATGGGCAGAAGTAGTTACAGCGACGATTTCAAACGGGACGCGGTGGCGCAGATCACAGAG
>JABJEK010000064.1 GCA_018702955.1 Rhodospirillaceae bacterium | reverse complement strand
CGCATCCACATGGTTGCCCTGCAACATCGGCATCATTTTGCCGACGCCGCCGGACACCGGCACGTAGGTGGTCTCGATGCCGAGAATCTTGGCGAGCTCAGCGAAGTTGCGCCCACCCGTGCTGCCGACGCCTGCGACGGTCAGCTTGCCCGGGTTTGCCTTGGCGGCAGACACGAACTCGGCCAGCGAGCCGTACTTGCTGCCCTTCGGCACCATGAGCGCGCCGACGGAGCGCACCGTCATGCCGATATAGGCGAACTCACCCGGCTTGAAGCCGACGTCCTTGCCCTGGGCCGAAATGACCACATTCGGCACAACCACGTTGCTGATGGTGTAGCCATCGGCCTTCGAGCGCCATAGCTCGTTGAACCCGACAGCGCCGCCGCCGCCGGTCTTGTAGACGATCCGCACGTCGACGCCGAGGGCCTTTTCCAGGCCAGGCTGGAGCCGGCGTGCCTGCTGATCGGAACCACCGCCCGGGGAATAGGGGACGATGAAGGTGATGGGCTTGTCGGGGAAGCCTTGCGCGCTGGCGGTGCCGAATGCGGCGACGGCCGTCATCAGGCCCAGGCCCGCGGCGAGAATCATGCCGCCGTGTTTACGATTTTGCTTGTTCATTTCATTTCCTCTCGTGCGTTTATTTTTTATCTGGCGGGTCGGGATTTTTCCCTGACCCGGCTGCGAACTTCTTCTGATGCGGCCAAAAAAACCGGCCACTCGTCGCACCAACGCCGCAGTGAGAATTCGGGAGGACATCACCCGGTTCGCCTAGCGTCTTGTTGTAAAATCCTCTGTTAATGGAGAGGCGCAGTCAACCGTTAGCGAGTCTTATATATGACCTATCTGTCGGGATTTCATTTTCAGGCCGCTGCCCCGAGAGCCGAACAGGGCCGGGCAGTCTTTACGGATATTTGAGTCATACCGCCTATCAATGTTGGGTCGCTTTCGGCGGGGAAGGGTAACCGCCGGGCGCTATATCGTTCCGGCATTACCAGACCCGTTGAAAATCGGGCAGTCTTCAGGTCGATGTATTCTATTCTGACATATCCGCGACACTTTCGCGTGACCAGTTGTGTGACTTGCACCGTGAGCGAGCCCCGTGGCTGAGGTCGGCACCGTCGAGGTCCGGTTCTGGGGCGTGCGCGGTTCGATCGCGTGCCCCGGCCCTGACACGATCGTCTATGGCGGCAACACCTCTTGCGTCGAAGTCACGTGTGGCGATCCTGATGGCGGTGGCGGCCGGATCATCCTCGATGCCGGCACCGGCCTCCGCCCGCTCGGCAATGCGCTCGGGGACATGGGCGGTGCCGTGGATGCGGACCTCCTGCTGAGCCACACCCATATCGATCATATCGTCGGCATGCCGTTCTTCGGTCCGGCTTACTGCCCGGACAGCAAACTGCGGATGTGGGCCGGGCACCTGAAGCCCGAGCGCAAGCTGGCCGATGTCCTGTGCGCGATGATGGTGGATCCGCTGTTCCCGATCCCGATGGACGTGATGGCCGCCGACAAGAGCTTTAATGATTTCCACGCGGGTGAGACCTTCGACGTGGCCTGCGGTGCGACCGTGCGGACCTGTGCGCTGAACCATCCCAACGGTGCGACCGGTTACCGGATCGAGCAAGGCGGGCGCGCGATCTGTTACGTCACCGACACAGAACATGTCGAGGGCACCCACGATGAACGCATCCTAGAGATGATCGACGGCGCTGACCTGTTCATCTACGACACCACCTATACCGACGAAGAATACCCGTCCCATGTCGGCTGGGGCCACTCGACCTGGCAGGAGGGTGCCGCGCTGGCCGAAATCGCAAATGTCGGCACATACGTACCGTTCCACCACGACCCGTCCCACGATGACGCGGCGATGGCGCAGATCGAGACCGGGGCAAAAGCGCGGTTCGAGAACACGGTGGTCGCGCGCGAAGGGCTCACGCTGACCTTCTAGGGTTTGTGCCGGGACTTTTTGCGCGCGCGTTCACGCGAGTTTGACGGGCATCGGCCGCCCACCATCGCCATATCAAGGCGTTGATGACGGCACAGTCGAGACCCGGAGCCATGACCGCGCAATCGGATAAATCGCCAGACAATCTGATCACCCGCGTGCTGACGACCCTGCGCGGCGGCACCGCGCCGGTGCTCCCGCAGCGCGTGCGCGAGGATGTCGCGCGCCAGCAGGACCGCTCGGAACAGATCATCTCGGTCGTGCAGATCGTCATCGTGCTGCTGTTCTGCGGGTTGTTCCTGATCACGCCGGGCGGTGCTGACGGCGACCTCGCCTTCGAACTGACGCCCTGGGCGCTGGGCGGGTATCTGGTGTTCTCGGTCGCGCGGTTCTGGGCGAGCTGCAAGACGCGCCTGCCGGGCTGGTTCCTGACATTGTCCGTGATCGCCGACATGGCCTTGCTGATGGTCCTGATCTGGAGCTTTCACCGGACCTACGGCCAGCCGCCGTCGTTCTATCTCAAGGCGCCGACGCTGCTTTACGTGTTCATCTTCATCGCGCTGCGCGCGCTGCGTTTCGACGCGCGCTACGTGCTGCTGGCGGGATTCACCGCCATGGTCGGCTGGTCGCTGCTGGTGCTTTACGCCGCCGCGTTCGAGACCGGCGAGATGACGATCACCCGGAACTATGTCGAGTACATTACCGGCAACACGATTTTGCTGGGGGCCGAGTTCGACAAGCTGCTCACCATCGGCATCGTCACGGCGGTGCTGGCGGCCGCGGTGCTGCGGGCGCGCCAGATGCTGTTCACGGCGGTCTCGGAGGGCTCGGCCAAGCGCGACCTCGCGCGGTTCTTCGATACCTATGTGGCCGACCGGATTACCGGCAGCGAGCATGAACTGCACGCCGGCGAGGGCCAGCATCGTAACGCCGCGGTGGTGTTCTTCGACATCAGAGGCTTCACCGGATTGTCGG
>JABJEK010000063.1 GCA_018702955.1 Rhodospirillaceae bacterium | reverse complement strand
GTTGATAGAAGCGGGCCAGCCCCGCACCCTGCATATTTGCCGGCGGCTCCTTGTCGACCGTCGCCCGCGATGCGGCCCCACCCCCGGATTGTTGCGCCATGGCCGCCGGCGGGTCCTGGGCGGAAATCGTCTCCCACAGCGCCACTGCTGCCGCGAAGCGGCCACCGTCATAGTCGGCAAGCGCCCGCGCATAAACGTCAAGCGTCTCCGCAGGTGTCCCGTCCGCAGGCGTGTGGAGGATAACCGGCTCCGCCCGGCCAACGACACGTACCTGGTCGATCCGGCGGAATGACCCTTGGTCTCCACCCTGCGCCAGGGTCTCTTGCGAGAGCAAAATCGTCGTGCCGTAGACCTTGTTCGCACCCTCGAGCCGCGCTGCCAAATTCACCGCATCGCCCATCACCGTATAGTTGAAACGGCGCGCGGACCCGATATTACCAACCAGGATGCGGCCCGTGTTGATCCCGATCCGCTGGCCAAGCGTGATTCCATGAGCTGCCGCCATGTCGGCATTGAGCGCCTCCAGACGGTGCTGGCATTCGATCGCGGCAGCTATCGCATGATCCGCATGGCCCGCGTCATGATGCGGTGCACCGAACACTGCAACGATCGCGTCGCCAATATACTTGTCGACAAAACCGCCATGTCGTTCGATGACGTCCGTCATCGCCGACAGGTAATCATTCAAAATTCGGACGAGCGCTTCGGGGTTCATGCCCTCCGACATGGCCGTGAAGTTGGCAAGGTCCGAGAAGAAAACAGTCAGCTCGCGCGTCTCGCCACCCAGGGAGGGCATCTCGCTGCGTTCGACCATCTGCTCGATCACCGATGGCGCCAGGTAGAGCCCGAACATTTGCCGCAGCAGGCGCTTGTCACGATCGGCCACGGTGAATCGATAAGCCCCCATGAGCGCAAAAACCACCGCCATCGCGATCGGCGGATCGAACAGTGGGAAGACCGTGCCGCTCTGAAACAGCGAGATAGCTGCCACGGCCCAAAATGCGGATGCGACAACCGCGAGTGTCCCGGCGAGCCAAGCACTGAGGGCGATCGTCGCGAGCGCAATCGCGACCGCGAGCACAAAAGTAAGCCCGCTCGCATGCCAGGGCATGGCAGCCGATAAGAGGTTGCCTCGCACAAGATTGTTCACTGCGAAGGCATGCAGGTAGACACCTGGAACGCTGTCGCGCGATAGGTCCGCTTCGAGCACATCGGGGAGCCTGTCCAGCGCGCAACGTTCGCCAAACGCGGCGGCATCGGGTGCCGCGGTGAATCTGAGAGAGGACAGCTTGCGGTCCTCAACATCGAGCACACCGCCGAATAGAACGACTCGGCCGGCGAAATTTTTCTCAAAGAACGCATCATTTCCGGCCGCAACACAGGCTTGAATATCGGCACAGGAAAAAGTCGGGATACCGCTTTGATCGTCGTCGAAATTGATCAGCAAGTTGTTTCCCGCAACGGTCGGCAGCGCCACACCGTCGAGCTCCGCACGTCCTAACGTATCGAGAACCAACCGCCCGCCCAACGCCCGGGCGGCAAGATCAACGGCCAGCGAGGGCTCGTAAGCCACTGTCGCGCCATCACCCGCCCGCGCGAGACTCACCGGTACGCCACGGACGATGCCGTCAGTATCGGAATAGAGGTTCGCGGCGCGGATGTTCGGACCATGCCCGACCGCAAAGCGCTGACCGACATTTGGCAGAATTGGCTGCGTGGAGTGCTGGACCTTACTCAGCACCATTCGGCCCGTCCTGCTGTGCCGGCGCAGGCTCTGCAGGAAATCGCGGTCAAATCCGCGGATCTGCGAGGCCACGCTCGTCGGCAGGATGATATCCATCCCGATGACCGTCGCACCGCCGTCTATGACCGCGTCGAAAACTTGCGCGATCTCGGGGGTCCACATCACTTTTGGCACCCCGCTAAAAGGTTCGCGGCGATACGTTTCCTCGTCGATTGCAATCACAACGGTCGGAGATTCGCTTCTCGCATGCTGCGGGCCGAACACGGCCTGTCGCAGCCAGACCAGGCTGTCGCTGGACAGACCGTCCAGCGTGTTCGACCAGGGCGCCGAGACCGCAATGGTCGCGACCAAAGCCGCCAGACCCGCGGCAAAAAGAGATTTCACGCGCAACAAGTCAGAACCGGATCAGGCGCGAGAGCTTGGGCTGGTCTCCGGGTTCTGCAAACGCATCCACGTCGAAGATCAACTCGCGCTGCGCGCCTCCTGCGCGCAGTCGCGCCCGATAAACACCGCCGGGTTCCAGGGCAATATCGCGCTCGGCCATGTCGTTTGCACCATCCTGAATAGCGATTTCGACCGGTGTCCCCGGTCGGTCGACGCGGTCGATCACCAGAACACCCGCGACCGTACTGCGGACGAGCGGGCTCGCGCCATAGAGAGTCAGGTCGGGTCGGGCCGCATCGCCGCCATCCTTTCTGACATCGCTAGTGCCCCGGAATGCCACGACTCCGCTGTTGTTGGCCTGACCCTCGGCGAGTTCGACCTGCCCGGCGTCGCACGGCACCTTTTCCTTGCGAACGTTGCCGCCAGCGACACTGCTCGCTTTCACGCCCACGGTGACCGTGCCGCCGACGATCGTTTCCTGCATGCAGCTCGCGAAGTAGCCAAGGATCAGCCGCTCGCCAGCGGCGAGCCGGACCACATCTCCCGGCTCCACATAGTCCATGAAGGAAAGGTTCGACCCTGCGGCTTCCACATCTTCAACAATAGCGCTCGGTTCGCCCGAGGCGGGTGTGGCGAACAGGCTCACCGTCGCGACAATCGGCACGATGGCCGACAGGAAGTTCGACATCGGTTTCAAGGTGATTCTCCTCCACTGCGCGCAGCGTCGCAGCCGCACCTGGTGTCAAAGCACTCCGGCTTTCAATTATTGAAGATAACGGCGAACAAGACAATTTGAAGTGACCGCAGTCACACAGCGGGCCTAGATATCGAAGCCAACCACCAGCGCGCCCGTCGTGCTACGCGAGTCCAGGGCCGCATGAGCCTCGGCGACATCCGCCAACTCATAGCTGCCGGTGATGTTCGACTTCACCGTCCCGTCGGAGATCGCGGCCACGACCTCCGCCATCATCGCCGCCTTCTCCTCGGGCGTGGCCATGTAGTCCTTCATCGATGCCTTGGTGAAGATCAGGGACTTCTGGTTGAGTTCCAGGGCGTCGATCGGCGGCGGGCCCGAGGCGTGGCCGTAATTGACGAACCAGCCGCGTGGCGCCAGCGCCCGCAAATTGCCCTGATAGGTGTCGGCCCCGACCGCGTCATACACAACGGGCACCCCCGCCCCGCCCGTGATGTCGAGCACGGCGTCGGCGAAATCCTCTTTCGTGTAATCGATCACATGGGCACAGCCATTTTCTTCCGCCGCCAGGAACTTGCCGGGCGAGCTGACCGTGCCGATCACCTTGGCTCCCACACGCGTCGCCCACTGGGTCAGCAGACTACCCATGCCGCCGGCGGCCGAATGCACCAGGATGGTCTCACCGGCCTGCACCCGGTACAGCCGGCGCAGCAGATACTGGGCGGTCATGGTGCGCACGAACGCCGCCACCACCGTCGCATCGTCGAGTGCGGCCGGCGGCACGAAGAGTTCGCCGGCCGGCACAATCCGCGCATCGGCATAGGCGCCGACATTGAACAAATATGCCGCCCGGTCGCCGACCTTGTAATCCTCGACCCCGTCGCCAACCGCCGCGATGGTCCCGACCCCCTCCAGACCGAGCACCGTGGGCAGAGGCGGCTTCAGGAAATAGCGGCCCTGACGCATATAGGAATCCGCGAAATGAATCGCCGCGGCATTCTGCTTCAGCAGGACCTCGCCCGGACCCGGCTCGGGCAGCTCATCTGTTTCGATTTTGATGACCTCGGGGTCACCATATTCATGAATACGGGCGACGCGAGTCTTCATATATCAATTCCTTGTGGCAACTAGAACAAAACCAAACATGACATTGATGTTGTTTGGCTCAAACGGAAAATCCGATCCTAATGATAGTAATTCGCATTATCACGGAATAACTATGGGCAAAGTTTGGTATTCGCACCCACGAGTACTTGTGTCGTGCAGGGACGCGCGGTATTCATGGATGCATCGAACGTAGTGGGGGTCGATCGATGGGGTCACGGGAATTTCGCTTGCTTACGGGGAGTTGTGCCGTCGCGCTGTTGGGTGCGGCATCGCTGACGGTCGGCGCGATTGCCGACGATCCCCAAATTGTTCCGCTTCCAGACAGAGACATCCAGGCGCCGGAAGCCTATGTCGACCCCGGCAAGGAGCGACTGAAGGATTGGATGACGGGGACCATTGCCCCGGCCGCGCAGCAGATCGCCGAAGGCCAAAACCCGGTCGTGCAGATCGCGCAAACAGCCGGCTCCAGCATCCAGTACATGATCGGCGGGTTGAGCCTGCCGGACTGGCTCGGCCGGTTCGAGGTCGAGGCGGAGCTCGCCGCGGTCGAATCCGGTGACAATCTGAAGCCGGAATTCTCGGTCCTGACAGTGCAGCCCCTGTTTCAGAACGCAGACAAGACCGAGACCTACTTCACCCAGCTGCAGGCGAATTATGGTCACCAGTTCGGCGACGACCGTATCTGGGTAAACGCCGGTGTCGGGTATCGCGAGGTGCTCGACAACAACACCCTGATCGGCGCGAACACGTTCCTCGATTACGACGTCGAGGAGCAACATCTTCGCGCCAGCCTCGGCGGCGAGTTCAAGTTCAATTCCGTCGATATTTCGGCCAACTATTATCAGGCGCTGAGCGACGAGAAGACGGTCACCAGCACCCAGTCGGAAGAGGCGTTGAGCGGCTATGACGCCGAGATACGTTCGCAATTGCCCTATCTACCCTGGGCCCGCATGGGCTTTCGCCACTACTTCTGGAACACGGAAAGCGCGGAAGAGAACATAAAGGGATATGAGGTGAACCTGGAGATGGATGTTCACCAGAACTTCCAGGTTGAACTGGCCGCGTCGGACGACAATTTCGGCGAACAGGAATACCGCGTGCGTCTCCGCTTCATCAACGCGCCAGACAAACGCCCGGTCGCGCTCTCGAACAAGTTCATCACCGAGCACGCATTCGAGGCGCGTGACATGCGCGAGCACACGCTCGACAAGGTCCGCCGTGAGAACAAGATCATCCTCGAAGGTCAGTCTTCCGGTGTGGTGATTGCACGAGGCACATGATGAAAAACACCTTGAAAGCTCTTCTGCTCCCGTCGATCTTCGTTGGGGCCGCGCTTCTGGCCCCCGCCGACCTGCATGCGGTCATCCCGGGAACCGGGGTCACGGCGACCCAGTATGATATCTCCATATCCCAGGTCGAATTATGTTCGGACAGCGCATGCGGCGGCAGCGTCGTCGTCGGTTCCGGCACCACCACCTTCGACATATCCGGCGTCGCTGCGGGTGCCGATGTCGGCAGCTACGCATCAACGGCAGGACTGGTTGCCGGCGAGACCTACACCCATGTGCGCGTCACCATCGGCACGGTGATCACCATCGCCGGCGGTGGCCTCGACAATGGCGGCCAGAATTGTCAGACGGTCACGGGCAACGCAGCGGGAAATGCCGCCGGCGTCGGGACGGGGACTGTCGGCGGTGCCGGCACGGCCATGGCCCTGACGATCCCCAACGTCGGCGTCTCGACGGTCGTGCAATCCGACTATGACGGCTTCAATCTTTCGCGCGCGGCAGGTGCAACGACGGCAACCATCACATTCCCCCTCACGGCGCCCTTCACCGTGGGGGATTCAGAGCCGCTGGTGAAAGTGACGTTCGACACATCTGACGCGCTGGGCGCGCTTCAAACCGGCGCCGGTACCTGCGCGGTATTTCCGCGCCCGCCAGGCGTGACGATCGACATTCAATAAGGCTCACGCCACCCGCAGATAGTGCAGCGAGAAGAGGTTGTCCGCGTCCGTCCAGTGGCGGAAGGCGCGCCAGCCGGCCTTGGCCGCCAGCGCGTGGAACTCGTCGACGTCGTATTTGTGGGAATCCTCGGTGTGGATCGATTCCCCGGCCGCGAAAGTGAAGCTGTGGCCATCGACCCGGACCTCCTGCTCCCAGTCACTCACCAGATGCATCTCGATGCGGCCCTGATCCGGGACCCAGCGCGCATCATGGGTGAAGCCATCCAGATTGAAATTGCCGCCGAGCTCGTCATTTACCCGGCGCAGGACGTTGAGGTTGAATTCCGCCGTCACCCCCGCCGCGTCGTTATAGGCTGCATGCAGAACAGCCACATCCTTGCGCAGATCAACCCCGATCAGCAGGCCGTTGTCGGTCCCGAGGTCGGTCGCCGCGGCGCGCAGAAAATCCACCGCCGCCGCGCGGGTGAAATTACCAATGGTCGAACCCGGGAAGAAGCCGATCCGTGCCGCCTCGCCCGTGATCTCCGGCACCTCGAAGGGTTGGGTGTAATCGGCCGCAATGGGCACGACCGGCAGATCGGGATACGCACCCGCCAGGGCCTTCGCCGAAGCCAACAGATGCTCACGCGAAATATCGACGGGGATATAGGCCGCCGGGGTTTCCAGCGCATCCAGCAGAATGCGAATCTTGGTACTCGAGCCGCTGCCGAACTCGACCACGCTGGCATTCGCACCGATCAGCTCGGCGAACTCCGCCGCATGGGCGCGCAAAAGCGCCGTCTCCGTGCGTGTCGGGTAGTATTCCGGCAACTCGCAGATCGCATCGAACAGCTGCGATCCGCGTTCGTCATAGAAGTATTTGCTCGAAAGTTTCTTCTGCGGCTGGGCCAGCCCCTCGAGTACATCATCGAGAAAACTGTCCGCCGCGTGGTCGTATTCCACATAGTCGTGAAGCGGCCCGAGACTCTTCGCTGCAGCGCCGCTCATTGTGCAACTCCATCCGCATCATCCGCCAGCCGCACGCCGGCGAACACCCAGCGCATCGCGGGATAGAAGAAGTTCCGATAGGTGGCACGGCTGTGCCCCTCGGGTGTCACACACGCGCCGCCGCGCAAAACGAACTGATTGGCCATGAATTTTCCGTTGTACTCACCGACTGCGCCCGCCACGGGCTTGAATCCGGGATATGGGACATAGGGGCTCTGGGTCCACTCCCACACGTCGCCAAACATCTGTTCCGGCCGGTCAGGCGCATCATCGGTCGCCGGCGCGGTGCGCAGCAGGCCTGATCCGACGAAGTTGCCTGTCACCGGCTGATCGCGGGCAAAGACTTCCCATTCGCCTTCGCGCGGCAGGCGTTTGCCGGCCCAGCGTGCATAGGCATCGGCCTCGTAGAGGCTGACATGGCAAACCGGCGCCTGGTCATTCACTTGCTGCAGCCCCGACAGGGACATGGCACACCATTCATCGTCGACCGACTGCCAATAGAGCGGCGCGCTCCAGCCCTCGGCACCCACCGCGGCCCAACCGTCGGACAGCCAGAGTTCCGGGCGGGCGTAGCCGTCATCAGCCATGAATTCCTTCCACTCTCCATTGGTCACCAGCCGGGACGCCAGCCGGAATGGCGCCAGGTGGACGCTGTGGCGCGGCCCCTCATTGTCAAAGGCGAACTCGGCGCCGGCATGGCCGATCTCGACCAGCCCGCCATCATGATCGAACCAGCGCAATTCGGGTGTCTTGCGCGCCGGGGCGGCCCGATAGGTCTGGTAGGCGGGGGCGACGCTGTTGTGCGAAAACGCGTGGAGAATATCCATCAGGATCAGTTCCTGATGCTGTTGCTCGTGATGCAGGCCCAACGCGATCATAGGCGCGACCTTTTCCCATGTCGCGTCATCGGCATCATTGATAAGCGCCCGCATCGCGTCATCGACATGGGCGCGGTAGGCCTTCACCTGGTCTGCCGTGGGGCGGGTCAGCAGACCACGCGCCGGGCGCGGATGCCGCGCGCCGACCGCGTCGTAGTAGGAATTGAAGAGAAACAGATAATGCGGGTCGAGCGGCTCGTAGCCGGGTGCAAAGGCGCGCAGGATCATGGTTTCGAAAAACCAGGTGACATGGGCGCGATGCCATTTGGTCGGGCTGGCGTCCGGCATCGACTGCACGACCTGGTCTTCGGCCGACAATGGTGCCGCAAGGCGCTCGGTCTCGCCGCGCACCCAGTTGAAATGATCGAGAACCTGCCCCCGGTCGCGCGGATGCGCGTCGAGGATCACCGGCTCGGACCCCAAGGATGTCACGGCGCTTCTCCTGTTGGCGCCCGCGTCCCGCATGACCATCTTTCCGGGACACGTCACACCGCAGCGCAGAAATTGCCACGGATCGAATTCCGTCCGGATCGAAGGCCGGACGCGACGGTCGAGCGCGAGTAAACCAAGCCCACTCGCACGCCGTCAACCGAAAGCCCCGAGAATTTGAACGATTGGGTAACCGACTGACATTGACGCGCCGGACGGTCCGACTATGTTGATCCCATGAACGCACAAACACCGACACCCGCCCCGACACCTGAAGGGTTCCACGCCCACGTCTATTATGATGCCGCGAGCAAACCCGAGGCAGAGGCGCTGCGGGCGGAGATCGACGCCCGCTACGATGTGGAGTTGGGCCGTTGGCACGACAATCCCGTGGGGCCGCACCCGTTCGGGAGTTACCAGGTCGCGTTTAAACCCGAACTGTTCGGGGACATCGTGCCCTGGCTGGCGATGAACCGTCACGACCTGTCGATCCTGGTGCATCCGGAGACCGGCGATGACCTCACGGATCATTCGACCTACGCCATGTGGCTCGGCGAAAGCGCCACCCTCGATCTGAAACGGTTCCGCGAACGGGCTGCCGAACGCGCCGCCAAGGGCTGACCTCCTCGGCCCCACAGGGCAAACGAACGGTTTTCAAGCCTCGCCGGGACCGCTACAACACCCGCAAGCGACCCATTTACCCGGCCGTGTTCACGCGCCGGGGCCAATCAACATCAGGGGGAACCCAGCATGAAACTCGTACGCTTCGGCCCACGTGGCAAGGAAAAGCCCGGCCTTATTGATGCCAACGGCAAGCTCCGCGACCTGTCCAAGGTTGTCGACGATATCGACGCCGAAACCCTGTCGCCCAAGGGCCTTGCGGCCATCCGCAAGCGCGACCCCAAGCGCCTGCCGCTGGTCAAGGGCAACCCGCGCCTCGGCCCGCCGGTCGTTGAGCGCCGCGTCTTCGCCATTGCGCTGAACTACAAGGAACATGCCGAGGAAGCCAACGCGGCGATCCCGTCGGAGCCGTTCGTCTTCACGAAGACCTGCCCGCCCACCGGCCATCGCGATAACATCGTGCTGCCGAAGGGCTCCGTGAAAACCGACTGGGAAGTCGAGCTTTGCCTGATCATGGGTCGCAAGGCCAAGCATGTGTCGAAGAAGGACGCCCTCAAATATGTCGCCGGCTACTTCGCCGGCAACGAAGTGTCCGAGCGCGAGTTCCTGATCGAGCGCGGCGGCCTGCAGTGGATCAAGGGCAAGAGCCCCGACACGTTCGCACCGATCGGCCCGTGGCTGTTGACCGCCGACGAGGTGGCGAACCCGAACAACCTCCACATGTGGCTTGAGGTGAATGGTGTCCGCCAACAGGACAACAACACCAAGGACATGATCTACAACTGCGCGACGATCATCTCGAATTTGAGCAAGACGATCACGCTCTATCCGGGTGACATCATCATGACCGGTACGCCCCAGGGCGTCGCCTATGGCCAGAAGAACCCGAAGTATCTGCGCGCGGGCGACGTCGTGACCCTGGGCATCGAAGGCCTCGGCGAGCACCGCAGCAAGGTCGTGAAGTCCAAGTAACGGAAATTGCATTTCCTAAAATGCAACGGGCCGCGCCTTCCAGCGCGGCCCGTTTTGCATTCACAACCCCAATCTACCTACGCCAGCGCCGGCATGACCTCGTCGCGGAACAGCCGCAGGGATTCCCGCGAGCCGGTGATGTCGATCAGCAGGACATATTCAACGCCGCCCGCACGCATGCGCTGCAGGCGCTCGATGATTTCTTCCGGCGGGCCGATCAGCGCGCCTTCTTCCGTGGCCAGCCGCGTATCGTTGTATTGCAGCATCGTGGATTGCGGCCCGCCACCCTCACGAACCTTCGACAGGCGCGAGATACCGCTTAACAGCCGCGCGCGTTGCTGATGGGCCTGCTCCCGCTCCTCTTCGCTGTGGGTGATGTGCAGCGCCCGCGCGACGGCCACATTCATCGGGTCGAACGTTCGCCCCGACCCCTCAATCGCATCCCGGTAGATGTCGAGCCGTTCCTGGATCAGATCGAACGATGCGATCTGGTCGAGCAGGAGGTTGAAGTCGTTGTCCGCCGCCCATTTCAAGCCGCCGGCGCTTCCGGCCGCCAACCACATGGGCGGGTGCGGGCGCTGGATCGGTGGTGGTTCCACGACGATATCCTGGAACGTCCAGTGCTTGCCGATATGGGTGAAGCGCTCCTCCGACGTCCAGGCCCGCCGGATCACCTCGAGGGATTCCTCGAACAACTCCTGCGCATCGGCGGGCTGGACATTGAAGCCGTTGAACTCGTTCGGGCGATAACCCTTGCCGACACCGAACTCCAGCCGCCCACCCGACAGCAGATCGACCGTCGCCGCCTGCTCGGCCAGCAACACCGGATTGTGCCAGGGCAAAACCACCACCGCCGTGCCCAGGCGCATCCGCGTGGTGCGGGCCGCGAGATATGTCAGCAAATTGAGCGAGGCCGACACCTGGCCGAAACCGGTGAAGTGATGTTCAACCAGGAACACCGAATGGTAGCCGAGCTCCTCGGCCTCCTCGACATAGCCGATGAAGTCCCGATAGCCCTGGGTGCTGTCGCGGGCAACGCCGCCGCGGCGCGAGGACGCGCCGCCGAACAATCCGAACTTCATCCGACCCTCGACATGCCGATACCTGCCGGGCGCTAGTTGCGCACCCGCTCGCGCTTGCCGCTCTTGGCGGACTTGGCCAGCGCCTCGAGCACCGCGACATTGCCGATCCGCTCGACGTCGGTGAACATGTACTTCTTCTTGCCCGCAACGGCATCGGCCCAGGCCTCGAAGTTCATCTTCACGGTGTCGCGCGGTTTGTAGACCTTGCGCGTGCGCTTCTTGCCCACCAGCGAAATATCCATGTAGGTGTCGTCCCAGTCCTCCGGATGCGCAATGTCGTGGATTTCGACCCAGCCCTTGCTGCCGAACACCGCGAAGCGCGCGTAATACGGCGTCTTCGAGACCACATTGATGGTCCCCAACGTACGATCCTTGAACTGGAACTGGGTCGTCACGACATCGCCCGAGGGCAGGTTCAGCACGCGGCGGTCCGAGGCCGCGTTGATCCACTGGATAGGCCCGAACATCGAAATCATCATGTCGGTCAGATGCACGCCCATCCCGGTCCAGCCCGCGGCGGGCGCGTCCTTCGGATTGCCGCGCCAATTGTCCGCCTTCAGCGGCGTGAACTTGTCGTGGGAGTTGTTCGCCTCGACCGCGATGATGGTGCCGAGTTCTTTCTTGCGGACCATCTCGGCCATTTTCATCCAGGCCGGCTCGTAGCGCCGCTCATGGCCCAGGCCGAGGACGATCCCCCGATCGCGGCACGCCTTGACCATCTTCTTCGCACTGGCCGACGTCAGCGACAGCGGCTTCTCGCAGAAGATCTGCTTGTTCGCCCGGGCCGCCTGCATCAGCAGCGCCTCGTGGGTCGTGTGCGGGGTGGTCAGGATGACGCCCTCGACGTTGGGGTCCTTGAGCGCCTCGGCATAATCCGTCGTCAGCTCGAACCCGCAGTTCTTCGCGAGCTTGCGGGTGGCCGCGGTGGGGTTGAGTTCGACGCCGCGCACCACGCGCAGCTTGCGGTTTCCCTGCAGGGCGTTGGCGACATGACTGCCCCACCAACCCAGCCCGATGACGGCGACGTTCAACATGCGGATTCACTCCTGAATATTTGTTCTGATTTTGCTCTGAGCAGGGCTTTTAGATTTCTATCCTTCGCAGGATCGGCAGAACCTAGCATGACGCCTATCGGCCCAAAAGCCGCTGCGGCAACACTCCAACCAGGTCAATAAGGCAGGCTGCACAATGAAACCCGTACAATTCACATTCAGTATAAAAACAAAGGAATCGCCGCACGAAGTCACCTTCGCGCGGCGTTCCAATTTCAGTAATTCCAGGTGGAGCCGAACCTACTTGTCGAAACCGGTCAGTCCCAGAAAGTTGTATACTCCGGCACCAGACCGGGTTGCGGCACCTACGCGGTATTCCTGGGCAAAATTCAGGGACCCCCGCGATTCCAAATCGAACCTAGAAACCGTAAATGTCTGATAGGCACCAAGCACATACATGAACTTACCGTCGTCGGTAATGTACATGTCCTTCGTGTCGCCCGCGGGTGTCCCCGATTTGCGCCTGGTGAATGACGTGTCGGCACCCGACCCGACCTTGCTCACCTTGCCGCCTGGCGCGACATCGAATTCGCTGATCAGATTACCCCCGAAGCTGGACAGGTACAGTTTGGTACCGTCAGGGCTGAGTGTTGTCCAACAGGCCTCATCGATGTCACGACCGAGGCCGGTGCCGAAATTCGACACCTTTGTGACCGAGTGGCCGTTGTCGCGAAGGACCGTCAGGCTGTTGTCACGTTTCTCAGCGGTCAGGTTGAAGTTAGAAACAAACAGAGTCGAGGAGGTCTTGTCCCAATTGAACCCGATAGTTCCCGATATTCCCTGTTCCTCGAAATACCGTGAGTTACTGACACTGCCGGTACCCTTGTCGAAATCATAGACGTAGACCCGGCTCGGCTTCTGGTTCGTCGGGTTTTCGGTCCCGAAATGGGCGATGCCCCAGGTCGAAACGCCGAGCTTCGTGCCATCATTGTTGAAGGCGACAGTCGCAGGACCACCATTGGTACCAACGAAGGAATCCAAGGATTTCTCCGGGGTCAACGCACCGGATTTCGAATCGAACGAGAACAGGAAGATATTCCGCTCCGCCAGGCGTTGTTCGTGACCTCCGCCATCTGCATGGAAAGCCGCATCTGGATACATCTCGATTGCGCCTTCACCAGGTCCACCTTTTTGCACATTCGGGTTGTTCCACTGATTGCCGACGACAACCCAATACTGGTCATTCGAACCCGATTTTCTCACGTAAGCGATGCTCACCGGGCGGACGCCACCTGAATTCACATTCTCCGAAAGCTTCAGGTCTCCATCAGACTTGTCGACGTCAAAGACCGAGATCGTGTTGCCACCGGCATTCACCACCAACAGGTGATCTCCGATAATCTGAAGAGCCCCCTGCGCATCGAAGTCTCCCGCCGCGTCGCCGCCAGCATTAACGTTCGCGCCCCCGGCGGAATTGGTAGTGTAGGCCTTCTGGATTCCCAGGCTGCCATCTGCAAGCCGTTCGAAGGAAACAACCTGATTGACACCTTCCCCATTCAGGCTGGTGTAGAGATAGCCTTCGACACTGGCACCCGCGGCAAATGCGGACATGCCGATGCTCGGCGCCGTAACGCTGGCACCAAGCAAGAAAACCGGCAGCGCGACGCCGAGACCAATTTTTTTGAGCGCGTGACGCCGGTTACCCATCGCCGCCAACGGACCTGCTGTGAAAAGCCCAGTATTGCGGTTGTGATCAACCATGTTTTCATCCTCCAGTTCGTGTTCACACGAGAAGCCGTGTTGATGAAAACGTAGCGATCCTTGTTGATGGTTCTCCAATACCGATGGACAATGCATTCCAGAGCCGATTGCTATGGCCGTTCGCAGCTATACTGGCGCAATACTTCTGAAAGGCGCTGTCATCATGAGTAAGCCCCTTAAGCCAAACCCGGCCTTCGACAAGGCGCGCGCTGACCATGATTCACTCGCCGAGCAATTGGCCGACTACCACGCGGCCCTCGACAAGCGCGCACCCGACATCGGCGCCGCCTACCAGGCCTTAATCGAGAAACTGCAGCGGGTTGGGACGGGCTCGACGGCACCGAAAGCCGGCGACTCTTTGCCCCCGTTTCTTATGCCCGACCTGGAAGGCCGCCTCGTGTCATCCAAGGATTTGCTCGAGAAAGGTCCGCTGGTGATCAGCTTCAACCGCGGTCATTGGTGCCCGTTCTGCTGGCTGGAATTGGCCGCGCTTGGCGACATTAACGAGGCTGTCGAGGAACAGGGCGGCTCAATTGTGTCAATCACACCGGAAACCGCGACCTGGAACCGGGAACTGAAAGAACGCCTCCATCTGAGCTACAGTATTCTGAGCGACATCGACAACGGATACAGCCTTGAACTAGGCCTAACGATGCCGGTCTCCGAGGAAATCAAAACTCTACTGGAGCCACGCGGCATCGATCTATCGGTGTTCCAGAACAACAATTCATCATTCCTACCCCTGCCGGCCATATTCATCGTCGATCAGGGCTCGGTTATCCGGGAAACCTATGTAAATCCCGACTACCGTCAGCGGTTTGACCCAGCGCAGATCCCGACCGTCTTGTCGGCGATCGACTGACCGAGCCGAGATCAAATGCGCAGAAACATTCGTCTCGTCTAGTTCGCCCGGCTTTCATTGATCGTTGGCCAATCAGCCGCCCGCAGCAACTGAATCAAGCCAGAGGCGGCACTGCTTCGCTGCCGACCGGCAACCGCGTGGACGTTCACCGTTCGGC
>JABJEK010000008.1 GCA_018702955.1 Rhodospirillaceae bacterium | reverse complement strand
CACTTCCGTGCGGAACTGCGGGTCATCCGCGTAGAGGTTCTCCGCCATCTATCGATCCCGCCTATTTGGCCGGAATGATGGGCAACAACACGTAGCCGGCGTGATCGCCGCCCAGATGTACCGTCACATTGTTGTCGAAGACTTCGGGCGGGCGGTCGGTCTCGTCGTCATGCAGGAACGGCCCGACACCCGTGAACACATTCTTCATGTTCGACAGGCCGGCATTCGGCTCCCCGGGATAGACATAGTCACAACCCCGGATCGACAGGCCGAAGCGATACCCCTTCGGCACCACGATGCCCGAGCCATGGATTTCAATATCCAGCTCGTAGATTTCGCCCGGTGTCAGCGCCTGCACCTCGTCATGAGCATGGAACGGTGCCCATTCCTCGGACCGCGCGGGATCGAGTTTGCGATGAGAAGCCCGCAGCCAGCCCGACGCGACCGGTGTGTGCGGATCAAGTGCGCCCCGGAATGTGACTTCCTTCATGTCCGGCTGGAACACCCGCAGGATGACGAACATGTCCGCATCCCTGGTGTCCGACGAGACATGGAGTTTCACGGCCATGGGACCGCAAATCTCGGTGTCCTCGGCGGCCGGGTTCGACAGAAATGTCAGCCCATCACCCATCGCCTGATAGGTGATCTCCGCTTTCTCACTGGCGGGCGCATCCGACAGGATCTGACCCGCCGGTTCGAAATGGAACTTGGTCCATTCGGTGCGCGGCAGCGGCCAGTCTTCCTCGGCGCGCGGCACGAACTTCTCGCCCGGATGTCGCACGTTGAGGGAGACCCGCGGCTGATCCTTCCAGCCGGAATCGTCACCCTTGAGATAGCAATCGAAGAACCGCATCTGCAGGTCGTTGCCATAGTCGGTGTAGTAGAGCGACCAATGCTCGAGGCCATGCACTTCGAGATACTTCTCCTTCGACCCGGACAGCATGTAGCCGTGGAAGTTGCCGCGCGGATGCAACGGCGCGCCGCCCCAGTTGCCACAACTCAGGATCGGCACCTCGATCTGGGAATAGTCGACGGCCCGGTCCGCGAACCACTCATCGTCGAGCGGATGGGCGCGCATGGTCGCGTGCAGGTCGAACTTGTTCGCCTCCAGCTCTTCATCGGACAATGTCTCCGGGCCTGCAGACCACTCGCCATTGGCGCGTGACCGGTAACCCCTGTCACCATAGCCATGCTGCAGCTGCTTGATCTGCATGTCGTACCAGTGCTTGGCGAATGTCGAGTAGATGCCGCCGTGATAGCTGCCCTCGCGGTAGTAATCGGTCGAGCCTTCCCACGGGCAGATGGCTGCCAGATGCGGCGGTCGCAGTGCGGCGACCTGCCACTGGTTAATCGCGTAATAGGAGATGCCGCTCAGGCCCACCTTGCCGTTCGACCAGGGCTGGACGCCGCCCCATTCGATGCAGTCGTAGAAATCCTTGGTCTCGCGGGCGTTGAAATGCTCAAGATAGCCCGGCGAGCGGCCCGCGCCGCGGGAATCCACGCGCACGAGGACATAGCCGTGGGGCACCCATTTTTCCGGGTCCGCCACTTCCCAGGCCTGATGGATGTTCGTCGAACCCGCCGGCACGTCCGGGTGGTTCTCGCACATCAGATCCCAGCAGGTTTTGTAGATTTCCTCGAAATGGAGATCCTTGCCATAGGGGCCATGGGCCATGATCACCGGGTACTGCCCCTCATCGTCGGGCCGGTACACATTGGCGCGCAAAACGACGCCGTCATCCATTTCGATGGGCACATCCCAATCGACACGCATGCCTTCGCGGACTTCGGTTTTGAACAGCGGATCATCGATATGCTTGATGTCGTCCATGGTCTTTCCTCCCCTATCTCGGCCCTTTACGAGCCTTTTGCCGGAATGATTGGCAGCAGCACATGGCCGGCATTGTCGCCACCCAGATGCACCGTGACATTGTTGTCGAACACTTCGGGCGGGCGATTGTCCGGGTCGTCGTGCAAGAACGGCCCAACACCGGTGAAGGTGTTCTTCATGTTGGACAGACCCGCGTTCGTCTCACCGGGGAAGACATAGTCGCACCCCTTGATCGACAAGCCGAACCGATAGCCCTGCGGCACGACGATGCCCGACGCGTGAATCTCGACATCGACCTCATAGATCTCGCCCGGCGTGAGTTCCTGCACCTCGTCATTGGCGTGAAACGGCGCCGCCTCGGTCGAGCGCGCCGGGTCGAGCTTGCGGTGGGACGCGCGCAGCCAACCGGACGCGACCGGCGTGTGCGGGTCGAGTGCGCCGCGAAACGTGACTTCCTTCATGTCCGACTGGAACACCCGCAAAACGACGAATAGATCCGCGTCCTTGGTATCGGAAGAAATATTGAGCTTCACCGCCATCGGGCCGCAAATTTCTGTGTCCTCCGCCATCGGGTTCGACAGGAAGGTCAGGCCATCACCCATCGCCTCGTAGGTAATCGCGGCGGTCTCGCTGGCCGAGTTCTCTGACAGAATCTGGCCAGACGGCTCCAGGTGATATTTGGTGTACTGGGCACGCGGCAGCGGCCAGTCATCCTCGGCGCGCAGCACAAACTTCTCGCCGGGATGACGCACATTCAGCGAGACGCGCGGCTGTTCCTTCCAGCCGGAATCGTCACCCTTCAGATAACAGTCGAAGAACCGCCACTGAAGATCATTGCCGTAGTCCGTGTAGTAGAGCGACCAGTGTTCCAGGCCGTGGACCTCGAGATATTTTTCCTTCGAGCCGGAGTTCATGAAACCGTTGAAGTTGCCACGCGGATGCAGCGGCGCGCCGCCCCAGTTGGCGCAGCTCAGCACAGGCACCTCAATTTTCGACAGATCCGGTGTCATCGCCGCGTACCACTCATCGTCGAGCGGATGGGAAATATACGATCCGTAGAGATCGTAGCGATTGGCGGCGCGTTCCTCGTCTGAATGGGTATCCGGCCCCGCGGCCAACTCGCCATTGGCGCGTGACGTCCAGCCACGGTCGCCATAGCCATGCTGAATCTTCAGGATCTGCATGTCGTACCAGTGCCGCGCGAATGAGTCGTAGATGCCGTTCTGGTAGGCGAGTTCACGATAGAAATCGTTGAAGCCTTCCCAGGGGCAGATTGCCGCCAGGTGCTTGGGCTGCAGGGCCGCGACCTGCCACTGGTTGACTGCATAGTAGGAAATACCCGACAGGCCGACCTTGCCGTTCGACCAGGACTGGACACCGGCCCAGTCGATACAGTCGGCAAAATCCTGCGTCTCGCGTGGGCTCCAGTGTTCCAGATAACCTGGTGAGCGCCCCGCTCCGCGGGAATCCACGCGGATGACGACATAGCCCTTCGGCACCCACTTTTCAGGGTCACAGACCTCCCAGCTCTGATGGATGTTCGTCGAACCCGCCGGCACGTCCGGGTGGTTCTCGCACATCAGATCCCAACAGGTTTGGTAGATTTCCTCGAAATGGAGATCCTTGCCATAGGGACCATGAGACATGACGACGGGATAGTTCCCGTCATCGTCCGGGCGATAGACATTGGCACGGAGCACAACCCCGTCATCCATCTCGATGGGTACATCCCAATCGACACGCATGCCCTCACGGACCTCGCTTTTGAACAGCGGATCGCCGGTATATGTGACGTCGTCCATGGTTTTTCCTCCCCTATGCGGAGGCCTTTCTATGAGGCCCCACGCAGGCACTATTCTCTGATGCGCCGTTTGGAAACAATTCGGGCGGTCCGTATCTCCGGACCGCCCGATTAACTTCTGACTTACTTCCTGCCGCCCCGCTTCGCCGGGATGATCGGCAGCATCACATGGGCCTGTTCCTTCGGCCCGGTGTGCAATGTCACATCACCGCCGAAGATTTCGGCCGGCCGGTCCCTCGGATCGTCATGGCGGAAGATCGCGCAGCCTGTCCAGTTGGCATATTCGCCCAGCTGCACATTGGAATCGCCCGGATAAACATAGTCCCGGCCCCGCACAGACAGCGCGATGCGATACCCCTTCGGGACCACGATGCAGGTCGGCCAGACCTCGACGTCGAGCTCGTAGGGCTTGCCCGGCTTGAGCGGCTGCTCTTCGTCATGGGTGTGATACGGCCGGTAGGGCAGGCTCTTTTTCTCATCGAGCTTGCGATGGGAAGCACGCAACCAGCCCTGAGCAATCGGCGTATGCGGATCGAGTGCGCCCTGGAAGGTGACTTCCTTCATGTCCGGGCCGAACACCCGGACAACCAGGAACATATCCGCGTCGCTCGTCGAGGATGACACAAAGAGCTTGGACGCGATTGGCCCCGTGATCTCCATATCCTCTTCAAGGGGATCGGACATGAACGTCACGCCGTCTGAGAAGCCGGCATAGGTCACATCGCCCTTCTTCTTCTGCGGCGTGGTCGACAGGCTCATATTCGAAGGATCGATGTAGAAATTCGTCCACTGGGTTCGCTTGAGCGGCCACTCATTCTCGTGGCGCTCGACGAACTTCTCACCCGGGTGACGCACCTGGAGCTGGACCTTCGGCTGCTTGTTCCAGCCGTTCTTTTCACCCTTCAGGTAATAGCCGAAGAAGCGCTTCTGCAGATCCATGCCGTAGTCGGTATAGAAATGGGTCCAGTGCTCGATCCCGTGCACTTCAAGCCACTTATCCTTGGACTTCGACTGCACGAAACCCTCGAAGTTGCCGCGCGGATGCAGGCCCTGTCCGCCCCAGTTGGCGGTCGACAGCATCGGCACCTTGACCTTGTTCCAGTCGGGCATGCGCGACTGCCAATACTCATCGGTATCGAGTTTTCGCGCGAGACAATCCTCGTAGAAATTGTTCCGGTTGGCGCCGAGTTCTTCCTCGGTCATCGTCGGCGGCCCAGCCACCCATTCGGCGTTCATGCGCGAGCGCGGGCCGTTCGAGCCCTTGCCGTACTGGACAGAGTAAACCTGCGCCTCCGACCAGTCCTTGACGAAGCCATTGCACATGATGCCGCCGTGATGGGCCATGTCGCGGTAGAAGTCAGCCGCACCCTCCCACGGGCAGATCGCTGCGAGATGCTTGGGCTGCAGTGCCGCGGCCTGCCACTGGTTCTCGGCGTAGTAGGAGATGCCATTCAGGCCGACCTTGCCGTTCGACCAGGACTGGACGCCGGCCCAGTCGATGCAGAGCGCCAAATCCTGCGCTTCACGCAGGGACCAGATGTCGATGACGCCAGGCGAACGCCCTGTGCCGCGGCCGTCGACCCGGATGCAGACATAGTTGTCGGGCACCCAACGCTCGGGGTCGACAACCTCCCAGTTCTGATACTTCTCGCTGGTGCCGGCGCCAATCTCGGGGAAATCCTCGAGCATGCGCTCATACTGGTCGGCATAGGCGTCTTCGAAATGAAGGAGTTTGCCGTACGGGCCGTAGGTCATGATGACCCCGTACTTGCCGTTCTTGATCGGCCGATAGACGTCGCAACGCAGGACGATGCCGTCATCCATCTCGATGGGAACATCCCAGTCAATCCGCATGCCGTCACGCACATCCGTCCGTGACTGATCGTCCATATAAGGTGTTTTCTTCTTCGCCATCGAGACTCTCCCAAATACAAAATTTTGCACCCGGGAGGCGTTGCACCCGCCGGGCTCGGTTATTGTTGATTATAGAATAGTGGAATTAGGTCTTTTAGTGAAATGGGCCGTTCCCACCGAATATGTGCCTTGCGTGCAGCGCAGAACGCTCATTCGGCTGCGATGTAATACACCGCCCAGGGCCAGCGAGCTTCGTCTTCTTCCGTCCCTTGTCCACCCGGTACCTGATAGGCAATCCAAACGGGTCCACGTCCGCCGATGGGAAGATACGTCCCGTCTGCCTTGATGCCCACGATCCATTCCCGCGCCGCGATGTCGGCAGCCGAAACCTCGACCGCAAAGCCGTCCAGCGCGACCATCGTGATTTTTGTGCCGACCCAGCCTGCAGCCATCAGGACATCGACAAGGCGCGGCCCCTCCAGGGTGACGGCGCGCGGCCAGGGCGCCGCCTTGATCGTCGCCTTCACCATGCCGAGACCTTCCAGCATTGGCACGTCGAACACCGCAGCCTTCGTGTAGTCATACTCCTGGGTCTTCAGGAACGAGGCGGCGAAGTGATCCGGCGCGCCGCGGTTGGCATATTTCACGGCCCCACCGATGGTCAGCACGACTGTCTCGGCGGGGTTTGGCAGATCCGCGGCACGCAAAGGCCCGGCCAATACAGCGAATGCGAACACTGCAGCGGCAACGGCATGAAGGGGCTTGGTGATCGTCATGTCTTTCACTCCGAGGGACAGTCTACAGCCGGTTTTCAGGGTCGACCGTATAACCCAGCGCGTTCATCCAGAGAAGGCTCGACCAGGTGTCCATCGACGGATCGAGCTCCATACCGACGGCCCCCTGATAGCCCTTGTCGACGACACGGCGCGCCAGCCACAGCAGGTCAAGTTCGCCCACGCCGGGTTCGTGGCGGTCGGGTGGATTGCCAATCTGGACATAGCCGATCAGCGGCCAGTATTCGTCCATGATGTCCGACAGGGTGCCGGTTTCCTCATAGCGCATATGATAGGTGTCGTAGACGAGCCCCACATTGTCACGCCCGACCGAAGACACGATATCTCGGGCCTGGGACATGGTCTGCATCGCCCAATTCGGGATGCGCCGCGCCGTGACCGGCTCCAGCAGGAACTGGCAGCGGTGATCGCCGGACGCGGCGGCAATGTAGTCGAGATTCTCGACATAGGTCTCCACGCATCGCTCGCGTGACTCCCCAGCCGGCACCGGCCCTGCCCCCACATTGATCGAGTAGAAATCGCAATGCTGGATGTATTCCAGCGCCTGATCGGCCGCGCGGTGAAACTCGTCCTGCTTGCCCGGTTGCGCGCCCAGCCCGCGCACACCAGCCTCCCAGTCGGCCGGAACCACACAATAGGTGAATTCCAGGCCATGATCGTCGAGCAGCGCCTTGAGTTCATCCTTGGGCAGCTCATAGGGGAAATGCCATTCGATGGCGGTGCAGCCGATCTTCGCCGCGGCGGCGAACCGCTCACGGATCGGGAGCTCAAGGAACAGATGATAGAAATTGGGTGCGAACCGGATCATGACCGCGCCATCTTTGTGCCGGCATCCTTATGCCGTTCGGGACTGCGATTAAAACCCGACGTTTCCAACAAATCCATCAAAAGGCTTGTTCTGCCCCGCCGCTCACATGCTGCCTGCCCGGGATGCTATGACCCCCGTGCAACTTATCCATGAACGGGGACAACGATGGATCTCAATCTCAAGGGCAAGAACGCGATCGTATCGGGCGGCAACAAGGGGTTGGGTGCGGCGTCTGCCATGGCACTCGCGGCAGAGGGTGCGAACGTCTTCCTGACGGCACGCAACCCGGACGACCTGCAAAGCACGGCCGATGAAATCAAGAAGGCGCACGGGGTTGAGGTCGGGCTGTTGGCGCTCGACATCACCGATGAGGGTTCCGGCGAGAAAATCGTCGCGGCCGCGCTCGGTCAATTCGACAACATCGACATCCTCGTGAATGCGGCAGGTGCCGCGCGCGGCGGGGTCTTCCATGACATCGAGGACCAGGTCTGGCGCGACGCGTTCGAATTGAAATTCCTGGGTGCCGTCAAGCTGACCCGCGCACTCGTGCCGCACAGGCACGCTCTATGAGGATTACGTTGAATTCAGCCAAAAGATAGGTGTTAAACGGCGGCTATCTCAGAGTGGCTTCGGCAAAGAACTGAAGACGCTCATCCCCGACTTCGAGAGATGCCGGATTACCAAAGGAAAGAGCCGTACCTGGGTGTACCGAATACCAGCTTTGGAAGCCTGTCGCCGTCATTTTGATCTCTTGACTAGAAGCGAATGTGACTGGCCTGCAGAGGACTAATAGGTGTCATGCTTTGCCCTAGGGCGCTGACGCCAGCTAGGACGGCGCAAAGGCAGGGCCAGTGCGGGCTGTCCTAGGTGTCCTAGGTGTCCTAGAGAGAATAACTCACCCACCCTCCCCCTGACACTCCACCCCCGTGGACCACGGGCCATGGATAACCTAACTCCCTATAAGCCTAGGGCAGCTAGGACACCTGGGACACTGGTCCATGGGCCGTGCACCACGGATCACGGCCCTTGATCCACGGACCACGGTTAAAGAGGCAGGTTGAGGCTGGCTAAAGGCTATGCCGTAAGACACCTATCGGGGACCTCGCTAAGCCTCTTTATTGTCGATGCCTTTCAGAAAGGCCTGCTCACGTTCTATAAATTCTCTCACTTGCTTTAGGCTCTTTATTTGTCGGTGATAACATTCGATATTTCGATACCGTTTCCACGGCACTCGGCGCCTAAAACGGTTAAATCAGTTTTTGGAGGTAAGATGGTAGAAATTACTGGGCGAGATGACCAAATCATTCGAGAAGCTCTCTCGATTGCAGTTCCCATCATGCTCCGTCATTCTCTGGCAGCGTCTAACACTGACGATATGATAAGAATACTGGAAGAACGGTATAACGGCCCCCTTGGTTTAAGAAGTTCGAATACACGCATAGTCGGTGACATATTACTTGAGTTGAAGGCCGGAGAACGGCCAAAGGCCGATCCACGGACCGACACAATGGGATGGCTTATCAAGAGATTTATAAAGAAAATCCCAAAACCAGAGTTTGATTATCTCCAACGCTTTGGGAGTCCTCCCCCCGAATTTAGGAAAGATATAGATATCGGATTAATTGGGGAGATTGACGTTCGGCGAGAATTAGCCGCCGAAGAATGGTTAACAATCAACACAAATACCGAAAAAGGTAATTTTCCAAACGTCGATTTAATTGCCGCAAAAGACCAAGAGGCACGGCATATTCAAGTCAAAAGCACTTCCGGAGAGAGACGGCAAAATGCCCATGCCCATTGCCTTAATTTTGGCCACGCTCAGGGGTGGCTGGAGAAAAGAACACCCTTTTTCAATGGTAAGCGCGGGATTTTAATATCAAGCATAATTGTCCTTGTTAATGTCCAGCGAGACCGGTCCCGGTTTGTCGTTCTACCCGTAGCGCTAGCCGAAAAAATTGCGCGCGCCCATGCCGAAGAATGGTTCGATACCCCCAAGAGAGACGGAACGAGACGGTCTGCCGGTTTCTCCGCGCGCCCGTGCTTTACTCGCTTAAAGAAAGACCCGACGGATTTGGACAAAACCCTGATCGCTATTTTGCATTCGTATGAAAACCGGTGGGATTTATTGAACGAGAGCCCGGGGGTCCTTTCAAACTCCGATGCGTGGCACCTTGAGGTTCCATAGACTTCGATACCGCGCGTCAGCGAATAAACCCACCAAGCCGAAGCTCATTGGTTATCCGCCTGATCTCGGAATTAATATACCGAATCTTTTCCGCGTGCGTCCTGGACCGTCGTCCGTGTTTGGTGTTAGCGGCAGCCACCCGAGCTTTACCCTCCGCGGTCCTCGGTCCGGTGGACTTGCCCCCATGCATCCGACATCTGTTGCGTCCAGTGACGACGGGGTTCTGGCAAGGCGTGCCTTTACGCGTTTTTGCATGGCACCGTTGGCCCGGCCAACTAGGCCCGAGCCGCGTGCCACGGCCCGCTTCAATCAGCGTTTTTCGATTATCTGGATGTAACATGTTCAGACCGCCCTGCATGGGGTTGAGCGCTAAATCATTG
>JABJEK010000062.1 GCA_018702955.1 Rhodospirillaceae bacterium | reverse complement strand
CTATTCAGCGGCATATTTGCGGTATTGCAAGCGCCGGTGCTGTCAGTCTAAAGCGAACCAATCTCCGAAATCGCCGGCGATCTCGCTTTCATGCCGCCAGCTGGCGCCATTCTGCCGAGGCAGATGAGCGGTTCTGCTTGAAAGTTTCACGGCTGTTGAGATGGGGTCGAGATTGAAGTGGTTGAAGGTTGAAGCGTGTACTGATCCGCACGCGGCAGGCAAGCTGATAAGTTTTCAACGGCCAAACTTTACACGTCCGAAAATTCGCGCCGTGTTGAGAGACGGTCTCCTATATACCCGGCCGGGTCGCACTTCCCGATCCAACCGCCCCCCATCGAAGATGAGCGGACGTGCGGAGACTATCGATTTCATACCGTTATTAGCCTGCCGAACGCAGTTCCGGCGCAGCGGTGCGGCTGCCCAGTGTAATAACTAAAGCCGTCCAAGCGACCTGCAGATGTGGGGCTGGATGTGGGGTGCGCTAAGAGCTGGCGTAGCAAGATTCTGAAATCAAACAGAATAATAAAATAAATGGCGGAGGGAGAGGGATTCGAACCCTCGAAACGGTCGCCCGTTTACACGCTTTCCAAGCGTGCGCCTTCAGCCACTCGGCCACCCCTCCGCACTGGGGCACTGGATAGCCGACCCGACCGACGCTGGCAACCACCGAGCGCTTTCATAAAATTGAACAGGAGTAAGGCTTGTGTCCGACGCGCCGACTGCGGTTAATATCGTCCCATAGCCTGAACAAGAAAAACGGAAACGCGGGGCCCGAAGGGCCATGATAGTAGGCCGAATCATAGGCTGGATATTTCTGATCGCGGCACTGGCGGTGCTGGCGCGGGACGCACTTGCGTCCATCGACGCCGGATCACTAAGCCTGATCGCCGCGGGTGAGCTGTGGTTCACGCTCCACCAGACCAGCCTGCAGGTCGCCGAGCCCGCGATCGCACGCCATATTCCCGTCATCGGGCCGTGGCTCTGGCACCCCGTCATCTCGACAATTCTGACCTGGCCCGCCCTGTTCGTCTTCGGCGTGCCGGGGCTGGCGCTGACATGGCTGTTCCGCACGCGGCGGCGCAAAACCGGGATGTTTAATTCGTAGGCTTGATAATTTCCTGCATCGTCATGCCCGCGAAGGCGGGCATCCATAGACATCGAACCCACCCAGGCAACCAACTGTGATTATGGGTTCCCGCCTGCGCGGGAACGACGATTTCGGCTATGGCCTACTCGTCACCCATCCGCAGGGCCTGGATAAAGGCCGACTGGGGAATCTCGACATTCCCGTACTGGCGCATCTTCTTCTTGCCCTTCTTCTGCTTCTCCAGAAGCTTGCGTTTGCGCGTGATGTCGCCGCCATAGCATTTTGACGTCACGTCCTTGCGCATGGCACCCACCGTCTCGCGGGCGATCACCTTGCCGCCGATCGCGGCCTGGAGTGCCACCTTGAAGAGCTGGCGCGGCACCAGATCCTTGAGCCGCGTGCACAGATGCCTCCCGCGTCCCTCGGCCTGGTCACGATGCACCACCATCGACAACGCATCGACGACCTCGCTGTTCACCAGGATATCGACCTTCACGAGATTGCCCTCGCGATAGCCGTCGAGCTCATAGTCGAAGCTGGCATAGCCGCGGCTGATGGACTTCAGCCGGTCGTAGAAATCGAACACCACTTCGTTCAGCGGCAGCCAGTACACCGCCATCGCCCGGCCCCCCACATAGGTGAGCTCGATCTGCTCGCCACGGCGTTCGGTGCACAATTGAAGAACGGCGCCGAGATACTCGTCCGGCACCATGATCGAGGCCTTGATCCAGGGCTCGTGGATGGTCTCGATGCGAGTCACATCGGGATAGTCGGACGGGTTGTGGAGCACGAGCTCTTCGCCGTCCGTGAGCGTGATGTGATAGACGACCGACGGCGCGGTCGCGATGATCTCAAGATCAAACTCACGCTCGAGGCGCTGCTGGATGATCTCCATATGCAGCAGGCCAAGAAAGCCACAGCGGAAGCCCATGCCCAATGCGGCGGAACTCTCGGCCTCGAATTCGAAGCTGGCGTCGTTCAGATGCAGGCGGCCCAGCGCCTCGCGCAGATCCTCATATTCCGCCGTGTCCGCCGGAAACAGCGACGAGAACACAACCGGGACAGACGGCTTGAAGCCCGGCAGGGGCTCGGCGGCGGGCTTGCGATCGTCCGTGATCGTGTCGCCGACGTTACAGTCCGCGACCGTCTTGATCTGAGCCGTGATGAAACCGATCTCGCCCGGCCCGAGCGCGCCGGTCTCCGTGCGCGCCGGCGTGAACACGCCCACCCGGTCGATCGTGTAGGCGATCCCGGTGGACATCATTCGGATCTTCTGGCCCTTCTTCAGGGTGCCGTGCTTGACCCGCATCAGCGCCACGACGCCCAGATAGGGGTCGTACCAGCTGTCGACCAGCAGCGCCTGCAGGTCGCTATCCGCATCGCCCTCGGGCGGCGGCATCTTGGTGACGATCGATTCCAGCACCTCGTCGACGCCGAGCCCGGTCTTGGCCGAGATCATCACAGCCTCGGACGCGTCGAGCCCGATGACGTCCTCGATCTGCTGCCGGATCCGGTCCGGCTCCGCCGCCGGAAGATCGACCTTGTTGAGCACCGGGACGAGCTCCAGATCCGCGTCGATCGCCAGATAGGCATTGGCCAATGTCTGGGCCTCGACCCCCTGGCTGGCATCGACCACCAGCAGCGCGCCCTCGCACGCGGCGAGCGAGCGCGAGACCTCGTAGGAGAAATCCACATGCCCGGGCGTGTCCATCAGGTTCAGGTGATAAGTCTCGCCATCCCTGGCCTTGTACTCCAGGCGTACGGTCTGGGCCTTGATCGTGATGCCGCGCTCGCGCTCGAGCTCCATATTGTCGAGCACCTGCTCGTGCATCTCGCGATCGGTCAGCCCGCCGCAGAGCTGGATCATCCGGTCGGCCAGGGTCGATTTCCCGTGGTCGATATGGGCGATGATCGAGAAATTACGGATGTGAGACAGGTCGGTCATTCAACACTAGCCAGGTAAGAGAACAAATCATGAAATTCGGTTGTTACGATCCCCAGGCAACACTCTGTGAGTAGTGGGGATAAGTCTCATATTCGATGCTGAGAGCGTCATTCAGCTTATATTTTATCCACAGCCACCTAAGGGAAACTAACGCGGGAACACGCCCCCGCAAATCCCTTCCGGCGGCCCGAAACGCCAGACTTCGGGCCCTTTGACGACTTCCGCGGCACATTCCGGATCGGCCGTTGCCACGAATGCCAGGTCGCCATCGGTCAAAACATACGAGACCACGACGCCGTCTTCGGTCGCCGTCGCGAAGGACCAGCTGCCGCGTCGCGCCAGCCGGTTGGATAGATGGATGTTCTCGACCCATCTGTCCAGCGCGAAGTCGCGGGTCCGGCCCTGTAGTGCGTGATCGAAGAAGGCCGAGAGCTCGCCATAGAAGCGCTCATACTGGCGCTCATCGATCCAGCGCCGCCCGATCCGCCCGGTGATGGTGTCCACCTGGCCAGCTTGAGCCGACACGGCAACGGTCAACGCGTTCTGCGCACTCCCGCCGATCGGGCTGACGGCGACATACTCCGCACGCGCGCCGCCGGCCCATGTCACCTCCCACGAAACATCGCGTCCGGCGGCATAAGTGTTCAGGCCTTCGATGGTGACGCCCAGATCCGCACGCGGTGATGGCCGGGGTGTCGCGGCCTCGGTGCCGTTCTTTTCCGGTGTACGGTCCGCCGGCTTGTCTGAGGACATGCCGAACGGCAGTTCGGCGCAGGCGCTCAGCATCAATAGCGCGGCAAAAGACAGGCTCAGCGAACTCATCGGAAGGCGCCTTTGGGAACTTGCGATCATGTTCTCCGCCTCCATAAACAGCCCGACAGGGGCCCACTAACCCGCTGTGCTACCCCCGCAAGCTTCCGGCGGTGGCCTTCTCGACGGCCGCGACGATCTTCGCGGCGATCTTGTCTATGTCTTCGTCGGTCAGGGTCGCGTCGACCGGCTGCAGGGTGACCTGAATCGCGAGCGACTTCTTGCCATCCTCGATATTCTTGCCATCATAGACGTCGAACAGCTCGACCCCCGAAATCAGGTCGCGTTCGGCACCGCGCGCGGCGCGGATCACACTGCCCGCCTCCACACCCGCATCGACCATGAATGCGAAATCACGGCGCACCGGCTGCAGGGCCGACAGGTGGAGCGGCGGACGAGCCGCGCCTTTTTCCTTGCGGTCGGGCAGCGCGTCGAGGAACACCTCGAAGCCTATCGCGGGGCCGCGCACGTCGAGTTTGCGGAGCACGCCGGGGTGAATCTCGCCGAACCAGGCGAGCACGTTCTTGCCGAGGCGTAATCCACCCGAACGGCCCGGGTGATACCAAGCCGGCGCATCGCGGCCGACCTGAAGATTGGTCGTGGGCGCACCGGCGGCGTCGAGTGCGGCCAGCGCATCGGCCTTGGCGTCGAGCGCATCGGCGGCGCGGGCGGCACCGGACCAGTGGGCCGGGTGGGCGTTGCCATGACGCACACCGGCGGCGACCAGAAGCTGGCCGTCAGGGCTGGCGTCACGATAGGCGGGCCCGAGTTCGAACAGGCCCAGATCGGCGAAGCCCCGGTCGGCATTGCGTCCGGCGGCCAACAGAAGATTGCCCAGAATAGAAGGCCGCATCGCGTCGAGCTCGCTGGAGATCGGGTTCGCCAGCATCAGCCCGTCCATCGTGTCGGGGTCGTCGGTGAAGAGCTCCACATGGGCGCGGCCCATGAACGACCAGGTCACCGCCTCGTCGAGGCCCTGTGCTGCGAGCGAGCGGCGGACGCGGCTGGTACGTAGTTGCGCGGGCGTGATCGCGGCGGGCGGTAATGCCGTGTCGCGGTCGAGCGAGACCGGCGCGATCTCGTCGAAGCCATGAATGCGCGTGATTTCCTCGACCAGGTCCGGCTCACCATGCACGTCCGGCCGCCAGGGCGGTACGGCGGCGGTGATGACGTCGGCGTTGGTTTCGGTCTCGAAGCCCAACCCATCCAGGATTTCAGCCTGACGCGCGGCGGGAATATCCACACCACCCAGTGTCGCGACGCGATTGGTCCGCAGCTCGATATTGTGCTGCCAGTCGGGCATGGCCCCGGCGGTGACATGCCCGCTGGTCTCGCCGCCGCAGAATTCGAGGATCATGCGGGTGGCGACCTCAGCCCCCCAGTTCGCGGATTCCGGATCCACACCACGTTCGAACCGATAGCGGGCATCGGAATCGATCGCCAGCTTGCGGCCGGTCGTCGCGACCGAGACCGGATCAAACAACGCGACTTCGAGGAACACGTCGGTGGTTTCCTCGGTGCAGCTCGTGTCGAGCCCACCCATGACACCCGCGACCGCCTCGGCCTTGTCGCCGTCGCCGATCACGGTCATCTCGCCGTCGAGCGTGTACTCGCGCTCGACCAGGGCCATGAAATCCTCGCCGTCGCGCGCACGGCGCATGGTCAGCGTGTCGGACTTGAGCTTGCCCGCGTCGAACACATGCAGCGGCCGGCCGAGATCAATGGAGACATAGTTGGTCACGTCGACCAGTGCAGAAATCGGCCGCAGACCAATGGCGCGCAGGCGGTCCTGCACCCATTGGGGCGACGGCCGGTTGGTCACGCCGCGGAAATGGCGCCCGACCACGTAACCACAGGCGTTGTCGTCGTCCGCGATCGCCCAGGCGACCGGGCTGTCGTAGCTGCCTTCGACAGTTGCGGCGCTGTCGAACGGCTTGAGGGTGCCGAGCCCGGCGGCGGCGAGATCGCGGGCAATACCACGCACGCCGGTGCAGTCGGGGCGGTTGGGTGTCAGTTCGATGTCGATCACCGGATCGTCGAGACCCAGCACCGTGGCAAACGGCGCGCCCAGCGGCGCGTCGTCGGGCAGTTCGATGATCCCGTCATGTTCGTCGGACAGGCCCATCTCGCGCTCGGAAACGAGCATGCCGTTGGATTCGACGCCGCGGATTTTTGTTTTCTTCAGCTCGACGTCGATGCCGGGCACATAGGTGCCGGCCGGGGCGAACACGCCCTTCATGCCGGCGCGGGCATTCGGCGCGCCACACACGACCTGGACCTGCTCCTCGCCGGTGTCGACGGTGCAGACCTGCAGCCGGTCGGCATCGGGGTGGCGCTCGGCGGCAATAACATGCGCGACCCGGAAGGCAGCCAGCTTGGCGCCCGGGTCGTCCACCGTGTCGACCTCAAGCCCGATCCGGATCAGCGTCTCGACGATCGTGTTGACGGACGCGTCGGTCTCGAGATGGTCCTTGAGCCATGACAACGTAAACTTCATCGCCGCCCCCTAGAGCCCCCGCACCATCGACGGCACGGCGAGCGGCACGAAGCCGTAATGCTTGAGCCAGCGGATGTCGGCGTCGAAGAAGGTGCGCAGATCGGGGATGCCGTATTTCAGCATCGCGATCCGGTCGATCCCCATGCCGAAGGCGAAACCCTGATATTTGGTGGAATCGATGCCGCCATATTCGAGCACCTTGGGGTGGACCATGCCGGACCCCATGATCTCGAGCCAGTTGTCAGCACCCTCGCCGAAATTGCCGATGCGCAGCTCGCCGCCCTCCCGCGAGCAGCCGATATCGACCTCCATCGACGGTTCGGTGAAGGGGAAATGGCTCGGCCGGAAACGCACCGGCAGATCGGGTATATCGAAGAAGGCCCGGCAAAAATCGATGATGCAGCCCTTGAGATGCCCCAGATGGGTCGTCTCGTCGATGACCAGCGCCTCGATCTGATGGAACATGGGTGTGTGGGTCGCGTCGGAATCGCTGCGGTAGGTCCGCCCCGGCGCGATCACCCGGATCGGCGGCTTGGAGGTCTCCATCGTGCGGATCTGCACCGGCGAGGTATGGGTCCGCAGCACCGGCTGGGCCGCACCGTCTTTTCCCTCAAGATAAAACGTATCGTGCATCTGGCGGGCCGGATGCTCGGGCGGGATGTTCAGCGCCGTGAAGTTGTGGAAATCATCCTCGATGTCCGGCCCTTCGGCGACGGTGAAACCCATCTCGCCGAAGATCGCGATGCATTCTTCCGTGACCTGGCTGACCGGGTGCAGATGCCCGCCCGGCCGCGGGCGCGGCGGCAAGGTGACATCGATGGTCTCATGGGCGAGGCGCGCCTCGAGGGCCACCGCGTCGAGATCGGCCTGGCGCGACGTGATCGCCTCCTGGACCGCATCCTTCACCCGGTTGAGGGCTTGGCCGGCTTCCTTGCGGGCATCGCCATCGAGTTGGCCCAGGCCCTTCATCTGATCGGTGATGCGGCCCTTCTTGCCGAGCGCGGACACGCGAACGGCCTCGAGCGCGTCGAGGCTGTCCGCCGCCGATACTTCGGCCAGCAGGGCTGCTTGCAACTCGGTGACGTCAGGCGCGGTCATGGCGTTCCCCGTTCGACCCGATTGATCGGCCCCTTTCGGGACCGGTTCAGGCGGATGCGTTGAGGGCGGCCTGCGCCTGGTCGACCAGGTTCTTGAATGCCTCGGGCTCGCGGATCGCCAGATCGGACAGGACCTTACGGTCGAGTTCGATGCCCGCATGCTTCATCCCGGACATGAACTGGGAATAGGTCATCCCATTCTCGCGGGCACCAGCGTTGATGCGCTGAATCCACAAGGCGCGGAAGTTGCGCTTGCGGACCTTGCGATCGCGATAGGCGTATTGCAGGCCCTTCTCGACCCGCTCTTTGGCGACGCGGTAGACCTTGGAATTACGGCCCCGGTAACCCTTGGCTGCCTTGAGAACCTTTTTCCGGCGCGCGTTGCGCTGGACGGTGTTTTTTGCGCGTGACATCGGTTAGCCCCTCTTCGCATAGGGCATCATCGGCCGGAGAATCTTCTCATCCGACTTGGCGATGTTGCCGATCTTGCGCGCTTTGCGCTTCATGGATTGGGAGCGCTTGCGCATGCCGTGTCGCATGCCCGAAGGCTTCATTCGGATTTTGCCGGTGGCCGAGACGCGGAATCGCTTCTTGACCGACGCTTTGGTCTTCATCTTGGGCATTTTGTCCTCGCTTTGATTTCGCGTGCTTTGCTCAATGGCTGGGCTGCCCCGGGCGTTAAATTCGCCCTGCCGCACCATCGCTATTCGGAATGCGCGGGGTTATAGCCCCGCAGGGTCCGGCTGGCAAGGGATATCCCCCGGATTTCATTGCCTTACCGAGACCGCCTCACTAGGGTCCGCGCAATTCAAAAATCCACACCAGGGGGAACATCATGGATCTCGGACTCAAGGGTAAATCCGCCATTATTACCGGCGCCAGCAAGGGCATCGGCAAGGCGATCGCGGAAAGCCTCGCGGCGGAGGGCTGCAACCTTCATCTCGTCTCGCGCACCGAGGCCGACCTGAACGCCGTGCGCGACGACGTGACCGGCCGGTTCGGCGTCGACGCGACCGTGCATGCGCTGGACCTGTCCGAGCCCGCATCCGTCGTGGCGCTATACGAGGCGGCCGGCGGCGCCGACATCCTGATCAACAATGCGGGCGCGATCCCCGGCGGCGACCTCTCGAAGCTCGACGACGACGCGATCAAAGACGGCTGGCAGCTCAAGGTCTTCGGGACCGTCGGCCTGATCCGGTCTTTCTATCCCCGCATGTGCGAACGCGGCGACGGCGTGATCGTCAATGTCATCGGCATGGCCGGAGAACGCGGCCGCCCGGCCTATATCGCCGGCACCATGGGCAATGCGGCGCTCATGCATATGACCCGCGCCATCGGCGGCGAAAGCATGGACCACGGCGTACGTGTGCTCGGCGTCAATCCGGGACCGACGCAGACCGAGCGCTTCCAGCTCCTCGCCCGTGCCAATGCCGAAAAACAATTCGGCGACCCGGAACGCTGGAAAGAGACCATGGGCGGCCTGCCCGGCGGGCGCGGCGGCCTGCCCGAGGAACTCGCGGCGGTCACCGTGTTCATGGCCAGCCCCCAGGCCTCCTGGGTGTCGGGAACGGTCATCATGGTCGACGGCGGCCAGCACTCACGCCCACCCGCCTAGAACCTCATCGACGGAAACATGATCTCCCCTGCATAACATTGCCCGACGCGCGACCGGCGGATAGCCTGCGCGCTTCGGACAATTTGAACGCGGGGGACAAGTCATGGATCTGGAACTCAACGGCAAGACGGCGATCGTCACCGGCGCCAGCAAGGGCATCGGCAGGGCCGTCGCCGAAGTACTGGCCGAAGAAGGCTGCTCGCTGCATCTGGTCTCGCGGACCGAGGCCGATCTCAACGCCGTGCGCGACGACCTGAACACGCGCTTCGGCGCTCAGGTGACCGTGCACGCGCTCGATCTGTCGAATCCCGAGGCTGTGAAAGCCCTGGCCGCCGCCGCGGGTGACGCCGATATCCTGGTCAACAATGCCGGCGCGATACCCGCCGGCGATCTCGCCCGGCTCGACAACGACACCATCAAGGGCGCGTGGGACCTCAAGGTGTTCGGCTTCGTCGGCCTGATCCGTGAAATCTATCCGCGTATGTGTGAGCGCGGCTCCGGCGCCATCGTCAACGTCATCGGCATGGCGGGCGAGCGCCCGCGTGCGGCCTATATTGCCGGGTCCATGGGCAACGCCGCGCTGATGCAGCTCACCCGCGCGCTCGGCGCCGAGAGCCTCGACCACGGCGTTCGCGTCGTCGGCATCAACCCCGGCCCGATCGAGACCGACCGGCTGGTCAGCCAGGCCAAGATCAACGCCGACATGGAGTTCGGTGATGAAAGCCGCTGGCGCGAGACCCACAAAAGCCTGCCCGGCGGACGACCCGGCCTGCCGGAAGAGATGGGCTGGCTCGCCGCCTATCTGGCCAGCGCGCGCGCGTCCTGGATATCCGGCACCATCATCATGGCCGACGGCGGCCAGCATTCACTCTCGGCGCGGGCATAGTAAGGAACGGCCCATCAAAAACAGTGTCATGCGCGGACTTGATCCGCGCATCTCCGCCCAATCAGCCAACCAGAAAACTCGTCATGCCCGGACTTGATCCGGGCATCCACGTCCGACAAGCGGCACAATGGCAGCCACGTGGATGGCCGGATCAAGTCCGGCCATGACGATGTTTGTCTGTACAGACATGACGTGAGGGCATAACCGCGCTAGCATCCGAGCCATGACCGAGATCAACGTCCCCGTTATCGACATCGCGCCCTACCTGAACGGGGCCGACGGCGTCGTCGGCCAGGTCCGCGATGCCTGCGAAGGGATTGGCTTTTTCGCGATCACCGGTCACGGGGTCGAGCCCGAAATCATCGACAGCCTGCGGCGCACCGCGAAGAGTTTCTTCGCCCGGCCCGCCGACGAGAAGGCGACCGTCCATCATGCCGACCCGGCCCTGCCACGCGGCTACCGTGCCATCGGTGACGAAGGGCTGGCCTATGGTTCGGGCGAGGAGACGCCGCCGGACCTGAAGGAAGTCTTCCACATGGGCCCGCCGGATTTCCCGGACACGGACTACTTCACCTGCGACGCCGCTGCCGCGCACTTTATCGAGAATGTCTATCCCGGCCAGCCTGCGGATTTCCGGGCGGCCGCCAGCAGCTATTACCGGCGGCTGGAAACCCTCGGCCAGACGATCGAGGAGATCTTCGCCCGCGCCCTCGACCTGCCCGACGAATTCTTCCGCAAATACACCGACCGACAGATCGGGGCGCTGCGCATCATCCGCTACCCGCCGCTGGCGACCACACCCCTGCCCGGCCAACTGCGCGCCGGGACCCACACCGATTACGGCACTTTTACGTTGTTGCTCAGCGAGGACAGGCCCGGCGGGCTCGAGGTGCGGACGCGCGAGGGCAACTGGATTGCCGTCCCGACGCCAGCGGATTCCTTCGTGGTCAATATCGGCGACCTGATGATGCGCTGGACCAACGACCGGTTCGTCTCGAACCCCCACCGGGTGGCAATCCCGCCCGAGGATGCGGGCGACAACAGCGATCGGCTGTCGGTGGTGTTTTTCCACCATCCCAACTACGACGCCGAGATCACCTGCATTCCGACCTGTACGGACGCAGACAATCCGCCGAAACACCAGCCCGTCTTCTCGGGGCCGTACCGGCTGTCCATGTATACGGCGACCCGCCTCGAGACGGACGACTGAGGGTGGCGACGTTCGTTCTGGTGCATGGCGCGTGGCAAGGTGCGTGGGCCTGGTCGCGGCTCGTGCCGTTGCTGGAGGCCGCCGGCCATACGGCCATCGCCGTCGACCTGCCCGGAAACGGAAACGACGACACGCCGCCGGGTGACGTCACGACGATGATGTATGCCGAGCATGTGGCATCGCTGATCGACGGTGCTACCTCACCCGTCATCCTTGTCGGCCACTCCATGGGCGGCACCGTCGCAGCGCAGACCTCCGAGCTGCGTCCGGACAAAATCGCCCTCGCCATCTATCTCTGCGCGTTCCTCCTGCCGGACGGGGAATCCATCGTCGATTTCTACGACCGGGCCTGGGAAGACTGGATGACCGGCGCCCATGCACGAGTCAGCTATTCCGACGACGGCCACCTGTCGATGATCGACCCTTCTTCTGCCGTCGATGTTTTCTACAACACCGCCGACCCGGCGGATGCGAAGGCCGCCGCCAGCCAGCTCACACCGCAGCCCGAGGGCGGACGGCGTTCAAAACTGCAACTGAGCGACGGAAATTTCGGGCGCGTGCCCCGGGTCTATATCGAGACCCTGCAGGACCGCTCGGTGTTCAACGAGCTGCAGAAACGCATGTACACCGAGACGCCCTGCGGGACGCTCCTCACCCTCGACACGGATCACGCGCCGCAGCTCTCGGCCCCCGATGATCTGGCCAGGATGTTGCTGGACGCGGCAGCCCTTCAGCGGTGATTCTGCGACGTCACGCCGCACAGTCCACCTTGCCGTCGGGCCTCCCGCGCCCCAGATAATCATCGAGGATTCGCGTTCACCCTTGAAGATACCGAAGGAGCAACGTGAGATGAAAAACGAAGTTCAGGAATACGCACCCCCACACCGCGCACCGCACGGCTTCAGCGACCATTTCGCCCTCGCACTGGTGAAGTTTCTCCGATTCTTCGCGGACTGGTTTTTCGCCAAACGCTACGGTCACCGTGCCATCGTGCTCGAGACCGTCGCCGCCGTCCCGGGGATGGTCGGCGGACTGCTGCAACATCTCAGTGCGCTGCGTCACATCCGCGACGATCAGGGCTGGATCCGCGAACTGCTGGAAGAAGCCGACAACGAACGCATGCATCTGATGACGTTCATTCAGATCGCCCGGCCGACGTCATTCGAACGCTTCGTGGTCATGGTGACTCAGGCGGTCTTCTACAATTTCTATTTCTTCCTCTACCTCTTCGCGCCCACGACCGCACACCGGGTGGTCGGCTACTTCGAGGAGGAGGCCGTCATCAGCTACACCCATTATCTGGGCGAAATCGACGCCGGGCGTCACCCGAACGTGCCCGCCCCGCAAATCGCGATCGACTATTGGGACCTCGATGCGGATGCGACCCTTCGCGACGTGGTAATCATCGTGCGCGAAGACGAAGCGGGGCACCGCGATCGGAACCACGCCTTCGCCGACCAGCTCAAACGCGGCGAGCAACCAACAGGCTCCGCCCAGTCCGCGACGACCCGCTGAATACTCAACGCAAAAGCCCCGGGCGGGTACCGCTCGGGGCTTTCGGATAAGTATTCGCGAATCAGGTTTGCCTAGCGCGGTGAAATCACCATCACCATCTGGCGGCCTTCCATCTTCGGCATCTGTTCGACCTTGGCGATCTCGTCGAGTTCCGTGCGAACCCGTTCAAGCACCTGGGCGCCCAGATCCTGATGCGCCATCTCGCGGCCGCGGAAGCGAAGGGTGACCTTCACCTTGTCACCGTCGTCGATGAACCGGCGGGCGTTACGCATCTTCACATCGTAATCATGGGTGTCGATGTTGGGGCGAAGCTTGATCTCCTTGACGTCGATCGTCTTCTGCTTCTTGCGCGCCTCGTTGCGCTTCTTCTGCTCCTGATATTTGAGCTTCCCGTGATCGATAATCTTGCAAACCGGCGGATCGGCGTTTGGTGACACCTCTACCAGGTCGAGCCCCACATCCATGGCGCGCTGCAGTGCGGCGGGCGTATCGACGACGCCTACCTGTTCGCCATTCTCGTCAACGAGGCGTACCTGCGGAACGCTGATATCCTCGTTGGTGCGCGGTCCATCCTTCTTCGGGGGACTCTGATCTACTGGTCGTCTAGCGATTACAATTCTCCTTCCGGGGCAATTTCAGTTGAAAATTTATCTCAGGCGGCGTGTTTCGCCGCCGGACTTTCGGCTTCGGCGCTTAGTTTGCCGACCGCGTCGCCCAACGCAAGCACTTCCTGTTCCTTCGATCCGAGACGGCGCACGGCAACCGTGCCCTCCTCGGCCTCGCGGCGGCCGACAACCAGGATCGCCGGTACATGCGCATGGCTGTGCTCACGCACCTTGTAGTTGATCTTTTCGTTGCGCAGATCGGCCTCCACCCGCAGGCCGGCGGCACGGCACGCCGCCGCGACCTCCTTGGCATAATCATCGGCATCGCTGGTGATCGTCGCCACGACAACTTGCGTCGGCGCGAGCCATAGCGGGAAACGGCCCGCATGGTTTTCGATCAGAATACCGAGGAACCGCTCGAAGGATCCGAGAATCGCCCGGTGCAGCATGACCGGCCGCGCCTTCTCGCCACTCTCGTCGATGTAGCTCGCATCGAGGCGCTCGGGCAGTACGAAGTCCACCTGCAAGGTGCCGCATTGCCAGTCCCGGCCGATCGCATCGCGTAACACGAATTCAAGCTTCGGCCCGTAGAAGGCGCCCTCGCCCGGATTGAGCGTGAAGTCGAGGCCGGCGGCTTTCGTCGCCTCCATCAGCGCCTCTTCCGCGCGGTCCCAGGTCGCGTCGTCGCCGGCGCGCACCTCGGGCCGGTCGGAGAACTTCACCGCCACCTCTTCGAAACCGAAGTCTCGATAGACCGACTGGAGTAATTCGCAGAAGGCCTTCGTCTCCTCGACGATCTGATCCTCGGTGCAGAAGATATGGGCGTCATCCTGCGTGAACGCGCGCACCCGCATGATCCCGTGCAGCGCGCCCGATGGCTCGTAACGATGGCACGAGCCGAACTCGGCCATGCGCAGCGGCAGGTCGCGATAGCTCTTCATGCCGGAATTGCTGAAAATCTGCACATGACACGGACAGTTCATCGGCTTCAGCGCCAGCATTCTGTTTGTCGCGGTCGAGGGCGCGTCGTGATCATGTTCATGGCCGTGCGCGGCGGGATCGCTCTCGTCCACCTCGGCAACGAACATGTTTTCGCGGAACTTCTCCCAATGACCCGAACGCTCCCACAGGGCGCGGTCGACGAGCTGTGGCGTCTTCACTTCCGTGTAGCCGGCGCCGTCGAGACGCGTGCGCATATAATCCTCGCACGCCCGGTAGATCGTCCAACCCTTGGGGTGCCAGAACACTGACCCAACGGCAGCTTCCTGGATGTGGAACAGGTCCATCTCGCGGCCGATCCGCCGGTGATCGCGTTTCTCGGCCTCCTCGATCATCGTCAGGTGGGCCTTGAGCTCCTTCTCGTTGCGCCATGCCGTGCCGTAGATGCGCTGGAGCTGATCGTTCGACGCATCGCCGCGCCAATACGCACCCGCGAGCTTCATCAGCTTGAATGCCTTGGGCAGCTTGCCCGTCGACGGCAGATGCGGGCCGCGACACAGATCGACCCAGTCGCCCTGGCGGTACATCGTGATGTCTTCGCCGTCCGGCAATTCGCCGACCCACTCGGCCTTGAACGTCTCGCCCTGTTTCTCGAAATAGGCGCGGACCTCGTCGCGCGACCAGACCTCGCGGATGATCTCCTCGTTGCGCGACACGATCTCTTCCATCTTTTTCTCGATGGCCGTGAAGTCGTCCGACGAGAAGGCCTCGGCCCGGTGGAAATCGTAATAGAAGCCGTCATCCGTCGACGGGCCGAAGGTGATCTGCGTGCCCGGGAACAACTCCTGGACCGCTTCGGCCAGCACATGGGCCGCATCATGACGGATCAGCTCGAGCGCATCCTCGTCCTTGATGGTGATGATCGAAACGTTGGCATCGGCCTCGATGGGGCGCGCAAGGTCGCGGATCTCGCCATCCACCCGGACGGCAAGCGCGGCCTTGGCCAGGCCGGGGCCGATATCGGCCGCCAACGCGGCACCGGTCACCGCGCCGTCGAAGACGCGCGTGCTGCCATCGGGCAGCGTGATCGTGACCTGGTTCGCGGAGTCTGCCATATCGGTTCCGTTGTCTCTCAAATATCCGAACGCCCGGTTAACCAAAACCGAGCGCGTGTGCGGGATTTAGTCCAGTCGGAGCGCCGCTTCAACCTCATCGACGGAAAGTTCCGTCAGGAGGTCCCGGCGCAGGATGGTCACATCCGCCCCCTTTTGTGCGCAAAGCGCCGGGTCGGAAGCAAAGGAATAGAGCGCAACCGACGGGCATCCGGCCGTCGCGATCACATGCATGGGCCCCGTATCATTGCCGACCGCGCCCTTCGCATCCCGCGCCAGCGCGGCGATTTCGGCGAAGCTCGTGTCGGATGTCAGGTCTACCGCTTGCGCGCAGAAGGACGCGACGGTACCGGTCGCATGGGTATCGGCACCCGCGCCGATCAGCACCGGCGTCACGCCGCGCGCGACGAGCCGCCGCGCGAGTTCGGTGAAGGACCCGACCGGCCAACGTTTCTCGGGGCGGTGGGCGGAGCCACCAGGCACCAGCAGTACATAGGGTCCGGTGATGCCAAAACGCGCCGTATCCGCCCGCACCCAGTCGAGGGAGGGCGCCGGGACATTCTCGATCCCCGCAACAGCGAGCTGTTCGGCCTGGCGATCGATCGTGTGCATGTCGTCGCGGTCGGGATTTCTATGGCGCAGCGCGGCCCCGCGCGCGATCCCCGACCATTTGGGACGCGGTCCCGGCAGCATCAGCTGGTAATAGAGGCTCGAACGATCGGAGGTCTGCAGATCATAGGCACGATCGAACAGACCACGGCACAAGCGAGACCGCAGACGAAACCAGTCGCGCCAGTTCTTCCAGCTCGGCCGCTTGTCGATCCAGATTTCATCGAACCAGTCGGAAGCTGCGAGGAATTCGTGAAAGGCCGGCGACGTCAGCAAGGTGATATGCGCGTCCGGATGATGGGCACGGATCGCCGCGAACGGCCCCGTCGCCTGGACGACGTCGCCCAACGCCCCCAGCTTGACCACCAGAATACGTTCGGCGTTTGCGGTTTTCGCACCCGCGCTCATCGCGCCCGCGTTTCGTGGAGGGCGGCATAAACCCGCAACGTGTCGGCGCACATGCCGGCCTTGGAGAAATTCTCGCGCACATGCACCGCGGCACGCACGGCGAGCGCCTCGCGCTTTTCGGTATCCAGTGTCAGCGCGGATTCGAGCGCGTCCGCGAAGGTCTCGGGGTCACCCGGCGTGAACAGCCACCCGGTCTCGCCGGCGAGCACCTGTTCGGTTGCCCCGCCGTGATCGGCCACCACCACCGGCCGGCCCATCGCCTGGGCCTCGGCGATCACGCGGCCAAACGCCTCGGGATCGGTCGAGGCCGAAACCACCACATCCGACAACATGTAGGCGGCGGGCATGTCTTCACAATGACCGACGATCTGCACATTGCCACCGAGGCCCATTTCGGAAATTTTCTCTTCCAGCTCCCGGCGATAGGCCTCGCGCCCCTGATCGGACCCGACCAGCAGACCGGTCACGCGAAACCCATCCGCGCCCCGCCGCGCCTTGAGCCGCGCCAATGCCTCGATGAACAGGAGCTGGCCCTTCCACCGGGTCAACCGGCCCGGCAGCGTGACGACGGCATTCTCATCGTCCAGGCGCCAGCGGGTCGAGACATCGATCATCCGGTTGGGATTGAAGCCCTCGGCATCGAAACGCGCCGTGTCGATACCGCGCGGGATCGTGCGAATGCGCGCTTCCGGGACCCCGTAATTCTCTTTCATATGGGTGGTGATGAATTGCGAGTTGGCGATCACCATATCGCCGTCGGCCATCACGGCGTTGTAGCGTTTCTTCAGGGCACCGAAAGTGCCGCTACCGAAATTATAGGTACCGTGGAACGTGGTGACGAAGGGCAGGCCGGCCGCGCGTGCCGCCGCGCGCGCACTCCAGGCCGGCGCCCGGGATCGGGCATGCACCAGCTCCACATTTTCACGTTCGATGAGCTCGGCAAGCCGCGCAATATTACGTCGAATGATCAGGGGGTTCTTCGAAGCGAGCGGCAGCTCCACATGGCGCACCCCCCGGCGTTCGAGCTCCACCACCTGGCGCCCCCCCGAAGAGGCGACGATCGTGGTCTTGCCTGCAAGGACCAGCGCTTCGGCCACGTCGATGGCGCTGCGCTCGACCCCGCCACCGCCGACATCGAGCGACGGCAACACCTGCAACACGACCGGCAGTCGTGCCGCCGTCTCGCGTGCGGCCGCTTCGCTGGCCGCACTCGCCGCGTCGTCAACCTTGGTGTTAGAATCGGGACCGTCGTTCATTCAGCTAAGTTCTTGTCCTGATGGTTTCCGCCGACATCCACATCGTCGACGCCGAAGACGGTACCGCCCTCGCATATTGCGCGACGCCGGTGCAAGCGTCTGACACCGACACGCCTATTGTTCGAGCACCCGGAGTCGTGTTTCTCGGCGGCTTTATGTCCGATATGACCGGCCAGAAGGCAACTGTTTTGGAGGCCTGGGCACGCGCGACCGGTCGCGCCTTCCTGCGGCTGGACTATTCGGGCCATGGCGCGTCGGGCGGTGCGTTCCGCGACGGGACCATCGGCCGCTGGCGCGATGACGCGCTGACCGTGATCCGTCACGCAGGTACGACGGTGCCGGGACTGGATGGCAACCTGGTGCTGGTCGGCTCATCCATGGGCGGCTGGATCGTGACCCTGGTGGCGAAGGCGCTCAACGGTGACGCGGCTGGCACGCAGAACGCTGCGGGCCTCGTGACCATCGCGGCGGCGGCGGACTTCACCGAAGATCTGCTGCCCGCACGCCTGGGGCCCGCGGCGTTGGCGCAGATCGCCGAAACGGGATCCTTCGAGGCACCATCGGAGTATGCCGACGGTCCCTATTTGATCACAGGCGCATTGCTCGAAGAGGGCCGCAACCATCTGGTCCTGAGGGCGCCGCTGGAGTTGGACATGCCGGTACGGCTGATCCACGGCACCGCCGACCCGGACGTACCCTGGGCGCAATCCCAGAAACTGATGGATGCGCTGACGTCTGACGATGTGGAACTGATCCTGATCAAGGACGGCGACCACCGCCTGTCGGAACCAGATGACCTGGCGCGGATGGTCGGGGTCGTGGAGCGCCTCTGCGATCAGCTGTCCGCCAGCAGCGCTGCCAGCCCCGCCCGATAGTCGGGATAGGCGAGTTCCACGCCAAGTTCTTCCTTGATCCGACGGTTCGAGACGCGCTTCGATTCCGCATAGAAGCTGCGGCCCATCTCGGACATCTCGGCGTCCTCGAACGAAATCTCCGGTGGCGGATCGACCCCCAGAAGTTCGCACGCATGGGTCACCACCTCCTGGGGCGGGGCGGGATCATCGTCACACACATTATAGGCAGCACCCGGGTGGGGCCGCGCGATCGAGGCTTCGAGGATCGTCGCGATGTCCGCCACATGGGTGCGGCTGAACACCTGCCCTTCCTTGACCACACGACGCGCCTTGCCCGACCGCACCGTCTCCAGCGCGTTGCGCCCGGGGCCGTATATGCCCGCGAGGCGAAACAGATGGATCGGCAGCCCGGCGTCGCGCCAGAGGCGACACCAGCCCGCTTCGGCCTCGACCCGGCGTTGTCCGCGTTGGGTGGCCGGGGCAAGGGTCGAACTCTCGTCCACCCAGCCGCCCGCGCGATCGCCATAGACGCCCGTGGTCGAGAGGTAACCGGCCCAGACGATGTCACCCGCCCGCGCCGCAATGTCGCCACCATGCTGTTTCAGAACAGGATCACCGTCCGCGCCGGGCGGCACCGACAGGAGGAGGTGGCTGACCCCATCGAACGCACCGTCCGTATCGGCGATCGGCGCCGTCCCATCGAACTGGAACGCATCGATACCTTCCGCCTGCAGTGCCGTGACCTTTTCTGTGCTACGCGCCGTCGCGCGCACGGTCCAGCCCGCGGGCCGAAGCCGGTCCACCAGAACCCGGGCGCTAAAGCCCAGGCCAAACACCAGTAAAGTCCGTGACGCCATATTCGCCTTTTCGATCGCTTTCGATCACGACCCTGTCAGGAGCATTTTGCGCGGATCGCTTAGCACTGCTAGACCAGAATGACAGAATAGGAGCCCGCGTGTTGCGCCGTCTATCATCACCCGCCGCATGGACCAACCCGATCACCGCCCTGTGCCTGATCGGCGGGCTTGTCGCCGCGTCGCCGTTTGTTACCCCCCGTGCAGCACACGCCCAGGAGCGCTATGCCGACATGCCGGTCGGGCAGGCCTACCAGACCTGCCTCGCCGCAGCGCGAAGCGATCCGGAGGCGGGTTTCGAAGCCGCGATTGCCTGGCGCGACGAAGGCGGTGGGCCGCCGTCACGCCATTGCGTGGCTTTGGCGCTATTTGGGCTGGGCCAGTTCAACGAGGCCGCGACGCGCCTCGAAGCGCTGGCCTCGGATATGCCGACGGCCACCACACGCGAGCAATCCGCCGTCCTCGCACAGGCCGGCAGTGTCTGGCTCCATACCGGTGATTTAAGCCGCGCACATACAGTACTCAGCCAGGCACTCGAATTCGATTCAACCGATCCTGAGATCTGGATTGATCGCGGCGACGCGCTCGCACGGGGCGGAGAGTATTGGGACGCGGTCGATGATTTTTCAGAAGCTCTCGACCGCGACGCCACCCGGCTCGACGCGCTGATCTTTCGCGCCGCGGCCTATCGCCTGCTCGAGGTCCCCGACCTGGCGCGCGACGACATTGCCCGCGCGCTCGTGGTCGACCCGGACAACCCGGACGCATTGATGGAACTCGGCGCGGTGCAGGCGGGTGTCGGGCAGTTCGATGCGGCGCGAAAATCCTGGTTGCGCGTGCTGTCTATAGCACCCGGTTCACGTGCCGGCGGCGCCGCTCGCGAGGCGCTGCAGCAGATGGATTTGAAGGTCCAGTAGAGGAAAACTCGGACTGAATGGTCGAGCCTGGCGTCCCTAAAAATCCGGGTTGGCGTAGTGCTTGGGTGGCGGAATACCGGGAATATGGTCGGCGAGAATCGGCCGCATGCTGGGGCGGGATTTAACCCGCGCGTACCATCCCTTCGCTTCGGGAAAATCTTCCCACGGCACGTCGCCGACATAGTCGACACAGGAAATCTGTGCCGCCGCGGCAATATCGGCGAGCGAGAAATCCGGGCCGGCAAGCCAGTCCCGCCGCTCGATCAGATACTCCACATAGGACAGGTGCGTGGCGATATTCACGTGGCCGGCGCGGATCGCCGCGGACGATGGCGCGCCCAGGCCAAGGAAACGCTTGTTGACCTTCTCGTCGACCAGATTGACCGTCACCTCGCGCTGGAATTTCTGGTCGAACCAGGCCGCGAGGCGGCGCGCCTCGGCGCGGGCCTCGGGTTCGGCGCCAAGCAGGCCGGGCTCGGCGCAGATTTCCTCCACATACTCGCAGATGACGGCGGAGTCAGAGAGCACCAGCGGCGGCCCGTCTTCGCCATTCGCCTCGATCAATACCGGCACTTCGCCGGCCGGGTTGAGGGCGAGAAATTCATCGCGCCGCTCCCAGACCTTTTCGATCTCGAGTTCGAAGGGGAGTTTCTTCTCTGCCAGTACAATTCGAACCTTGCGCGCAAAGGGGCAAAGCCAGAGGTGATAGAGGGTCCGCATCGCGGCGACACCCTAGACGAGCCGCGCGATTCAAGGGAAGCAGAGACGGCCCATTCAGGCAGAGAAAAGCGACAGGAATGCCGTTATGCTGCGCCCATAATCTTGCCTGGAGGAATGAAGAGATGGCGTCACAACTGACCCACGAAACAATCATGCAGCGCCTGAACGCCGAACGCGACGCCGGCCGCACCATTTATGACGCGCTTTGCGGATCGGGAATCACCGCGAAGATGGCCGCGCGCGGCGGCGCCGACATGATCACAACTCACATTCTCGCCTATTTCCGCATGCAGGGGCACAGCTCCATGGCCGGCTACCTGCCGATCGGAGACGCGAACGCGATCACGCTGGAGCTCGGTGAACGTTCGCTGCTCAATGTCATCGACGATTGTCCGGTCGTCGCCGGAATCCTGTGCGCCGATCCGACCCGCGACATGAACCGCTTCGTCGACCAGCTCGCCACGGCGGGCTATCACGGCGTGATGAACTGCCCGACCGTCGCCCTGATAGACGGCAAATTTCGCTCGGACCTGGAAGAGACGGGCACCGGCTATGCGCGCGAGGTCGAGGTGCTCGGCTACGCCAGCAGCCAGAGTTTGTTCACGAAGGCCTTCTGCACCACGCCGGAGGAATGTCTGTCGATGGCCGAAGCGGGCGTCGACAACATCATCGTCCATTTCGGAAATTCCTCGGGCGGCACCATCGGCTCGGAAACGGTCATGAATTACGACGACATGGCGCAGCGGGTGGCCATCTGCACCGACGCGCTCGGCGCCAAATACGCCGACCGGATCATCACCTGCCATGGCGGGTCGATCGAGACGCCGGAGCATTTCGCGGAATTCATCAAGCTGGCGCCGCAACTACACGGTTATGTCGGCGGATCGTCGGCCGAGCGCTTCCCGATCGAGGATTCGGTGCCCGCGGTCACCCGCGGCTTCAAGGCGGTGAAGACGCGGTAGTGACGCAGTACAGGCTACGGACGCTCAGCTGCGCCCGCCGCCAAACCCCCAGCCCAGCACCTTGAAGACGAAGGCGAGGATCACCCAGATCACCGCCAGCGGTGTCGCGATAATGCCCACTGGCGGCACCACGAAGATCAGGATGATCGAGACTAGCAGGGCGACGACCGCGACACCCATGGTCTAGGCCCGTCCCTGGCCTTGGCCACCGTGGCCGCCCTGTCCCTGGCCGAGCGCACGGCCGAGGAACGTCGCCGCGTCGTTGACGAGGCGCTTCGCCTCGTCGACCACGCCCGAGTAGCCGAAGAAGGCATGCAACATGCCGGGATAAACCTCGAGCACGAAGAAATGCTTCGCGGCCTTGAGGGTCGCGGCGAAGGTCAGGGAATCATCCCGGATCGGATCGAGCTCCGCCGCCGCAATGAAGATCGGCGGCAGGCCCGTCGGGTCGACCTTCGCGGCAAACGCACGCGGATCGGACCGGTCCGCCGCGTCGGGCACATACCCGTCATAGACCATTGTTATGTATTCGTCGGTGAGCATGAAATCGCCACCGCCGAGCTCCTTCATGGAATCCGATTCCAGATTGTAGTCGAGGACCCCATAAAGCGACGCGACGGCCTTGAGGAGATCACTGCGGCCCTTATCACGCAGGGTGATGGCTGTGCCCAATGCGATGCTCGCACCGGCAGACGCACCGCCGATCGCGATCCGGTCCGTGTCGAGACCCCAGTCGCCGGCATTCTCGGCCAGCCACTCGACCACCGCGACGATCTCGTCCACCGGGTCGGGGAACGTGTGCTCGGGAACATGCAGATAATCGGCACTGACGACCGCCCCGCCCCACGCCGCCGCGATTTCGCGCAACTGGCGATCGTTGGAAAGAGGGCTACCAATCCGGAAACCGCCGCCATGGAGATAGACAAACACGGGCAAGCTGCCGTCGGCAGACGGCCGATAGAACTGCACCGGCACATCCCGGAACGGCCCGGGGATCGTCCGCGCCTCGTTGACCGCCATTTCCGGACCGCCCTCGTTCCAGACTGCACGAGCCGCATCAGCGTGCGCACGCACTTCTTCAATGCTCTCGCCCGGCGCGCCGAGCTCGGCGACGATTTCGGCGTTGCGTTTGAGCGCATCGGCCTGCTGCGTATGGATGCGGTCGGTCGGCTTGACCATGTTGTCGTTCGGCATGCTGCCCTCTTATTCAAAAATCCAGCGGGTCGAATAATTGGCGGACACTAGCATCTCGGACCGTCGAGGCAATATGCCCGGACCGGATGTTTCAGATGCTAAAAACCGTTCCCATGCTGCGGTACGTAGGCATGCTCAATCTCATATCCCGGCGCGAGACCCGGTGATATAAAGCGGTCTCCTCGCAGTGCTGGAACCGGGCGTTATGCCGCTATTCGAAATCGCCGTTCTCGCCATTATTCAGGGCATCACGGAATTCTTGCCGATCAGTTCGTCGGGCCATCTGCGTTTGGGCTCCGAACTGCTCGGACTTTCGGAAAACACCCTGATCCTCGACGTGGCCGTACATGTGGGCACGCTGTTTGCCGTGATGGCCTATTTCTGGCGCGACCTCGTGTTCATGATCGCCGGCCTGTTCGACAATTTGCGCGGGCGCAAACATGACGGCGCCCGCCTGGCCGGCTATCTGGTGATCGCGACAATCCCGATCATCATTGCCGGCTTCTTTGCCCAGGAACTGGTGGAGAACCATCTGCGCACCCTTGAAGTCGTCGGCTGGGCCACGATCGGTTTCGGGGTGCTGTTGTTTCTGGCCGACCGCATGGGCATGACGATCCTGAAGCTCGATCACCTGACCATTTCCAATGCCCTGATCATCGGCATCGCCCAGGTGCTGGCGCTGATCCCCGGCACGAGCCGCGCCGGCATCACCATCACGGCCGCGCGTTTTCTCGGCTATGACCGCACCGAGTCCGCGCGCTTCTCGATGCTGATGTCGATCCCGGCGATCGGCGGTGCGGGCCTGCTCATCGGCCTGCAGCTGTTTGAAACGGGCAACGCGGTGCTGACCCGTGACGCGTTGATCGCCGCGATATTGTCGTTCCTGACCGCGCTGGTCGCGATCGCGCTGTTCCTGCGCTGGCTGCGCTTTGCCGGGTTCGGACCGTTCGTGATCTACCGGCTGGCGCTGGGCGCTCTGATCCTGGGCTGGGTGTACGGCGCGTTCTAGGCCGCGCTGCGCGTATTTACTGCGCCATCGATGTGCGACCGAAACGTCCGCCGCGCCGGTAACGGTGCAAATAGGTCGGCAGAATCGACTCCATCGCGATGGGCGAGATTCCCAGATCATCCAGGGTTGCCGCATCCGCGCTCACCACGTTGTCGGCGCGCAGGGATTTCATCTGGTCACGGGTGACCGGCGGGTTCGGCAGGAGGCCCGCAAACGTTGCCTGGATATCGCCAACGAAGAACGGAATCGACACCAGCAGACGCTTGCGACGAATTTCACCGAGCATCAACGCCATCAACTCGGCGAAGCTGGCGACCTTCGGCCCGCCCAGTTCGTACGTCTTGCCCCGGGCCGCAGTGTCGGTCAGACCCGCCACGACCGCGTCGGCCACATCGGCGACATAGACCGGCTGAAAGCGGGTCTCGCCACCACCGAACAGCGGCAAGGCCGGTGATATGCGCGCCAGCCCGGCAAACAGGTTGAAGAAGCCATCCTCCGGCCCGAAAATCACGGACGGGCGCATGATCACCGCGTCAGGAAACGCCCCGCGCACCGCATCCTCGCCGGCCGCCTTCGACCGGGAATATTCCGACGGTGCGTTGGCAGCCGCACCAATTGCGGACACATGCACGAGGGATTTCACCTTCGCACTTGCCGCCGCGATCGCGATCGCGGCCGGCGCATCCACATGCACGGATTTGAATGTCTGACGGCCGCGTTCGGCCAGGAGCCCCACGAGATTGATCACCGCGTCGGCGCCGTCTATCGCGCGGGCGACGGCCGCGGCATCCGTCACATCGCAGGCAAAGGGTGTGACCTGGCCAACCTGACCAAGTGTGCGCAGATGCTTGGCGGCCTCCGGATCACGAACGGCCACCTGCACGATCAGATCGCGATCCGCCAGCCGCTCCACCACGTAACGACCGAGAAACCCCGACCCGCCAAATACCGTCACCCGACGTAACGCCATCTCTTCACTCCACTGATGTGCCGCATTCGCGGACTCAACCGCTGTATAGCGCCGGGCCGCGCATTCTGCCAAGCTCAGTTGACAGGCGCCACATCGAGAGTTAGCAACCGCCCGCTTGGCGCCACGCGGCGCCCCATCAACATCGGGACTTCATCGTGGATATCGAACTTCACCAAAACGACCTGCCCGACGGCATCGACCTGGGCGACGTGATCGCCGTCGATACCGAAACGATGGGGCTTAATTCGCTGCGCGACAGGCTGTGCCTGGTGCAACTGTCGGCGGGCGACGGGGTCGCGCATCTGGTGCAGTTCCCGGCCAACGGAGGCGATGCCTATGACGCGCCGAACCTGAAGGCGCTTCTGGCCGACCGCAATCGCCTGAAGCTCTATCATTTCGCACGCTTCGATCTCGCCGCCCTCAGCCAGTATCTCGGCGTCGACGCCAGCCCGGTCTATTGCACGCGCACCGCGTCACGGCTGGTCCGCACCTACACCGACCGGCACGGCCTCAAGGATCTGTGCCGCGAATTGCTCGGCGTCGAAATCTCGAAACAGCAGCAATCCTCGGATTGGGGTGCAGACGAACTCAGCCGCGACCAGCTTGAATACGCCGCAAACGACGTGTTCTTCCTGCACGAGATCAAGCTGCGACTGGATGCGATGCTCGAACGCCACGATCGCGTGGGCCTGGCACAGTCCTGCTTCGATTTCCTGCCTGCGCGCGCCGCGCTGGATCTGGCCGGCTGGCCGGAAATCGACCTGCTCGCACACAGTTAGCGGGTCACGTCGTCCGGTCGGCCGGATTCCGGTGGCGGATTTGACGATTCATAAGGTACAACTCATACTGCAACCGATTGATTCACGGGGATTTCTTGCGCGTCACGTGGATCGGTCCTTCGTTTGAAAAGATCCGATTGACCCAACCGTGACCGGGACCGCCAAAACCAGTTCGAATCCAGCCGAAGCGTCGCGTGACATCGACGCTGCGCAGCGCGTTTTCCGACTTGAAGCCGATGCGTTGCGCGTGATGGGCGAATCACTGGATGAACGCTTCGTCACGGCGGTGGACCTTGTCCATCGCGCCACCGGCCGCACCGTCGTCACCGGCATGGGCAAAAGCGGCCATATCGCCCGCAAGATTTCATCGACCCTGTCGAGCACGGGCACGCCGTCCTTCTATGTTCATCCCGGCGAAGCCAGCCACGGTGATCTCGGCATGATCGCGCGCGACGATGTCGTGATCGCGCTTTCCAATTCCGGCGAAACGCCGGAGCTGAGCGATGTGATCAACTATTGCCGCCGCTTCAATGTCCCGTTGATCGCGATCACCGGGCGTGAAGGCTCCTCCCTGGCCGACAATGCGGATTGCACATTGCTTCTGCCCGCCATCGCCGAAGCCTGCCCGATGGGCCTGGCCCCAACCACATCGACCACGGCGATGCTGGCGGTCGGCGACGCGCTGGCCATTGCGCTGCTCGACCGGCGCGGGTTCACGGCCGAGGATTTCCAGGTCCTGCACCCGGGCGGCCAACTGGGCCAGAATCTGTTGCGCGTCGGAGACCTGATGCACAGCGAAGAGGCGTTGCCGCTGCTCGACGCGAACGCGTCCGTCGGCGATGCTATTCTGGAGATGACCACCAAGGGTTTTGGCTGCGCGGGCGTGATCGACGATCAGGGCCGGCTCACGGGCATCATCACGGACGGTGATCTGCGCCGCCATATGTCGGACACATTGCTGCAGCTAACTTGCGGCCACGTCATGACGGCTGACCCCAAAACCATCCGCGCCCAGGCGCTGGCCTCCGAGGCCCTCGGCCTGATGAACGCGACCCAGATCACCAGCCTCTTCGTGGCCGAAGACCGGCATCCGGTGGGCATCCTGCATATTCACGACTGCCTGCGCGCGGGCATCGCCTGAACACGGCATGAGCGACGCGGGAAACACAGCTACATTGACCGAAACGCCCAGCGAAATACGCCGGCAACGCCAGTCCCGCCTGGGTTCGGCACCACGGCGGCGGCGCAGCGGGTTCGGCCGCTCGCGCATCGTCTCCACGATGAAGTATCTGCTGCCGGGCATCGCCTTCGCGTTGCTGGTTCTGGTCGCCGTCTGGCCACGCCTTGCACCCGATGAGGACAGCTTTCGGATCGACCTCGAAGCCGTCGGTCCGGCCGGTGGGGCCAAGCCACAGGTACTCAATCCACGCCTGCAGGGCATCGATTCGGCCGCCCGCCCGTTTCAGGTCACGGCCGATTTCGGCGCCCGGGGTGACGCCGCAGACGGGGGGGAAATCTACGATCTGACCAACCCGAAAGCCGACATCGTCCTCGCCGATGGATCATGGGTGGCGCTGACCGCAAATGACGGACGGTTCGAGGCCGACACCAATATCCTCCACCTCGCCGGTGACGTGAACCTGTTTCACGACCAGGGTTACGAGTTCCAGACCACCACCGCCCAGGTCGATCTGGTGACGAGCACGGCATCGGGCGATGACCCGGTCAAGGGACAGGGCCCGTTCGGGGTTCTCGACGCCGAAGGCTTCCGGGTCCTCGATTCGGGTGCGCGGGTTTTATTTCTCGGCCCAGCACGGCTGACGGTCTTCGAGGGAGCGACACCACCCCAATGATCCGGACACATCATATTCTGACCCTCGCGGCCCTGTTGTGGTTCGCACTACCCGCAACCGTCGGCGCCCAGTCGCTTGGCTTCAGCCGGGGCGGCGACGGCCCGATCCAGATCGAAGCGGATGACGGGATTGAATGGCAGCGGGCCAATCAGCTTTATGTCGCGCGCGGGAACGCGCGCGCGCGCCAGGGCGACGTGACGGTCGAGGGCGATGAACTGATCGCTTTCTACCGGCCGAACGCCGCCGGCGAGAACGAGATCTTCCGCATCGACGCCAACGGGAATGTGCGCATCTTTTCGGCGAACGAGGTCGCACGGTCCGACAAGGCCGTCTACGACATCGATGACGGCGTGCTGGTGATGACCGGCGACAACATCCAGCTCGACACCGCGGAAGATACAATCACCGCGCGCGACAGCCTGGAATATTACGAGACAAAGCAATTGGCCGTGGCGCGGGGCGACGCGCTGGCCATCCGCGGCGACCGCAGGGTTCGCGCCGACGTGCTGACGGCGCATTTTGGTGAGGGCAATCAACAGGCCGCGATGGACCGCATTGACGCCCTGGGCAATGTACTGGTCTCGACCCCCACCGATATCGTGCGCGCCGAGAAGGGCGATTACGATCCCGCCCGCGGCATCGCCACGGTGACGGGCAATGTCAAAATCACGCGCGGAGAGACCCAATTGAACGGCGAGCGCGCAGAGGTTAATTTGGAAACCGGTGAGAGCCGTCTTCTCTCCTCGCCGTCCGGCGAACGGGTGCGTGGATTGTTTCTCCCCAAAGCCAAAAGCCCGTCCCCATCCACCCCGGGATCAACTGGAAACCAATGACGGACCAAACAACCTCCCGCGATATCGGCGCCGATGGAAAACCGCGGCTGGTCGCCAGCAACGCTGGCCTGGTCGTCAAGAATATTGGCAAGCGGTTTCGCAAGCGCCCGGTGATCAGGGATGTGTCGCTGGTCGTAAAACAGGGCGAAGCGGTGGGCCTGTTGGGTCCCAACGGCGCGGGCAAGACGACGTGCTTCTACATCATCACCGGCCTTCTCACCGCCGATGCCGGCTCGATTTCGCTCGACGGACACAACATCACCGAATTGCCGATGTACCGGCGCGCGCGCCTCGGCGTGGGATACCTGCCCCAGGAAGCGTCCATCTTTCGGGGCCTGTCGGTTGAGCAGAATATCCGCTCGGTGCTCGAAGTGATCGAACCCGAGCGCGACCGGCGCGAGGCCATGCTTGACGATTTGCTCGCCGAATTTTCCATCAGCCATCTGCGCCGGACACCGGCGCTGGCCCTGTCAGGCGGCGAGCGCCGTCGCGTTGAAATCGCGCGCGCCCTGGCAAGCCATCCGCATTTCATCCTGCTGGATGAGCCGCTTGCCGGCATCGATCCCATTGCGGTGGCCGACATCCGCGACCTTGTCAGCCACCTCAAGGATCGCGGTATCGGTGTATTAATCACCGATCATAATGTGCGTGAGACCTTGGATATCGTCGATCGGGCATATATCTTGCACGAGGGCACTGTTCTGATGAGCGGTGCACCGTCCGAAATCGTATCCCATGCCGATGTAAGGCGTGTTTACCTTGGCGAAAGATTCAGTCTGTAGAAGACGTTAACCATGGCTCTGACAACGCGTCTCGACGTCCGACAGACGCAGGCGCCGGTCATGACGCCGCAGTTGCAGCAGGCGATCAAGCTGTTGCAACTGTCAAATCTTGAACTGGCGGCCTTCGTTGAATCCGAACTTGAGGAGAATCCGCTCCTCGAGCGCGAAGATGCGATCATTGAGGATGACAGCGACCCGGCCGAAATCGTCACCAACAGCGGCGACGACGGTGACGCGGCAACCCTGACCAACAGCGACGGCCTTGGGTCGGACGAAGCCCCCCTCGATACCGACTACACCAACGTCCTGCAGGACGACCCCTTCCGTTCGGCCGGTGGCGGCGCGCCTGCACCGCGCGGCGATAGTGATTCATTGCCTGGCATAGACCAGACGATGGCCAGTGAGGTGACACTCCGCGAGCATCTGACCGACCAGCTCGATCTATCGGTCGCCGACCCGACGGACAGGCTGATCGGACGCGCACTGATTGATTCACTCGACGAGCGCGGCTTCCTGACGACCCCCATCGAAGAGATGGCCGAACAGCTCGGTTGTGAAATCTCCCTTGTCGAGCGCGTCCTCGAAACCCTCCAGGCGTTCGAACCGACCGGCGTCTTCGCACGTGACTTGGTCGAATGTTTCGCCCTGCAGTTGGCCGAACGCGACCGGCTCGACCCCGCGATGCAGGCGATGCTCGATAATCTCGACTTCCTGACCAAGCATGATCTGCCGGGGCTACGCCGCGCATGCGGTGTGGATGAGGAAGATCTGATCGACATGCTTGCGGAGTTGAAGACACTGGACCCGAAGCCTGCGGCGGCATTCGAGAATACGAGCACCGAGTACATCACCGCCGACGTGATGATGCGCCCCAAGCAGGGGGGCGGCTGGGAGATCGAGCTCAACAACGACACCCTGCCGCGCGTGCTGGTGAACCGGGCCTACTACGCCGAAATCACCAGCGTGACCCGCGAGAAGGATGACAAGGAGTTCGTGCAGGAACGGTTCCAGGCGGCGAACTGGCTGGTGCGGGCGCTGGACCAGCGGGCGCGCACCATCCTGAAGGTGGCGACCGAGATCATTCGCCAGCAGGACGCGTTTTTCCGTCTCGGTGTGGCGCATCTGAAACCGCTGATTCTGGCCGACATTGCCGAAGCCGTGAGCCTGCACGAAAGCACCATCAGCCGGGTCACGACGAACAAGTACATGGCGACCCCGCGCGGGTTGTTCGAACTCAAATATTTCTTCACGACGGCGATCAGCAGCACGACCGATGGTGAGACCCATTCGGCCGAATCGGTGCGTCACAAGATCAAACTGCTGATCGATAACGAATCCGCCAAGTCCATCCTCTCGGATGACAAGATTGTGGACATGCTGCGCGGCGAAGGTGTGGAAATAGCTCGCCGAACTGTTGCCAAGTATCGGGATTCACTCAAGATTCCGTCTTCTGTCGAGCGCCGACGCATGAAACGGGCTGCCGGATGATTTTCGTTTAATCCCAGGCTGTTACTTGAAAAACCAGACCCTCTTCCCATCTCGGTGAAAGGGTTGCCGTCCGTATTGACACCCATCCGGCGCCTGACTAAGTTCCGCGCCGCAAACCGAGACCGCACGATAAACGGTCGGTACGAACAAAAACGACATACGGCGTTGCGACCAGCATTGATGCAGGTCACGCGTATAGCGAGAAACAAAGCGTTGAATACCGAGGCCACCCCATGGTGGCCCGGGGCATATCTTTTCCAACCACAGACGGCGTTCCATACCGTGCAAATCAATGTGACAGGACAGCAGATCGATGTGGGCGACGCGTTGCGTGGCCATATCGAGGATGCGATCGAAAGTACGACAGAAAAATATTTCGCCGACGCCATCGACGCGACCGTCGTGTTATCGCGCGAATCCTATCGGATCCGCGCCAGCATCAACATGCATGTCGGCCGCGGCATCCATGTGCGCGCCCATGAGGAAGCCGACGAGCCATATGCGGCCTTCGACGTGGCGCTGGCGCATCTGGCCAAGCGGCTGCGGCGGCACAAGCGACGGCTGCGCGACCATCACCAGGATCGCGAAACCATCAGCACGCCGACCATGCCCGAATATGTCATCGCGCCCTATGCCGGCGACGAGGACACGACCGAAGAGGTCCAGACCGACGACAATCCGGTGATCATCACCGAGAACCAGACCTCGGTCGAAAGCCTGACGGTCTCGGAGGCCGTCATGCGTATGGACCTGGCGGACGGTCACGCGCTGGTCTTCCGCAACGCCAAACATGGCGGCATGAGCGTGGTCTTCCGTCGCGCGGACGGCAATGTCGGCTGGATCGACACGCCGGACAGCTCGGACAACGGGGCCTAGCGGACAACTCATGAATATCGAAGACATTCTCGAACCCGGCAGCGTCATCGCCAATCTGCACGCGACCAGCAAGAAACAGGTCCTGCAGGAACTGTCGAAGGCCGCAGGCGAAATTCTGAAAACCGATGCCCGCAAAGTGTTCGATATTCTGGTCGAGCGCGAACGGCTGGGCTCGACCGGTGTTGGCGCCGGCCTCGCGATCCCGCACGGCAAACTGCCCGGGCTCGACCTTTTGCAGGGTGTGTTCGCACGCCTCGAAAAGCCCGTGGATTTCGATGCGATCGACGATGAGCCGGTGGATCTCGTATTTCTGCTGCTCGCGCCCGAGGGCGCCGGTGCGGATCACCTGAAGGCGCTCGCGCGGGTCTCGCGAATCATGCGAGACCGGGCCTTCTGCGACAAGTTGCGTGGCTCCGACAGCTCGGACGCTATCTATGCGCTGCTGATCGAGACCGGTTTCGCCCCCAGCGAGACGCTCCGCGCCGCCAGCTAAACACGCCCACTGCCACAAAAAGCCGTCAGTGAACGCTGACGGGCTCCATGTCATGCTGCTTGACCGCCGCGAACGCGATATCGCGTTCGGCCATCATGCCCATTTCATTGCCGTCGGCGTTATGGATCGTATAGACGGTCCGCCCGTCAACCACCGCGGGGCGCACATAGGCGACACGGTCGACGCCGAGGGCGGCAAACTGGTCGGGGCTGAATTTTTCGTCACGTATATTCATGATGCCTGTCCTTTCGTCTCCACATCGAGTGCGGGCGAACCCTCACCCTCGATCTCGATCTTGCGCACATTGCGTTCGGGCAATGGCAGCGACACGTCGATGTTCAGCAATCCGTTGTCGAGCGACGCCGCCGTCACCTCGACACCATCCGCCAGCACGAAACTGCGCTGAAACATGCGCGTGGCGATGCCGCGATGCAGATACTCGCGCATGTCCTGCTCGGCCTGGCGGCCGCGCACCGTGAGCTGGCTGTCTTCGAGTTCAATATCCAGGTCTTCGCGCGCGAATCCGGCCACCGCGAGGGTGATCCGCAACCGGGTCTCGCCGGTGCGCTCAATATTGTAAGGGGGATAGCCGTCCGAAGAGGCCTTGGAGATACGCTCAAGCGTACGTTCGAATTCATCGAACCCAAGCAGAAGCGGGCTGTTGAGCGGGGACAAACGTGGCATTGCCGTCACTCCTCCTTTTGAGCGAGTTCCGGGCCGCGACACCACCCCTGTATTGCAACAAGGCCGGGATCACAGTCCTTGGGGCCCGATAGCGGCACCCCGGGTTTCAGTCGCCATGCGCTCGCATGAGCCACACAGCGTAGGCATTAAATGGTTTCTAAAGGGCAAATTTCAAGGCGCAGAGAGGTTGTTGTTACGCCCCGAGTTGGGGATCGCACCCGCGCGCATCAGGGTCAGGAACACCAGCGCGTCACGATCGCCTGACGATGCGAGGCGCTCGAGCTGGTCCCAGCCGGCCCGGGTCCGGTCATAGCGAAACTCGGCCGCCGGCGGCGGCTTCCAGTTCACAACTGTCCGGGGAGTTTGATCCCAGGCCCGAGTTGGGATGCCGGCGGGCGTCGCGAGGGCCG
>JABJEK010000061.1 GCA_018702955.1 Rhodospirillaceae bacterium | reverse complement strand
CGCGGTCGTGGACAGCAGGGTCGTTCGCCGAGGTCATGGCTTTGTCCGCTGCGCGAGTTCACGTACGGCGCTGACGATCTCGGCGTTGGCGAACGGCTTGGTCATGAACACATCGACGCCGCCGTCCATTGCTCTTTCCCGATCTTCGCGCTGTCCCTTGGCGGTGAGCATGAGTACCGGCAAATCGTGGACCCTTTGGTCGGCGCGAAGCTGGCGCAGAATTTCGTAGCCATCGATACCCGGTAGCATCACATCGAGGATCAGGAGGTCGAACGAGCCGTCCAGGGCGGCGGAGAGGGCCTCGTGACCGTTGTTCTCGACAGCAAGGTCGAAGCCCGCGCGTTCGAGCAGGAACCGCAGGGATTCAACGATATTTGGCTCATCTTCGGCCAACAGAATGCGCTGTTTCATGCGCTTGCGGGCCTCCCCAGCTCAACAAGAACCTTCGACCTATAATCGATCCCGGGCCCGGTGTCACACCCGCGTGCCTAATGCTTTAGGCTAGTCCGTCCGCTAGTCCGAGAGCGGGTCTTCGACCCGGTGGACGCAGTTGGGGCGTGGGCACAGCCGGCAGCTGGGGCCGACTTCCTCGACCAGCGCGGTCGGATCGGGCGCATAGACCGTGTGGCGGGCGTCATCTTCTGGCATCGCGATCATGTCGGTTACGTATTGCCGTGGTTTGCCAAATCCCGTCGGTCCCGTATTGCGCGCGCGGGCGACGAACACGAAGCGCGCGCCTGACGGGAATATGGCGCGTTGGCGAATGACCGCTTCGGGTGATTGCTGGGCGCGGTAAAGCACCCAGAGCGGGCAGGCCGGCGCGTAGCGGGGGATGGACAGGCTTTCAAGCCCCACCTGCTTGATCAGGGCCCCGGCGGCATTGGCGCGGTAGTAACCGAACCGGGGCTGGTTGCTCGCGGGTGGCAGAGCGGTAAGGCGCTGGCAGACGGCCTCGATGTCCACGGAGAAGGCGTCGGCGAGAGCCTCGATGTCGTATTTCAGTATCTCCGCCTGGTGCTGGAAGGCGGCCAGGGGCATCAGAATGGCGCCGACCGCATAGTCCAACAGTGCTCGCTGAGCCCGCGCGCGTGCCGTTGACGTTTCGATCTGCGCGTGGCGCCCGATCGTGGCGGCGATAACAGGGTGTAGATGTTCGTCGACCAGGGCGCGGGCCTTGGCTTGGCGCGAGACCGGATGCGGGTCAGTCAGGAAGTGGGTGAACGCGCTGGTGGCGGTCTCGATGTTTTCAAATCGATTGGCGTTGACGTCAAACAGCGCCTCGACCTCGTCGAGCGGTGTCAGGGTCTGGTTGGGCTCGTCCACCTTGTCCAGATAGGCGGCCAGCGCTTCGCCGACATCCGACAGAACGCGGCTTTCTTCGTTGATAATGGCGTAGAAGCGCGTGCGCTCTTCGGGGGTCGTATCCGTGTAGTCGGTCAGGATTTCAGCCGCAGAGCGGACCGCAGCGATACGGGTGAGCATGCGGTGGACGGTCTCCCCCAGAAACGGATCGTTTGACAGGCGGTCGGACAGGGTTTGGGCCAGCGATGTTGCTTCCTGTTCCGAACGCGCCAGAGCGGCGACCCCGCGTGCCCAGCCGGGGAACCGCCCAATCAACTCGCCGGTTTGATTGTCCTCGATATCGAGCGTCGCCAGCGAGGGCAGATGCGCGATCTCATTAAGCGCATCAAACAACCGGTTCTCTGCCGCGCCGTCGAGTTCCGCAAGCTCCAGATCAAGGGACTCGGCGATCTTGCGAAGCAAGGTGCCGGCGATTTGCCGTTTATTCCACTCGATCAGATTCATGTAGGACGCGGAAATGCCGACCCGCCGGGCGAGTTCTGTCTGGCTAATGCCCAGTTCTCGTCGCTGCCGCCGAATTCGCGTCCCGACAATCGAGCGGTCCAGGTTGGATTCCGTATGTGGTTCCATCGACTTGGCCCTTTTCGAGTCAAAAATTTACATTTATACCGCAGTGCAGCGTTCTATTTTGACAAATAAACTATTGAAAAACAAATAAATATTGAAAATTTAACTATCCCTGTCAGTTTGGAAACAGGAAAATTTTACAGCCGATCTGTGGCGCTGTTTCGAATTCGGACCGGCGTGATGACCAAAACAAAAGAAAACCAATTGGGAGCAAGCACATGAGCAAATTCACTATTTCACGCCGCGGACTGCTGAAAAGCACCGCGATTGCAGGTGTCGGCATCGCCGCACCGACGATTCTGACCAGCCGGGCCTGGGGTTACACGAACGAACCAACGGGCGGGACGGTTACCTTCGGTTTCAACGTGCCGCAAACCGGTGCGTATGCCGATGAGGGTGCGGATGAGCTGCGCGCCTATCAGCTGGCCGTCGAACACATCAACGGCGAGGGTGACGGCGGCATGCTGAACACCTTCTCGTCGAAGGCCCTGCGCGGCAACGGCGTCAACGGCAAGAAAGTCGTCTTCGTGACCGGCGACACCCAGACCAAGTCGGACGCAGCGCGCGCCAGTGCGAAGCGGATGATTGAAAAGGACGGCGCGGTGATGATCACCGGCGGTTCCTCGTCGGGCGTCGCCATCGCGGTGCAGGGGCTTTGCCAGGATGCGGGCGTCATCTTTATGGCCGGCCTGACCCACTCGAACGACACGACCGGCAAGGACAAGCGCGCCAACGGCTTTCGTCACTTCTTCAACACCGAGATGTCCGGCGCCGCTCTTGGCCCCGTGCTCGAGAAGGAATTCGGCAAGGATCGTGTCGCGTATCATCTTACTGCCGACTACACGTGGGGCTGGAGCCAGGAAGGGTCGATCAAGAAGTACTCCGAGCAACTCGGCTGGCAGACTCAGGCCGCGGTCCGCACCCCGTTGGGCGCCGGCGACTTCTCCCAGTACATCACGCCGGTCCTGAATTCCGGCGCGGACGTTCTGGTGCTCAACCATTACGGCCGTGACATGGTCAACTCGCTGACCCAGGCGGTCCAGTTCGGTCTGCGTGACAAGCAGGTCAACGGCAAGGACTTCGCGATCGTGGTTCCGCTCTACAGTCGCCTGATGGCGCAGGGTGCCGGCGAGAACGTCAAGGGCATCTATGGCTCGACGAACTGGCATTGGTCACTGCAGGACGAGGGCTCCAAGGCATTCGTCAGTTCGTTCGGCAAGAAGTACGGTTTCCCGCCGAGCCAGGCCGCTCACACCACCTACTGCCAGGCGCTGCTGTATGCCGATGCCGCGCAGCGGGCCGGCACGTTCCGCCCGTCGGGTGTCGGGGCTGCGATGGAAGGCTTCAAGTTCGACGGACTGGGCAACGGTCCGACCGAATACCGCGCCGATGATCACCAGTGCTTCAAGGATGTCCTGGTTGTGAAGGGCAAGGAAAACCCGACGTCGAAGTTCGACGTGCTTGAGGTTGTTGAAATCACCCCGCGTGCGCAGGTCGAGTATCCGGCGTCACTGCTTGGTGGTGAATTGGGCCCGTATAACGACGGCGCCTGATCTTCTTCTCTCCTTTTGTTAACCTGTCGGTCGCTCCAGCCCGTATAGCTAGGGCGACCGACAACTTTTTGGGGCCGTACTGATGGACGATATTCTTCTCCAGATTCTGAATGGACTGGACAAGGGCGGCGCGTATGCGCTGATCGCACTCGGCCTCACGATCATTTTCGGTACCCTCGGCGTGGTCAATTTCGCCCACGGGGCGTTGTTCATGCTCGGCGCATTCTGTGCGGTGGCGGTGAAGTCCCTGCTCGGGTTCGAGAAGGTGGTGCTTGATCCGACAAAGTTGACGGCCTGGGGCACGCCGGTCGAAATCCGGACACCATACATTGAGGCATGGTTCGGCGATTTCGGTACTCAGATGCTGAACTTCTCGGTACCGGTTTCGATCATCATCGCGATCCCCGTCATGTTGCTCGTCGGCATCATCATGGAGCGCGGCCTGATCCGGCATTTCTACAAGCGGCCTCATGCGGAACAGATTCTGGTGACCTTTGGTCTGGCGATCGTTCTGCAGGAGATCGTCAAAAGCCAGTTTGGCGCCAACCCGATCCCCCAACCGGCACCGGAAATCGCCAAAGGCATGGTGGATTTTGGCGCGATGATCGGCCTGCAGGCCGGTGGCGTCGTCTACCCGGCCTGGCGGTTGATATACTTCCTGTTTTCCTTGTTGGTGATCGGCGCGGTGTTCTCGTTCCTCCAGTTCACGACCTTCGGCATGGTCGTACGTGCCGGGATGGCAGACCGTGAAACCGTCGGCCTGCTCGGCATCGACATTGATCGGCGCTTTACCATCGTGTTCGGGATTGCCGCGGTCGTCGCCGGCCTAGCCGGTGTTATGTACACACCGATCCTAAGCCCCGACTATCATATGGGTATGGACTTCCTGGTCCTGAGTTTCGTCGTCGTCGTGGTCGGCGGCATGGGCTCGTTGCCCGGGGCCGTGGTGGCCGGGTTTCTGTTGGGCATCGTCCAGAGCTTCGCGTCGATGAATGAAGTTAAGGCGATAATTCCCGGCATCGATCAGATCATCATATACCTGATCGCCGTCGTCATCCTTCTCGTGCGTCCCCGCGGCCTGATGGGCCGCAAGGGCGTGATGGAGCAATAGCCATGGGTCGAAACACCACCCCGAAACAGGATTGGATGCTGCTGATCGGATTCTCGGTTGTTCTGCTGGCCGCGCCGTTTCTCCTCACGCCGGTCGGCGCGGGATATCCTGATCTCCTGCAGAAGTTTGCGATCTTCGGCATCTTCGCCCTTGGTTTCAATATTCTGTTCGGCCTGACCGGCTACCTGTCCTTTGGCCATGCCGCATTCCTCGGTGTTGGCTCCTATGCGGCGGTGTGGACGTTCAAACTGTTCTCCATGAACCCGATTCTGGCGTTGATCGTCGCGACGGTGATCGGTGGGCTGTTCTCGGTCATTATCGGGTTCGTGTCGCTGCGTCGTTCGGGCATCTATTTCTCGATCCTGACCCTCGCGCTCGCACAGATGAGCTACAACATGGCCTATTCCGTGGCGACCCCGATCACGAACGGCGAAACAGGCCTGCAACTCGCGCAATCGGATCCCCGCATCCTCGATGTGGCCTTCGGGCGTGACTATGGCGCGGTACTGCCGTCATCCGACCTGTTCGGCATTCACATGAACGGTTATCCGGGGTTCTATTTCTGCGCGGTGATCTTCATTGCCTGCTTCTTCCTGTCGATGCGAATTTTCCGGTCGCCCTTCGGAATGATGTTGCGCGCCGTCAAATCCAACCAGAACCGCATGAGTTATACGGGACTGAACGTGCGTCCCTACACGCTGGCGGCGTTCGTAATTTCCGGCATGTATGCCGGACTTGCCGGCGGGCTGATGGCCGTGACGGATCCGCTGGCGGGTGCTGAGCGGATGCAGTGGACGGCATCGGGCGAAGTCGTCTTGATGACCATTCTCGGTGGTGCCGGGACGTTGCTGGGCCCGGTGATCGGTGCTGGCGTCATCAAGTATTTCGAGAACATTTTCTCGGCCTTCAACGAAGGCGTTCTGACGCAGCTCTTCGACTTCCTGCCGGCGTTTCTCCAGCACGCGATGGTCTCGGTCTCGTCGTTGTTCGTGGGAGAGGGCTGGCATCTGACCCTCGGCGCGCTGTTCATGGTCATTGTGATCTTCCTGCCGGGTGGCCTGATGGAAGGGTTCAATCGAATAAGATCGCTGGTCGCGCGTCTATTGCGTCGGGATACGGAAGAACCGGAGAAACCGGACCCGATTGAACGCGTCCCGGAACCGGCCGAGTAGGTGATGTGATGAGCATTTTATCGGTTGAGAACGTGAACAAGAATTTCGGCGGTCTGCGTGCCCTGAACAACGTCAATCTGGAGGTTGAGGCGGGCACGGTACACGCCATCATCGGGCCCAACGGGGCTGGCAAATCGACGCTGCTCAACTGCTTCGTCGGCAGGCTTGAGCCAGATACGGGAACGGTCCTGTTCGATGGCCAGTCGTTGCTTGGGCTCAAGCCGCACCAGATCAATCAGACGGGCGTCAGCCGCGTCTTCCAGACGCCGGAAATCTTCGACGACATGACGTTGCTGGAGAATGTGACGATCCCGGCTCTGGCCAAGCGCGACGGATCATTCCGTTTGAATGCCTGGAAGGCCGTGCGCGGGGAAACCGAAATCCACGAAGCGGCACATGAATGTCTGGCCGACGTCGGTCTCGCGGAAAAGTCGCAGGAACTGGCGCGGCAGCTGTCACGCGGTGACAAACGGCGCCTTGAGCTCGCCATGTGCCTGGTCCAGGACCCGAAGCTCTTGCTGCTTGATGAGCCGACGGCGGGCATGTCGCGCGCCGATACCAACAACACGATCGACCTGATGCGCCGGATTGCCGACCAGGGTGTCACCATGGTCGTGATCGAACATGATATGCACGTCGTCTTCTCTCTCGCGGAGAAAATCTCCGTGCTCGCGCAAGGAACGGTCATTGCCGAGGATGTTCCCGAACGGATCAAGGGTGACGCGCGGGTGCAGGAAGCCTATCTCGGGGGCGCACATCTATGAGCGTTGTAAACATGGCAGATGCGAAAACTCCGGTGATGGCAGGTAGCGAGACGGGCAAACCCGGTGATGCGGCGCCGGGACAGCAACCGACCCGTAGTGCCGGCAGCCAGCCGGCCTATTTCTCCTGTTGGGACATTCACGCCTATTACGGCGAAAGCTACATCGTGCAGGGCGTCAGCTTCGATATCCGCGAGGGCGAAATCGTGGCGTTGCTCGGGCGCAACGGCGCGGGCAAGACCTCGACCTTGCGGGCCATCGCGCGGGTCGATGATCCGGCGCTGAAGGCCGGTGAAATCTGGCTCGATCATCAGGCCCTGCACAGTATGAAAGTTAGTCAGGCTGCCCAGAACGGCGTCGGCCTGGTGCCGGAGGACCGCCGGATCATCGCCGGCCTCACGGTCGAGGAAAACCTCAAGCTGGCCCAGATTGCACCGCCGATCGGCTGGTCAATCGAGCGCGTCTACGACCTGTTTCCGCGCCTCGGCGAACGTCGCAAGCAGGAAGGAACAACCCTGTCCGGCGGCGAGCAGCAAATGCTCGCGATTGGCCGGACCCTGGCCCGTGACGTGAAGCTGTTGTTGCTGGACGAGCCCTATGAGGGGCTGGCGCCGGTGATTGTGCAGGAGATCGAGAAGACACTCGAACAGATCAAGGCGCTGGGCATGACCACGATTATCGTTGAGCAGAACGCCATCGCGGCACTGCATCTCGCGGACCGCGCGATCATCCTCGACATGGGGCAGGTCGTGTTCGACGGCACCGCCCAGGACGTGCTCGATAGCGCCGAACTGCGCCAGCAATACCTCGCGATCTGACCCTCCTCGTAATCTGACCCCCCGCTGAAGCGCACGCACGGGATTTCGGTTCCAGCTATGCGTGGCGTCGTTCGGCGTCGTACGCTGTTGACTGCAGCGCGGCCCCTGGCGGCCTGTCACGCGTTGAACGGATCCCCGCGGCAACAAGGGCATAACAGACCATGCGACGATCATGACGACGTCCGCCGGCCTGCGTGACCTGCTGACAAATTTTCAATTCGTGCGTATCTGGCTGGTTGGCATATTCAGCGGCATCGCGCGCTGGCTCGAGATGTTGGTCGCAGGCGTTTACGCCTTTGACACCACCGGATCGCCGTTCCTGGTCGCGTTGCTGGTTATCCTGCGGATGATGCCGTTGGTCGCGTTTGGCTCCATTGTCGGCACCTTTGCGGATCGATTGTCCCCGAAGATTTTCATGTGCGTCACCATGCTGGGTGCGATGCTTGTCTCGGGAACCGTGTTTGTGCTTTTCCTCATCGGCCATGATTCCTACTGGCTCGTCGCGTTCGCTTCGTTCGTTTCAGGTCTGGTCTGGACCACGGACATGCCGCTGCGCCGACGTATGCTTGGCGATGTCGCCGGCATGGCGCGCGTGGCACAAGCGATGAGCCTCGACGCCGCCACCAACAACGCCACGCGTATGCTCGGTCCATTGTTCGGCGGCCTGATTTATCAGTGGCAGGGCGCAGGCGGCGCATACATGCTCAGCGCGGCGCTGTATGCCGCCTGTGTGATTGTTTTGGTGTTCGTGTCGGCGAAACTCGTCAACGCGGGGGCGTTGCGGCCGGCATCACGCGCGCTCGATGACCTCCGGGCGGGATTTGCCTATGTGGCACGCGACCGCGATGTGCTGCGCATCATGCTGGTGACGATCATTTTCAACCTTTGGGGGTTTCCATTCCTCGCTATGATTCCGGTGGTTGGTCGCGATGAGTTGCAGGTCTCGGCAAGTATTATCGGTGGGCTGACGGCACTCGAAGGTGGCGGTGCATTTCTCGGGTCCGTCATCATCGCCTCGCGCGTGCGCATACGGAGTTATCGACGCCTCTACTATTTCGGCTTGCTCGGCTATCTGTTCGCTGCCTTCACGGCGGGCTGGATGGTTGATGTGGTGCCCATGGCGCTGGCGTTGGTTGTCGTTGGATTGTGCGCGTCCGGTTTCTCGACCATGCAGTCGACATTGATCTACACCGTGGCGCCGCCGGAAATGCGGGGCCGGCTTTTTGGTGTGCTGGTGATCTGCATCGGCAGCGGTCTGATCGGATTTGCCAATATCGGCCTCATGGGCGAATGGTTCGGCGGCTCAACGGCCATGCGCATCGTCGCAGCCGAGGGATTGATACCGTTGTTGTTCATAGGGTTCACCTGGCGGCAGCTTTGGTCGCGGGGGGGCTATGACTAGGGCGGGGCCACCACGGCCACGTAGCGCCGTTTTCGACCAGGTCGGTGCGCGGTGTCAGGCTGCGGCTCTGCGCAGCAGATAGAGACCGCTGGCGATCAGAACGGCGGCGCCGAGGAGCGTCGCGCTATCCGGAATATCGCCGAACGCGGCGAACCCGATTGCGGACGACCAGACAATCTCGGTGTACGCAAACGGCGCGACCAGCGAGGCTGGGGCGGCATGATAGGCGCGGATCAGCAGAAAATGCGCTGCGGCACCCAGACACGCGGCGACACCGAGATAGGCGATCTGGAGGAGTTCGGGCGTCTCCCACACAAAGGGAAGCGCCAACGATGACACGACCAGCCCGACCAGCGTTGCCGTGTAGAGCATGGAGATTGGCGTCACGGCCTGGCTGATCGGCCGCGTCAGGGTCTGATAGAGCGCCACGCAAACCGCCGCGCCGAGCGGTACGAGCGAGGCCGCATCGAAGATGCTGCTGCCGGGTCGAATGACGATCAGCACGCCGCCAAAACCGATTAGAATGGCCAGCCACTGGCCGCGCGTGACCCGTTCCTTCAGGAACCATGCCGCCGCCGCCGTGATCATCAACGGTGCGACGAAGCCGATCGTGATGGCATCCGCCAGAGGCATCAGGCCGACCGCGACGAACATGCCGCTGACCGCCGCCATGAGCGCCAGCGCGCGCAACACCTGCAGGCCGAGCAGTCGGGTCGTCACAATCCGCGAAAGGCGCGGTGCCAGCAGGGCCGTAAGCATGACGGCCTGGATCGTGTATTGCGACCAGATGATCATCCCGATCGGAACATCGCCTCGCACCGTCTTGATGAAGCCGTGCATGGCGATGAAGCACAGCGATGCGAGACACATGATGCCGATCGCCGTCAGCCGCGCGCGCGGCGTCATTTGTGTCGAAGCGGAAACAGTCATGATGAAGGGAGCTAGAGCGTCTCCGAGAAGAATTCGTGCATCATCCCATAGGATTTTTGGCACAGCTCTTCATCAAACAGGGTCATCGGCGGGTTGTTCTCGCCGCGTACGCAGAACGCGTGGGTGGCGTTGCCGAAGGTCATGGTCTGCCAGTCGACCCCGGCGGTGGTGAGTTCGGTTTCCAGCGCATCCATCATTTCCTTCGGCGTCACCGGATCGGCGCGGCCGTGGATTGCGAGCACACGGCCCTTGAAGTCGGTCGTGGCCTTTTCTTCGACGGGGTTGGGCAGGGTTACGTGGAAAATCACCGTGCCCGCGAAGTCCGCGCCGGCGCGGGCCTGTTCGAGGACGATCCCGCCGCCCATGCAGAAGCCAATCGCGCCGAGCGGGCTGTCGGAAACTGGCGCTTGCGCCCGCGCGACCGCGAGCAGCTCGTGCAGTGCAATCGCCGCGCCTTCGCGCACCAGCGGCAGGTCATGTCGCGCGCCCTGGGCACTGGCGAGTAATTCGTCGAATTCCTTGTCCCGTTCGCCATAGCCGACGCCGTACATGTCGGCGACCAGCATCACATAGT
>JABJEK010000060.1 GCA_018702955.1 Rhodospirillaceae bacterium | reverse complement strand
GGGCCGTCACCCGCGACGAGCAGGCGCCAGTTGTCGCCGGAAAGTTCTTTCAGCGCCGCCGAGAGTTGTTCGTAGGAACCCTGCTTGGCACCGGCGCGCATCATGCCGACGGCGAGCAGGATTACCGTGTTGCCGGACCAGCTGGTGTCGCGAACGAGCGCGTCGCGCAAATTGCCACGCCGCGCCGTCGCGGCGGCGAATGGTGTGGCGTCGACGAAGGGAAACATGCGGCGGTGCAGAACCGGTGGCGTCGCGACCGGTTGAAGGCAATCCCAGTCGTCGCTGTTGAGGGTGAGGATTGCATCGGCGCGCGCGATGGCCGCGTTGGCGCCGCGGTAGCCGATGTCCCACGGGCCGCCGGCACGCTTGGGTGCGGAAGACGCCTCGGTGATGATGTAGGGAATACCCAGCGCGTCCGCGACGGCCGGGCCGATCCAGTCGGGGGCCTTGTGATAGACGTGATAGGTGAACCAGGCCTCCGGCCGGGCCTCGGGGGGCCGTGCGGCGAGGCGACGAACGAGCCGCGCGGCGAGCTTTTCGCCCAGCGCCTTGAGCCGCGCCTGGCGTTCGGGGTCACCCTTCCCGTCCCGGCTGACGAAGCGCGAGATGAGCTCGGGCTCATGACCCGAATAACGCAGTGCCTGCAAGAGCAACCGCGCCAGGTGACGGTCCCCCGAGGGGACCGGGTGATCGGGCGGCTTCATCGGCGCGTAGAAGGCGATGCGCATGTCAGGCCGCCGCCACTTTTGTTCCAGACGAGGCCGTCTGCAGATCCTCGGCGATGGCGTCGAGGCCGGCATTCATGTCGAAGCGTTCGCGCACGGCGCGGGCACCGGCGGCGGCGATCTCGGCCCGGCGCCGGGGGTCGGCGGCCAGGGCGCGAAGCCCGTCGGCCAGCGCCACCGGGTCGGCAGGTGGCACCAGGATGCCGTTTTCCTCATGGATGATCAGCTCGGGGATACCTGCCACGTCGGTCGCGACGCAGGCCACCCCCATCGATTGGGCCTCGAGCAGCACGTTGGGCAATCCGTCGCGGTCGCCGTCGGGCGCGATCTTGCTGGCCAGCACGAACAAATCCGCGCGGCCAAGCAGCGCGCGGACTTCGGTTTGGGGCTGGCGCCCCCGCCAGTCGATCCGATCGTCGATCCCGAGGCGCTGGGCTTGGCCTTCGAGTTCGCCGGACAACATGCCGCCGCCGATATGTTCGAGCCGCCAGTCGAGATCGTCGGGAAGGCGGGCGAGTGCGTCGAGTAGGTCGTCATACCCTTTCTTGGCGACGAGGCGGCCGACCGACGCGATGCGCAGCGGGGCTTCGGGTTTGCCCGGCGTGCTGGCCTGGGGAAACCGCGCAAAGTCGAGGCCGTGATAGTGCAACCGCACCTTGTCGTCGTCGCCCGCGAGCGCGCGGAGTTGTTCGGCCCCGGCGCGGGTGCAGGTCGTTAGCCAGGCTGCGTCGGTGATCTTCTCGGAGATGTCCCAGTCCGGGGTTGTCCAGATGTCCTTGGCATGGGCGGACACGGCGAAGGGTAGGCCGCGCATTGTAGCGGCATAGCGGGTGACGGATGCCGGCGTGTGCAGAAAATGGGCGTAGAGCAGGTCCGTCGCCGGGCTGAGTTCCGCGGCCAGGACGCATGCCTGACCGAAGCGGCGCACCCGGTTGGGTGTGCGATCACGACGCCAGTCGGCGCGAAATTTTGCCCTGGCGGCGGGATAACCCGGCAGGTGCCGGGCCTGCCGCCAGCTGCGGAACACCCGCAGGGGTTCGCGCCAGAGATATTCGGGCAGATAGGTGACCGGCGCTTTGATTTCATCGTGGATCGGATGGGTCGCGGGATCGTAAGGCGCGCGCAGCGATTGGATGTCGAGCGCGCACCCGCGGGCTTCGAGGCCATGAAGCTCCTGGGCGATGAAGGTTTCGGAAAGGCGTGGATAGCCTTTCACGATCACGGCGATCCGTGATCCGGCCTGCAATGTCCCGGGACTCAAGAGTTGCCCGTCTGCTGCCCGGATCTGTCGTGATCAACGACATGCATGCCTGCATGGCGGCGTCCGGCGGCAATTTCGACCAGCCGGTTCACATTGCGCAGGCCATCGAGAAGGCCCGGCACGACGACTTCCGACGGCACGCTTTGCTGCGGCAGGTGGCGCAACGCGGTCGCCATGACCTTCCAGTCGGGCAGTGATGTCTGATCGATGGCTGCGGCTTCCGGGACGAGCATTTTGACCAGCCCCATCTCCTGCATGCGCGATGCGCGCAGGAACTGTTCGAGGCGCGGTTTGGTGCGCGGCACGATGAGCGAAGGACGATCGAAGGACAGGATTTCACACACGGTGTTGTAGCCGCCCATGGCAACGATCCCGGCAGCGTCCGAAATCAGGGACTCGGGATGGGTGTCGAAGGTGACTGATTCAACATTGTGCAGCCGGGCAATCCGGGCCGTGAACTGCGCGACGAGGTCCGGATCGAGGAACGGGCCGAACATGAAGAAGGCGGGCACGGGCTGTGCGGAATCATTCTCATAGGCGCGCAGCACCCAGTCGAACATGAGCTCGCCGTCGCCGCCGCCACCGGCCGTGACCATGATATAGGGCTGATCGCCGAAGGGCTTTTCGGCGTCGAGGGTGGCCGCACCGTTTCGCACAGCACGGCGCAGGTAGCCGGTATAGCTGGTCTTGCGCGCGATCGCGGCGGGCAGGTCGAGCCCCTCGAGCGGGTTGGAGACCTGCGGCAGGCCGTAGATCCAGATTTCGTCGTAGAGGTTTTCCAGTGCCGGCAGCACATTCTTGGTCTGCCACTCGGGCGCGAGCAGGAGCGGATCGTCGAGGATATCGCGCAGGCCGAGGATCAACTGGGTGCCGCGTTCCTTCAGCGCGATGAGCGTGTCGAGCACCTCACCGCGCAGGCCGTGGGGCTCCTTGTCGACGATGAAGACGTCGGGTTCGTAGGACAACGCGGTGTGTCGAATGATGTTGGCGCGCAGCGCCACCGTTTCCTCGATGTCCATCGGCAGCTTCAGGGGCTTGTATTCGCCATTCTGGAGCTTGATGACGCCGGGAATGCGCACGAAATCGACCCGGTCACGGAATTCGAAGTTCCCGATGATGGGGGAGCCGGACAGGATCAGAACGCTCAGGCCCGGATCGTGTTGCACCAGCGCATGGGCAATGGCACGGCTGCGGCGCAGATGCCCGAGACCGAATGTATCGTGGCTGTAAATCAGGACTCGCCGGTTGCGCGTGGGCAAAACCAACTCCCGTTCGTTGCGCGCGTTCGGCGGGACTATGGCACAACCCGGTTATTCG